>NZ_JAJCNG010000001.1:0-317964 GCF_020561005.1 Mediterraneibacter sp. 210702-DFI.3.120 | reverse complement strand
ATAGGTCGAGGGCATAACCAAAGCAGTGATAGGTTTGGATGATGATGTTGGTTTTAACTGTATGTAGTTTTGAAGGTACATGATATATAGACAGAAATGAGAAGCAGTGCGAAAGCGCTGTTTTTTTTATAAATTCGGGCTGATCGGAGTATTAATTATTTTTGGATTTATCCCTAGGAAAAAGCACTGATTTGCGTTATACTAAGAAAGATGTGAATGAAAACATGGTACAAAGGAGATGGAGCAATGATTCGTTTTACATGGTATGAACTGCTTTGGCTGTTTTTCATCTATTCTTTCTTAGGATGGGTGCTGGAGACAGCGGCCGCAACAGTAAAACAGAAGAAGTTTGCGAACAGAGGTCTGGTGAATGGACCGTTCTGTGTGATCTACGGTATCGCCGCTCTGTTCATGACATTTGGATTACAGGAGCTAAGAGGAGTCTGGCTTTTTTTATTTGCAACGATTTATGCTACAGTGATCGAATGGGTTGCAGGGCATTTGATCGAGAAGGCATTTAAAGCCAGATGGTGGGATTACTCCAGGATTAAATGGAATCTGGACGGATATATCTGTATCCCGGCTTCTCTTATCTGGGGTGCTCTTGGATATCTCGGAATCCGCTGGGGAAACAGATTTGCAATCATAGTATTTAAAATGTTACCTCTGTTCCTGATGAAGATCCTTGTATTGGTTCTTCTTGGCGTATTGGTTGTGGATATCCTCGGATCTTATCTGCTACTTCGTGGAAAAGGAAAGAACCTCGCGCGGTGGGAAGCTACGAATGAAGGTCTGGATAAAGTCAGCAATAAGCTTGGAAGTGCGATTTCCGGATGGGTTGGGAAACGTATCCAAAAAGCGTATCCAAAGGCAATGGAACTGATCCGCAAGGAAGAAGAATCGGAGAAGGGGAAAGTATTTGCCGCAGGCTGTGGGTTCTATAAGATTGTGCTGTTGTTTTTTGTAGGAGCATTTCTTGGAGACATTACAGAGACGATTTTCTGCAGAATCACGGCAGGTGTGTGGATGAGTCGCTCCAGTGTGGTCTGGGGACCGTTCAGTATTGTCTGGGGACTGGCGATCGCACTTGTGACAGCAATGCTTTACAAATATAAAGATAAGAGTGACAGCTTCTTATTTATCATCGGTACATTGCTCGGTGGAGCGTATGAATATCTTTGCAGTGTGTTTACTGAAATTGTATTCGGGAAAGTATTTTGGGACTATAGTGAGATTCCATTTAACTTAGGAGGCCGAATCAACTTATTATACTGCTTCTTCTGGGGAATTGCGGCAGTTGTCTGGTTTAAGAAGATCTATCCGCACATTTCCGCATGGATTGAGAAAATCCCGATGCTGACAGGGAAGGTGCTTACCTGGTTTTTGATCATTTTCATGGTCTGCAATGTGGCTGTGTCATGTATTGCACTTGTTCGTTATGATGAACGTGGAAAGGGCGTTGTAGCGGAAAACAGCATTCAGAAATGGGCAGATGAGCATTATGATGATGCGAAGATGGAGAAGATTTATCCGAACGCAAAAGCGACAGAATAGAAAATAAGATGTAAACGAGAGGGAAATGGTATGATGGAGAATAAAAAATTGCGGGCAGAGCATCCGAAGAAAGAGCTTGCAGTGGATATTTTGTATGATATTATAGGAAGTATTTTGTTTGGTGCCGGAATCTATACATTTGCAGAGAGTGGAAACTTTGCGCCGGGAGGGATTTCAGGTATTGCATTGATCATGAACAAGTTATGGAATCTTCCGGTCGGTACAATGACATTGATACTGAATATTCCGCTGGTCATCATCAGTTACAAGACAGTAGGAAAGAGGTTTTTGATGAAGACTGCGAGGACAATGATTATTTCAACCATTTTTGTCGATCTTGTATTTCCGATGTTCCCATACTATACAGGGCAGCGTCTGCTTGCAGCGATTTACTCAGGTGCATTGCTTGGACTTGGAATGGTTCTTTTCTATATGAGAGGTTCTTCTTCGGGCGGAGCAGATTTCCTGACTATGACGATCAAAAAGAAGAGACCGCATATGTCACTCGGACGATTGACGCTGCTGATCGACCTGATTATTATCTTGATCGGATGGCCGGTATTCGGTGATGTTGATTCGGTTCTTTATGGATTGATCGCAGTATTTGTCTGCTCTATGGTAATTGACAAGATCCTTTACGGAATCGGTGCAGGATCACTTGCGATTATCGTAACATCGAAAGGAGAGGAAACAGCGGAGGAGATTGGAAGAATCACCGATCGTGGTGTTACTTCTCTGGAAGGAATGGGGACTTATACGAAGAGTAAGAGAAATGTTCTGCTCTGTGCATGTTCTAAGTCAGAAGCGTATCTTGTGAAAAATGCAGTTTACCAGGTAGATGACTCGGCCTTTGTAATGTTTACTGAGACAAGTGAAGTGCTTGGAGAAGGATTCAAGGAAAGTCTGGATGAGTTGTAAATAAAATAGAAGAACAGTTACGAGTATGAAATATAAAAAGCTGCTGTACGAACTGTTGTTTACGGGATTTGTGAACAACAGATGGACAGCAGCTTTTCTATATGCTCTTTATGCAGAAATTCGTTTTCAAAGATATAAAAATGTTAATCTTCTTTCGCCCAGTCGAAGGAATATTTAACAGCCTTGTGCCAGCCTTTCAGTTTCTTTTCGCGGACTTCCGGATCAATCGAAGGTTCAAAGATCTGATCGATCGCCCAGTTCTCTTTGATTTCTTCAAGACTGTTCCAGTAGCCGACTGCAAGACCAGCCAGATAAGCAGCTCCCATAGCAGTCGTCTCAACGCAGACCGGACGGTGGACAGGTGCGTTGATCAGATCAGCCTGTGTCTGCATCAGGAAGTTATTTGCGCTTGCGCCGCCGTCTACTTTCAGGGAGGCAAGATTAATGTCGGAATCTGCCTTCATGGCAGTCAGGACATCATATGCCTGATAAGCGAGAGACTCGAGGGTTGCACGGATGATATGGTATTTATTTACCCCACGTGTCAGGCCGACGATCGTTCCGCGGGCATACTGATCCCAATATGGAGCACCAAGTCCGGTGAAAGCAGGTACAACATAACAGCCGTTTGTATTTTTCACTTTCTTTGCCATATATTCGCAGTCGTCTGCGGAGTCAATCAGGCGCAGTTCATCACGCAGCCACTGGATCGCTGCACCGGCAACAAAGATAGAACCTTCCAGAGCATATGTAACCTTTCCGTCAAGTCCCCAGGCAATCGTGGTGACCAGCCCATTGTTGGAAATGACAGGTTTCTCTCCGGTGTTCATCAGAAGGAAGCATCCGGTTCCGTAAGTATTCTTCGCATCTCCCGGTTTAAAGCAGGTCTGACCGAAAAGTGCTGACTGCTGATCTCCGGCAGCACCGGCAATCGGGATCGCTCCGCCGAGGACGGAAGGATCTGTCTCTCCGTAAATGCAGCTGGAAGGCTTTGGTGTCGGAAGCATACAGCGTGGGATCTGAAGTTCTTCGAGAATCTCGTCATCCCAGTCTAATGTATTGATATTGAAAAGCATGGTTCGTGATGCGTTGGAGTAGTCTGTAACATGTACTGCGCCTTTCGTCAGTTTCCAAATCAGCCAGGTCTCTACTGTACCAAAGAGCAGTTCTCCGCGCTCGGCACGTTCTCTTGCTTTCGGAACGTTGTCGAGGATCCAACGGATCTTTGTTCCGGAGAAATAAGCATCAAGTACAAGGCCGGTTTTCTGACGGAACTTTTCTGTCAGTCCTTTTTCCTTCAAAGAATCGCAGAATTCAGCAGTACGACGACACTGCCAGACGATTGCGTGGCAGATAGGATCGCCGGTATTTTTATCCCACACGATCGTTGTCTCGCGCTGGTTCGTGATACCGATTGCAGCGATATCAGAAGGTTCTGCGCCGATGATGTTCATAGCCTCCACAGCAACTCCGAGCATGCTTGCCCAGATTTCATCCGCATCGTGCTCAACCCAGCCCGGTTTCGGAAAATGTTGTGTGAATTCTCTCTGTGTGACGCTGCAGATTTCCCCTTTTTTATTAAATAAAATGCAGCGGTTACTTGTGGTTCCGGCATCTAATGCCATAACGTATTTTGACATAATATGTGCCTCCTCATTCTAGTATTACTCAGAACAGTAACCAGAAATGTGATAATCGAGGTTCGTTCTGTTCTATATTCTAATAAGATAAGAATATCATAATCGGAATGGAGGTTCAATGGACGAAAGGTGCTGTAATAACTAAATTTTCGCATTTTACTGTATTTTACTGTATGCATGCTTGCAAATCTTTTTGTGATACCGTAAAATAAATTTTGAATTGCTTTTCAGCAGTTCGCCTTATGCAACTAATAACGATACAGAGACATTAGAAAGTTTTATTTTCTTATGCATTTTCATAATAAGAAAGGCGGTATATTCCATGGGAATGATACGTGCTGAAAAGCTTGTATTTGAATATGATAAACGAGACGAAGAAGGTAATGTGATCGGATCCCATCGCGCCATTGACGGAGTTGACATTGATGTCCCGCAGGGGTCTTTTGTGGCGATTCTTGGACATAACGGTTCAGGAAAGTCTACCCTGGCGAAGCATATGAATGCGATTCTTGTCCCGACAGGTGGAACGATGTGGGTGGACGGAAGAGATACGAAAGATCCGAATGAGCTTTGGAACATCAGACAGAGCGCCGGAATGGTATTTCAGAATCCGGATAACCAGATTATCGGAACTGTTGTAGAAGAGGAAGTAGGATTCGGTCCGGAGAACTTAGGAGTTCCTACGGACGAGATCTGGAAACGGGTAGAGAACAGTCTGCGTGCAGTCGGTATGCTGGAGCGCAGAAAGGATTCTCCAAATAAACTGTCCGGAGGCCAGAAGCAGAGGGTGGCGATCGCAGGAGTAATCGCGATGGAGCCGAAGTGCATCGTGCTCGATGAGCCGACGGCGATGCTTGATCCGAATGGACGAAAAGAAGTTATTGAAGCGGTAGAGCAGCTTCGAAAAGAGAAGAATGTTACGGTGATCCTGATCACACATTATATGGAAGAAGTGATCGATGCGGATCAGGTATTTGTAATGGATGAAGGGCATGTGGTGATGCATGGTACACCGAAAGAAATCTTCAGCCGGGTAGATGAACTCAAGAAGTACCGTATGGATGTACCACAGGTGACAATGCTGGCAGACGCATTGATTCAAAAAGGAGTTCCGCTGCCGAAAGGAATTCTTAGAAGGGAAGAATTGGTGGATGCCTTATGTCAATTAAATTAGAAAATATCAGTTATGTATATAGCCCGGGAACTGCATATGAGCATCATGCACTGAAGGATGTCAGTCTGGAGATTCCGCAGGGACAGTTTGTGGGAATCATTGGACACACGGGTTCGGGAAAATCAACCTTGATCCAGCATTTGAACGGTCTGATGAAAGCAACATCAGGGAAATTACTTTATGAGGGGCAGAACATTTACGAGGACGGATATGATATGAAGAAACTGCGTACACAGGTAGGACTTGTGTTCCAGTATCCAGAGTATCAGTTGTTTGAAGTTGATGTGTTAAGTGATGTGTGTTTTGGACCGAAGAACCAGGGACTTTCCAAGGAAGAGTGCGAGAAGCAGGCAAGAGAAGCCTTGGAGCTTGTAGGATTTCCGGAGAAATATTATAAGCAGTCCCCATTTGAATTATCCGGAGGTCAGAAGCGTCGTGTGGCAATCGCGGGAATTCTTGCAATGCATCCGAAGGTACTTGTTCTGGATGAGCCGACAGCCGGACTGGATCCGAAGGGACGAGATGAGATCTTAGATCAGGTAAAATTGCTTCATGAGAAGACCGGAATGACAGTAATTCTTGTTTCCCATAGTATGGAAGATGTTGCAAAATACGTGGAGCGCCTGATCGTGATGAATGATGGAGAAAAGATGCTTGACGGTACACCGGAAGAAGTGTTCCGCCATTATAAAGAGCTTGAGGCTGTTGGACTGGCAGCACCACAGGTAACATATGTAATGCATGATCTGAAAGAAAAAGGATTTGATGTATCAGCAGATGCGACAACTGTGGAAGAGGCTGCGGACGAGATCTACAACTTCCTGAAGAAGAGACAGGAGGTGCAGTCATGATCAGAGATATTACGATAGGACAGTATTATCCGGCGCAGAGTCCGATCCACAGACTGGATCCGCGTGTGAAGATTGTCTGCACACTGATCTTTTTGGTTTCTTTATTTGTGCAGAACAGTGTGCTTGGATATGCATTGGCATTTGTATTTCTTGCGTGCATGATTCACGTTTCTAAAGTCCCGGCAAAGTTTATTGGAAAAGGACTTAAGCCGATTGTGATCTTGTTATTGTTTACAGTGGCTATGAACTTGTTCCTTACAAGAGGCGGTGCAGTGTTATTCCATTGGGGAATCATTACGATCACAGAGACAGGGCTTCGTACTTCTGTGTTCATGGCAGTCCGTCTTGTACTGCTTGTTGCAGGTTCTTCTTTGATGACATTTACAACGACTCCGAACGGACTGACAGATGGACTGGAGAAGCTGCTTCATCCACTGAACCGAATCCATGTACCGGTACACGAAATTTCGATGATGATGTCTATTGCACTGCGTTTTATTCCGATTCTGCTGGAAGAGACAGACAAGATCATGAAGGCACAGATTGCAAGAGGAGCTGATTTTGAATCAGGAAATATTATCCAGAGAGCAAAGGCAATGATTCCGATTCTTGTTCCGCTTTTCGTGTCTGCATTCCGAAGAGCGAATGATCTGGCGATGGCAATGGAAGCCCGCTGTTATCATGGTGGCGAAGGGCGTACAAAGATGAAGCCTTTGAAATATCATTATCAGGACAGACTTGCTTATGCAATCACATGGGGATATCTGATCGCGATTGTAGTGATCGGAAGATTTGTGCCGTTTAAATTGTGGATTTTTTAGAATAAAATAAATAGAGAAGAGGGACGGAGATTTCTGTCCCTTTTATTTACGCGAGCAACGAGCCAAAGTCCGTGCTTGCACGAGAACTTGGCGACTGCCGCGATAACTTGAGAAACTCGCGGAGCGTGTTTCTCATAGTATTAGGAGAAAGAACAGATATGAGAAGAATCAGATTAAGGGTGGCATATGACGGCACTGCTTATTGTGGATGGCAGGTGCAGCCGGAAGTGCCGACGATTGAAGGTGAATTGAATCAGGCAATCTCTAGACTTACGAAGGAAGAGATTATCGTGATCGGGGCAAGCCGCACAGATGCGGGAGTCCATGCGAAGGGAAACGTTGCTGTATTTGACACAGAGTCTACAATCCCGGCAGACCGATTTGCTTATGCATTGAATCCACTGCTTCCGGAAGATATTGTGGTTGTGGCATCAGATGAGGTGGAAGCAGACTGGCATCCAAGATATTGTGATACGGAGAAAACGTATGAGTACAAGATCTTAAATAGCAAGTTCCCGGATCCGATGAGAAGAAGAGACACGTATCATGTTTCATTTGATCTTGATCTTGAGAAGATGAGAGAAGCAGCAGAATACCTGAAAGGGGAGCATGACTTTAAGAGCTTCTGTAATGTTCATACTCAGGTGGAAGATACGGTTCGCACGATTTATGATCTGGAAGTAGAGAAAGAGGGGAAACTTATTACCATTCGTGTCCGTGGAAATGGATTCCTCTACAATATGGTCCGAATCCTTGCAGGTACGTTGATCGGAGTCGGAAGAGGAGCGATTGCCCCGGAACAGATTCCAGCCATTCTTGAGGCAAAGGACCGACAGGCAGCAGGAATGACAGTTCCTCCACAGGGACTAAGGCTTGTTGAAATTGACTACCTTGAAGAAAAAAGTAAATAATTTTTTGTAAAGGTTGACAATGAACCGTTTCGCTGTTACACTAGACAGTGTGGTGATTGTCAGTAGACAGAACCAAATTTCAGACGGAGACCCGAAGAAAAGAGTATGTCTGAAATTTGTTTTTGTAAAAAATAACGAAAAGAATCGCGGAATACATAAAAATATAAAAAAAGTATAAATATTATTAACAAAATATAAAATATTTGATTGACTTTTATGTGCAGGTTTGTTATACTGAATCACGTAGAAAAGAGATAACATTGACGAACAGTTATCATTAAAGAAGGATTGTTACTGTTAGGCAGGCAAAACCAGATTTTATGAGCGTCACCGGATGAATCAGGGGGATGCCTTAAAGTTTGGCTTTTTTATTTATTAGGGAGATTCTCCCGAAGTTAGAGAAAGGCCAATCGGATGGTTATAGACAAAATAATTAATAACAACATTGTATCTGCATTTGATGAAACAGGCTTAGAAGTTGTTATCATGGGACGGGGAATCGGATTCCAGATGAAGCGGGGGCAGAAAGTTCCGGTGGAGAAGGTTGAGAAGATTTTCCGCATCAAGAGTCAGAGCATAGCAGGGCAGCTCAAGGAATTGCTGGCGAAGATGCCGCTTGAGCAGGTTCAAATCTCCAATGAGATCATTTCTTATGCGAAGAAGACAATGAAGCTGAAATTAAATCAAAGCATCTATGTTACATTGACAGATCATATCAGTTTTGCAATCAGCCGCTGTAAAAAGGGGATTCATCTTGAGAATGCGTTGCTGTGGGAGATTAAAAGATTTTATCCACAGGAATTTGAACTCGGAAGATATGCGGTAGAACTTGTGAAAAAGAGACTGGATGTAGAGATGCCTGAGGACGAAGCAGGATTTATTGCATTGCATTTTGTCAACGCAGAGTATGGAACAGATATTCGGGATGCGGTACGATTTCCAAATCAGATGAAAGAGATTCTTGGAATCGTAGCAGATGAACTTGGAATTGAGATGGATGAAGGCTCGCTGCATTATGAGAGATTTCTGACACATGTGAAGTTTCTTCTTCAGAGGATTTATCGTAAGGAATTGCTGGAAGAGGAAGAGAATGAGATCACAGAGATGATGCAGAGAAAGTATCCGAAGGAGTATTCTTGCAGCAGAAAAGTTGCAGATTACATAGAACAGACGGCAGACTGCAAGCTGTCAGGAGAGGAAGTTTTGTATCTGACACTCCATATTCGCCGTGTTGCGATGGCGGATTCGGAGGACGAATAAGGTTGCTTTGAACGGTAACAAAAGTGAAAGGCTGCATTGAGAAATGAACAGCCGCAGATGAACTTGGACTTTAGCGCATTGCGCTTTTGTCATAGATGGTTCTCTGGTTTGTGGAAGACCCGGAGGATCAGAGGTGATTTTGACCGGAGGACTCATTTGCCGGTTAAAATAAAAAGGGATTAAAAATGAGAGATTATTAAGGAGGGAATTCTATGAAATTCGTACAGAAATTAGGAAAAGCTCTTATGCTTCCTGTTGCTTGTCTTCCGATTTGTGGTATCCTGATGGGATTAGGATACGCAATGTGTCCATCTACTATGCAGGGTGGAGATGTAACTGGTGTTGTTGAGCAGATCGGATTTTTCCTTGTAAAAGCTGGTGGTGCCTTGATCGATCATATGGCACTCCTCTTTGCAATCGGTGTTGGTGTTGGTATGTCTGATGACCATGATGGTACAGCAGGTCTTGCTGCACTTGCATCCTGGCTGATGATCACAAACCTTCTTTCTACTGGAGCAGTATCTGTTCTTAGAACACTGGAAGAAGGATCAACAGCATTTATCGCATTCAGCAAAATCGAAAACCCATTTATCGGTATCATCGCCGGTATCATCGGTGCACTTTGCTACAACAGATTCAAATCAACTAAGCTTCCTGACTGGCTGTCATTCTTCAGTGGTAAGCGTTGTGTAGCAATCGTTGCAGGTGTTGTTTCTATTATTGTATCTGCAGTTCTGCTCTTTGTATGGCCGGTACTCTTTGCAGGACTGGTTGCACTTGGAAAAGGAATCGAAGGAATGGGAGCTCTTGGAGCTGGTATCTATGCATTCTTTAACAGATTACTTATCCCGTTCGGTCTGCACCACGCACTGAACAATGTATTCTGGTTTGATACAATCGGACTTGGAGACCTGTCACACTTCTGGAATGGAGAAACATCTGCAGACGTTTCCTGGAGTCTTGGAATGTACATGTCAGGATTCTTCCCATGTATGATGTTTGGTATCCCTGGAGCAGCTCTTGCTATGATTCAGTCTGCAAAGAGCAATAAGAAGAAAGTTGCAATCGGACTTATCGCATCTGCAGCAATTTCCGCATTCGTTTGTGGTGTTACAGAGCCATTCGAGTTCGCATTCATGTTCCTCGCTCCGGCACTTTACGTTGTATACGCATTACTGTATGGTATCTTTACAGTAATCACAGTAGCTCTTGGATTCCGTGCAGGATTCAGCTTCTCAGCAGGACTTACAGACCTTATCTTCTCTGCTCCCCTTCCGGCAGCAGCTAAGACATGGCTTATCATTCCTCTTGGAATCGCAGCTTTCATCGTATTCTACGCTGTATTCCGTTTCGCAATCGTTAAATTCGATCTGAAGACACCAGGTCGTGAAGATGACGATGATGATGAAACAAAAGTTGTTCTTGCAAACGATGACTTCACAACAGTAGCTAAGATCGTTCTTGATGGTGTTGGTGGAAAAGATAACGTAGAGTCTGTCGACAACTGTATCACAAGACTTCGTCTTGTAATCAAAGATTACACAAAGGTTGATGAGAAGAAGATCAAATCTGCAGGTGTTGCAGGCGTTGTTCGTCCATCTCAGAAAGACGTTCAGGTAATCATTGGAACAAAAGTTCAGTTTGTAGCTGACGAGTTCAAGAAACTTTGCAAATAAGTTTAAATGATAATTAGGTTATCCGGGATAATGATGTGAAAGAATACGGATAACACACACATTAATAATCCCTTTTCAAAAGCGGAAGTGGAATCGGCGAAGAGCCGGGGACACTTCCGTTTTTATATATGTAAGACCACTTGACAAAAGGATTACAATAGTCTATCATCAAGACTACGAGAGTTTATTCTGACTCTTATATAGAAGTTATATATGGAAGGCTATGAAGGGAATAAGTAACAGACAGAACAGACACACAGAAAGCTGCCGGCTGATGAGAGGCGCGTAGATGACTGACTGCGAATACATCCTGGAGCTTCACACTGAAATCCGATGATGAAAGTTCAATGATTGATATGGACAGCAGATCAGCCGGAGAGTAGGCTGTGACGGAGTTGTGCTCGTTATTGCACGAATGAGACTGACAGACATAAAGGTAAGAATTTTATACTTACATCCGAAAAAATGTTGTCGGTGAATTAAGGTGGTACCACGGTGATAGATCGTCCTTATTGCGTCATGCAGTAAGGACTTTTTTAATACAAAATAATCTGATGCTGAATGATGCGTTGTAGTGTTAGGGGGCACGGTACTTGTGCTCAACAACATGTTATGAACATTCTGTAGAGATTACAGAAATATAAAAAAGAGAAGGAGAAGGAAAATGGGAATTTATGAAGAACTTCAGGCAAGAGGCCTGATCGCCCAGGTAACAGATGAGGAGAGAATCAAAGAACTTGTAAATAATGGAAAGGCTACATTCTATATTGGATTCGACCCGACAGCAGACAGTCTTCATGTAGGACATTTCATGGCACTGTGCCTGATGAAACGTCTGCAGGAAGCAGGAAACAAGCCAATCGCACTGATCGGTGGTGGTACAGGATATATCGGAGATCCATCCGGAAGAACTGATATGAGAAGCATGATGACACCGGAGCAGATCCAGCATAATTGTGACTGCTTCAAAGAGCAGATGAGCCGTTTCATCGATTTCTCTGATGGAAAAGCGCTTATGGTAAATAATGCAGACTGGTTGCTTGATCTGAACTACATCGATGTACTTCGTGAGGTAGGACCTCATTTCTCAGTAAACAGAATGCTGACAGCGGAGTGCTACAAGCAAAGAATGGAGAAGGGACTCAGCTTCCTTGAATTCAACTACATGATCATGCAGGCATACGACTTCTATGAGTTGTTCCAGAACTACGGATGTAACCTTGAGTTTGGTGGAGATGACCAGTGGAGCAACATGCTCGCAGGTACAGAGCTGATTCGTCGTAAACTTGGTAAAGATGCAAGCGCTATGACAATCACACTGCTTCTGAACTCCGAAGGTAAGAAGATGGGTAAGACACAGTCAGGTGCTGTATGGCTTGATCCAAATAAGACATCCCCATTTGACTTCTACCAGTACTGGAGAAATGTCGGAGATGCTGATGTTCTGAAATGTATCCGTATGTTGACATTCCTTCCGCTTGAAGAGATTGACAAGATGGACACATGGGAAGGTGCACAGCTTAACACAGCAAAAGAAATCCTTGCATATGAGCTGACAAAACTTGTTCACGGTGAGGAAGAAGCGAAGAAAGCACAGGAGAGTGCACGTGCACTGTTCAGCCAGGGAAATGCTGATAACATGCCAACAACAGAACTGGAAGAAGCAGATTTCCAGGATGGAAAGATTGATATCCTTGCAGTTCTTGTAAAGAGTGGACAGGCATCTTCCAGATCTGACGCAAGACGTGCCGTAACACAGGGTGGTGTTTCTGTAGACGGAGAGAAAGTAACAGACATTACAACAACATATGCTCCGGCAGACTTCGATGGAGAAGGAAAGATCGTGAAAAAAGGAAAGAAAAACTTCCGCAGAATTGTTGCAAAATAATTGAAATGAAGTAGAGAAATAGTGGCTGTTACTGTAGCATTAAGTTGGATACAGTAACGGCCGCTTCTTATAAGGAGGAAACAAAAATGGCATTTAAAGAAGTAAAGATTGAGGAACTTTCATTTAACCCTTTTACAAAGATCAGCAAGGAATGGATGTTGATCACAGCAGGAGATGAAGAGAAGCATAATACAATGACAGCCAGCTGGGGTGGTGTTGGAATTATGTGGGGGATGAATGTGGCTACAGCATATATTCGCCCACAGAGATATACGAAGGAATTCGTAGATGCAGAAGAGATGTTTACACTTTCTTTCTTTAAGGAAGATTATAGAAAAGCATTAAATCTTTGTGGTTCCAAGTCAGGTCGCGACTGTGATAAAGATAAAGAAGCAGGTCTGACACCGTATTACACAGACGGAACAACAGCGTATGAAGAAGCAGATCTGATCTTTGTCTGCAGAAAGCTTTATGCACAGGAGATGAAACCGGAGTGCTTTACAGTAGACGGACCAGATGAAAAATGGTATCCGGGCAAAGACTACCATACAATGTATATGGGTGAGATCGTGAAGGTTCTTGTGAGAGAATAAGTAAAAGATTTCAGTTGGTCAGATTATGAAGTCGAAGAGCCGGAACAATTAAAATAAAGAGTAGTTACACTGCTTGCAAATAATAGGAGAACTCCTTTCAGTTGTGATAAGATGCAGTCTGAGAGGAGTTTTTTGTAGAATAGAGTAAATAAAAATGCTGTATAACTTGAAAATCTTGACAAAATATGGTAAAAATAGATATAGAAAATACCAGGAAAGCGGGCGGTAGAATGGAAGAAGTAAAAACAATAATACTGAAGGATGTATTGCCTTTTGTGGATCCGGTGGCGAGATCCCATGCAAGAAGAGTTCTGAAAGATGCAGAAGGATACAAGGAGCTTGTGATTGATTTTCGGGGAATTGAATTCATGGGGCGCGGTTTTGCGGATGAAGTGTTCCGTGTATTTCAGGAAGAGCATCCGGAGATAAAGATTACACCGCTTCATGCAAGCACATCCATGTTAGCGATGATCCGCCATCTCGGAGGAAAACAACGCTGAATTGAAAACAACAATAAATTGATATTTACAGATCCCTTGTAAACCGTTACAATAGGAAGTCGGGGCGTTTGTCTCTGATATCTTATTTTTTAGAAGAAAAGGAACAAGGGAAATGGGGATTTATCTGATTGTATGCCCGCTGGTGTTTCTGGCGGGCTTTGTTGATTCAATTGCAGGAGGCGGTGGACTTATCTCGCTTCCGGCATATATGTTTGCAGGGATTCCGGTGCATAATGCAATCGCGACAAACAAGCTGTCATCTTCAACAGGAACGGTAGTATCGACAGCGAGACTGATTAAGAATAAGAAAGTAGACTGGGGATTCGTACCCGGAACGGTGATCGGAGCGTTGATTGGTTCTGTTGCAGGGGCGAATCTGGCGTTGATCATCAGCGACCATATTTTGAAAATGGTATTGGTTGTGATCCTGCCGATCGTAGCCTTTTGTGTGTTGAGAGACAAGAACATGGATGTGGAAGTTCCGGTCGGAATGACAAAGAATAAGCAGTATCTGATCGCGATTGTATGCTCTTTGGTGATTGGTTGTTATGACGGATTCTACGGTCCTGGAACAGGAACCTTCTTGCTGCTTGTATTTACCAAACTTGCGAAGATACCATTGGAGAAAGCGACAGGAAATGTGAAGATTGTGAATCTTTCTTCCAATATTTCAGCGCTGATCACATTTATCCTGGCAGGGAAAATCCTGTGGGGACTGGGACTGGCAGCATCCTGTTTCAGTATCGCAGGGCATTACGTAGGTGCAGGAATGGTTGTGAATAATGGGGTGAAAGTGATTAAGCCGATTATTCTGATCGTGCTGGTACTGTTATTGGTTAAGGTTGTGTCTGGGATATAATTTTATTTGGCGGATACGCCATACCGACGAAATGCGTAGCATTTTGGAGGTTGGCTCTGAACAGTTACGAATATAATAAAGGTATAAAAGAAGCAGAATCATGGGTGGAAAATGATTCTGCTTCTTTGACATTACAATATCACATCACCAATCTCAGCACTCTTGTCTTATCCAATATAAAAATCGAACATACCATAAAAAGATGTGCAAGCAGTGTACTGACGATCACACCGTTAGACGTAAGCAGGAATCCGGTATAGAATCCAAACCAGCAGACGAATCCGGAGTAACTTGCCATCAGGATAAGCAGTGGTAATTCTTCCCAGAAGCCGTGAAGTGTGCTTAAAAAGTCATCCATTGTAAAATCGAAGTAGATAAAACGACCAACTGCAAGCGTGATGAAGTACATCATCAGTGAATCGTAGTTGTCATCATTGTAAATGAACTTGATATAAAGAAGTATCAGTATAATATAAAAGGAAGATACCAGTCGAATGGACGCCTTTTGGTTGGAATCTATTTCTTCCAATGGTACAAATACAATATCAAGCCATCCATTTAAGATAACGGAGAAGCAAAGGAAGAGTAAAAGGATAATATCCTGATACTTCTGCCAATAGATGGACACGCCTGGAATCCTCTCGTCAATAACATAGTAAAGAGACAGAAAGATCAGCACGGAGGTGCTGGCGAAGACCATTTCGAAGAAGCTTTCGATGATGCTTCTCTTGCGCTCCTGGTGATGGCGGTTGATACGACGGATTGCTTTGTGAGACAGGGAGTCATCCTGCAGTCGCTGGCGTGTTTTCAATTTGGCTACGCCAAGAACAATACCGATCACAACGGCCAGCCCGATCAGCGAGACGAGCAGGTAGATTCCGATGTATTCAAAGTTAAAATAGTGTGTAACATAAGTTCTCATTAAAATGCCTTCTTTCAAATTCCTTAGCAGGTTATAAATAGTTGTATAGCTTTCATTATCAATTATAGCACGGTGATGCAAGGGAAAAATACTGGTAACTGTTCAGAGCCAATACTGGATAAAATTCAACCTAGTCAAAAGAAATAAACTATGTTAGACTATCGATAGATTGATAAAAAGATAACAAGTATGGTATCTGTACAGAATGGATTGCCAGTCGTATGTAGTGCGAACAGTAATCAAAACAGTTTACCAGGGAGTGGAAAAAGGACAGGATGAGAATAATGAAAGCAATTGTATTCGACGTAGACGACACATTATATGATTTATCAACTCCATTTAAGCAAACATGCAGGGAGATTTTCCCGGAAGATACAGATTTAGATCTGGAAGGTGCGTTTCTCGCAAGTAGAAGATACAGTGATTCCGTGTATGCACGGTGCTTGAGTGGTGAGATGTCAATGGAAGAGATGTATATCTATCGGTTTAAGAATGCATTTCTTGATTACGGGAAGAAGATCAATGCGCTGAAAGCTCTGGAGTTCCAGGCGGTTTATGAAGAAAAGCAGCAGGAGATCAGGATGACGGATGCAATGAAAGATTTGCTGCAGAGTCTGAAAGAAAAGGTGACTCTTGGAATTATTACGAATGGACCGGCGCAGCATCAGTGGGATAAAGTGAATGCACTTGGTGTAACGGAATGGATTCCAGTAGGTCATGTATTTATATCAGGAGCACTCGGGGTAGCAAAACCGGACAAGAGGATTTTCAGTCGTGCGGCGGAAAGAATGGGGATTTTGCCGCAAGAGATCTGCTATGTAGGAGATTCTTTCGAAAATGATATTGTTGGGGCGAAAGCTGCGGGATGGAATGCAGTCTGGTATAATCATCGCGGACATCAGGCAGCAGGTGATGTAAAGCCGGATGCAGTGGTAAGAAGTGAGGCAGAATTGATTGCATGTCTGGAGAAGATCAGCACAAAGGAGTGAGCGGAATATGCAGAAGGAAGCCCAAATAATCAAGGTGATGGCTGCTCCGGAAGCTGGATGGTAAAAGAAAACCTTTTAAAAAAAGAAAAATAACAGCTGTAAGAGAAATATTTTTCAATTACAGCTGTTATTTTCTTCTTATTCGTTATTCTTCTACTTTTTCACTTTTATCTTTTGGCAGAATCAGACTGAGCAGCAGTGATACTACGAACACACCTGCAACAGCATTTCCGTTGAAGATATCTCCCACAGCCTGTGGGAAAGCGCTGAAGAAGTTCGCATCTGTTTGTGTAAGACCAACGCCGACGCAGAAAGCGAGAGATACAATGATCATTGTACGGTCATTGAACTCGCAGTCTTTGAGCATCTTGATTCCTTCGTACAGGATTGAACCAATCTTCCATATTGGATAGTTAGACAGCGTCTGCTTCTTCATTTTTTCCGAGTCTGCGAAGCATTGTCTTCTTGACTGCACGGAAAATGTTTTCATAACCTGTGCAGCGGCACAGATGACCGGACATCATTTTACGGATCTCATCATCTGAGAATTCTTTACCGGCATTTAAAAGTTCAGTTGCACTCATGATGAATCCAGGTGTACAGAAGCCACACTGAACAGCTGCTTCGTCAATAAATGCTTGCTGAATATCGGATAACTCACCATTTGGTCCGGCGAGACCTTCAAGAGTAAGGATTTCTTTTCCCTCAGCCCATACACCGAGATAGATACAGGAGTTGAAGCATTCCCCATCAATGATTACATTGCATGCTCCACATTCTCCAACTTCACAGCCTTTCTTTACGCTGGTCAGACGGAAGTCATCTCTTAAAACATCTGTAAGTGATGCACGGACATCGATCATTTTCTCAACTTTCTTACCGTTGATCGTGCAGGTAAGTAATTTGTACTGTTTATTCATCGATCACACCTCCTGCCAATCTGATAGATTCTGTCAGTGCACGCTCTGCAAGAACAGTAGCGATGTGCTGACGGAATGCCTTGGATGCTCTCCAGCTGTCACGTGGATTGATATCTTCCAAAACAGCCTGACCAAATTCATGAACAACAGCTTTTGTAAGCGGTTTGCCCTTTGCTTTTGCCTCAGCAGAAGGTGCACGCATCGGAACAGGTCCTGCAACTCCGTAAGCAATTCTGACATCCTCGATCGTCTTCTTATCTTCAGAGAGTTTTACATTGACAGAACATCCTGTTGTTGCGATATCCATTGCATTACGCATTGCGTATTTAATGTAATGTCCGTGGTAGTCTTCGTATGCTTCCTTCGGAATGATGATCGCTGTCTGAATCTCTGCCGGTTTCAGATTAACGACTCCTGCTTTAATATAGAAGTCATGGATCGGGATTCTGCGAACTCCGTCCGGTCCTGTGATCTCGACAATTGCATCCCATGCATGAAGTGTTGAAGCGGAATCAGCGGATGTAACACCATTACATGTGTTTCCACCGATCGTTCCGATGTTACGGATCTGTGGTCCACCAACCATATCAACAGCTTCCCCAAGTACGTTGATATGCTTCTGGATGATCGGATCCTTTGTAATATGAG
Source organism: Mediterraneibacter sp. 210702-DFI.3.120 (assembly GCF_020561005.1). Classification (NCBI taxonomy): domain Bacteria; kingdom Bacillati; phylum Bacillota; class Clostridia; order Lachnospirales; family Lachnospiraceae; genus Mediterraneibacter; species Mediterraneibacter sp. 210702-DFI.3.120. The sequence continues at coordinate 299,840 of NZ_JAJCNG010000001.1, read as the reverse complement.
AGAAGCTGGTCAGAGAGCCAATGCGGATCGCACCGTCTTCTTCATAAGATATGCCTCTCATTTCATCAATTCTATAAATGCTTACAAGTTCTTTTCCTGCGCGACGTCCTTCACGCATCTGTACAAGAACGTCACTTCCGCCGGCAATGATCTGTGCTTCCGGATGTTCCTGTAAAAGCTGTATAGCATGAGCTACGCTTTCAGCTTCATAAAGTGCTTTAAGATCATACATTTGCTTCTCCTCCTTCCTCAAACATATGTTGTTCTTTCATGCTGCGGAACAGATGGTGTGGATTCACCGGTGCATCATTTACATAGACACCTGTTGCCTGATAAACTGCGTTACGGATTGCAGGTGCAATGGAACATGTTGGTGGCTCACCAAGAGATTTTGTTCCGAATGCACTTGTAGGCTCCGCATTTTCTACGAAATAAGCACGTAGTCTCGGGTGATCCATAAATGTGGATAACTTGTAATCGAGCAAGTTATCATTTAATGCTCTTCCGGTCTTCGGATCAAAGAGCAGGTTTTCAGAAAGTCCGAATCCGATTCCCATACTCATACCACCGTGTACCTGAGCTTCAGCAAGTGCCGGGTTAATCAGTGTTCCGGCGTCATGTACATTGACGAGATCAAGCAGTTTTACCTTACACATCGGGATGTCAACTTCAACTTCTGCAAATGTACATCCGAAGGAGTAGGCATTTGACTTAATCTGTGCTGTGCTTTCAGCTGACAGATGCTCACTGTGTGAAAGGCTGTAAAGTGCTTCTGTTGAAAGATCTCCAAGAGACATCAGAACACGGTTATCTGTGATACGAACAATCTGTCCGTCGATGATATCCAGGTTGTATTCAGGCATTCTTGTCAGTTCATGCGCATATTTCAAAATGCGCTCTTTCAGAAGCAGTGCTGTCTGGCGGATTGAGAATCCGGCTGTGTAAGTCTGACGGGATGCATAAGCACCTGTTCCGAATGGCGTAACGTCTGTATCCTGACAGGAAACAACGTGTACAGCTTCAAGCGGAACGCCAAGAATATCTGCAGTCATCTGTGAATATGCAGTATCAGCACCCTGTCCGATCTCTGTCTCACCGAGCTGAACCTGAAGAGAACCATCCTGATTCAATACCATACGGCAGGAAGATGTCTCAAGTGAGATTGGCCATACAGCTGTGTTGTACCAGAAGACTGCCATACCGATACCTCTGCGGATATCTCCTGTCTGGTTCTGGTATTCTTTGTATTTACGAAGGTAATCAGTAACTTCGATTCCTTTGTCGAGGCACTGGTTGAATGTGTCGCTGTATAATTCATTTTTAGAAAATGCATCCTTGTATCCGATCGGCATCAGGTTTTTGCGGCGGAATTCAAGCGGATCCATGTTAAGTTTTGCACAAATGTCTTCTGTATGACATTCTACAGCCCACATTGCCTGTGGAATTCCGTAACCACGCATCGCACCGGCAACGGATTTGTTTGTGAATATTGTATAAGCATCAGCCTCTACGTTATCACAAGGATAAAGCTGCGGGAATGCGCCAACTCCTTTGGCACAAATACTGTGACCGTGAGATGCGTAAGCACCTTGATCAGAAAATGCTTCCAGTTTTCTTGCAGCAAATGTTCCATCCGGGCGAACCCATGAAATGATGTGGCTCTTGATCGCATGACGTACACGAGTAGAAACAAAGGTCTCCTCTCTTGGTACATCAAGTTTAATAAGGTGCCCGTGAAGCTGCATGGACAGCCATGCACAAAGTGGTTCATACAAAACATCCTGCTTGTTACCGAATCCACCACCGATGTACGGTTTAATAACACGGATCTTACCCCATTCAACTCCGAGTGCCTGACCGATAACTCGACGTACGATATGAGGAATCTGAGTAGAACTTACAACCTTGATGCGGTCGCCTTCCATCTCAGCATAGCAGATGAAGTTCTCAATATGACAGTGCTGAACGGTTGGTGTGCTGTACCAGCCTTCTACTTTGATCAGTCCAGGTTCTTTGATTGCTTCTTCATAATTTCCTTTACTGATTGTTGTATGCTTGAGAATATTGTTTGGATATTTATCATGAAGCTGAGGAGCATCCTCTTTCATAGCATCCATAACATCCAGAACAAATGGATATTCTTCATATTCTACTTTGATCGCACGAAGTGCCTGTGCAGCGGAAACCTCATCCTCTGCTACAACCGCAGCGATATCATCCCCATAAAATCTGACGCGGTCTGTAAGTACAAGACGATCGGCAACATCCTGGTGTGATTCATCTGTGGACCATGGATGTCCGGCAGTTGGAAAATAATGCTTCTCCTTTAAATCAAAACAGGTAAATACTTTTACAACTCCAGGTATCTTCTCAGCTTCAGATGTGTCAATAGAAAGAACACGTCCGTTGGCAATTGTAGAGTGTAAAATACGTGCAATATAGGCACTCTTATCGCAGAGATCATCTGTATATCTTGTACGTCCAATTACTTTATCGTAGGCATCTACACGAGTAACCTTTTTTCCTACATACATGTTATCCCCTCCTTAAACATAAGTTTGGATCAACCGTTTACGTAAAAATCAATATCCTGTTTCATCTGAAGATATTGGGCTTTGGTAATCACGATCTTTCCTTTATTCAGCGTCAGAAGATTCATCTCTTCCAGCTTTCTGATGTTTCTGTCCAGAGTTTTAATAGAAATCCCCACTTCTTCGGAAATGCGCGCTCGTGTCTGGTTAAGTACCAGAATCTCCGGTGCCGGGATCTTTTGTTCATATATTCCTGCTTTTTAAGTGGTAAGCTATTAAATAAATCCACGAATCTTCCTCCTCCTTTTTATTCATTATAGAGAGAAAAGCTGATACATTAAAAGGCCATGTGACATTTTTTCTCCGCTTTTTTGAATTATGGCGTTTTGGACAAAAAATGACTATAAATTAATTGTATTATAATGTTTTTTTGGCAAAAATGACAATAAAAATTGAAAAAATATTGATTTGTAAAGTTATACACAAATTATCAACAAAAAAGATGAGTTATAAACAAGAAACACATTGCAATTAAAAGTGGACTGGGATATTCTGAGAACATACCAATTCATGAAGTTGGTGTTGGGCAGGTAAGAGGACTGTTTTATTTTAAATATCGCATCAAAATAAACGATGAAAAACAAATTACAAAACTATTTCCCAATGATCAGAACCAAAGGACAAGTGCTTGAAGAAATCCGGAATAGCCCGAAAATGTGGAAGACATTTTGCGGTTGGGAAGAAAAATACCAACAGGAATATCTTGACATTTGCACTGGTGTAAAAGGTGTAAAACTTCTCTATGATACCTATTTTAAAGTTATTATGAATCCGGATACCAGACCCGAAAGGTTAAATGATTTTCTATCAGAAATACTGGGAAGAAAAATTAGAATTTTAAAAGTACTTCCGAATGAATCAGCGCGTATTGCAGCAGAGAGCTCCTTATTGATTATGGACATTGTTGTTCAGTTTGAAGATGGCAGTATAGCAAATGTTGAAGTACAAAAAATGGGATATTTATTTCCCGGACAGAGAAGTGCCTGTTATTCTTCTGATTTATTGTTACGACAGTATAAACGAGTGCGCGCAGAATTAGGAAATTCATTTACTTATAAGAGAATTCAGAAAGTCTATACAATTGTATTATTTGAAAAGAGCAGCGCTGATTTCCGCAGGTTTTCGAAAGAAATATATATTCACCATTGCGAACAAAAAAGTGATACAGGAGTAGAAGTGAATTTACTGCAAGAATATACTTTTATATGTCTTGACATTTTTAGTGACATCATTCAAAATGAAAACAGAAAGATAAAAAACAGATTGGAAGAGTGGCTCGTATTTCTCAGTCAGGATGATCCGGAGATGATTATAAAACTTTTGAATCAAAATTCGGATTTTCAGAAGATTTATGAAGAAATCTATACACTCTGTCTTAATATGGAAGGAATGATGGAGATGTTTTCGAAAGAACTTGAGATTTTGGATCGTAATACAGTAAAGTTGATGATTGACGAGATGGAAGAAGAATTGGCACAAGTAAAGGCAAGTGTTGCAAAACAGGTCGAAGAACAAGTGGCAGAGAAGGTAGCCGAACAGGTGGCTCAAGCGAAGGAGAGCATTGCAAGAGAACTAGAAGAAGAGAAGCAAAAGATAGAAGAAGAAAAGCAAAGAGCGGAAGAAGAAAAACAAAGAGCAGAAGAAGAAAAACAAAGAGCAGAAGAAGAAAAACAAAGAGCTGATAAAGCAGAAGAGGAAAATATGAGATTAAGAAAGAAATTGATGGAATTGCAAAAATTGTAATAAGGTAGATACAAAAAATTAAAAAAACTTAGAAAAATTTAAATTTGTGCTTGCATATCTCTGATACGTATGATAAGATATAACTCGTGTCAGAGATAACACAAGACACGCGGGTGTAGTTCAATGGTAGAACACCAGCCTTCCAAGCTGGATACGTGGGTTCGATTCCCATCACCCGCTTTTTTTGTACCCGTTTTTAAAAAAGAAGGAGGCCAAGAACATGAAAACAGCAATTACAATCGCCGGAAGTGACTCTAGCGGAGGCGCAGGAATCCAGGCTGATATCAAGACAATGATCACTAATGGAGTATATGCAATGAGTGCGATTACTGCATTGACAGCGCAGAATACAACAGGTGTTACTTCTATATTAAATGCAACACCGGAATTTTTAGGACAGGAGCTTGACAGTATCTTTACAGATATCTATCCGGATGCCGTAAAGATCGGGATGGTTTCAGATAAAGAACTGATCAAAGTTATTGCAGCGAAGCTGCGTCAGTATGAAGCAAAGAATATTGTAGTAGATCCTGTTATGGTAGCAACAAGCGGAGCGAAGCTGATCAGTGATGATGCGGCGGATACATTGAAGGAAGAATTATTCCCGCTTGCAAGTGTATTGACTCCGAATATTCCGGAGGCAGAGGAGTTGATCGGAAGAAAGATCACAAGTGCAGAAGAGATGATCGATGCGGCGAAAGAAATTTCAGAAAAATATCACTGTGCAGTACTCTGCAAGGGTGGACATAACTTAAATGATGCGAATGATCTGCTGTATGCAGATGGAGCGTATCGATGGTTTAACGGAAAAAGAATTGATAATCCGAATACTCATGGTACAGGTTGTACATTGTCTTCTGCGATTGCTTCTAATCTTGCAAAAGGATTCTCATTGGAGGAGTCTGTGGAGCGTGCGAAAGAGTATATCTCTGGGGCACTTGCAGCAATGCTTGACCTTGGGAAGGGAAGCGGTCCAATGGATCATGGATTTGCTATCCAGAATGAATATACAAAAGAAGCAGAGGCATAAACTATGGAAAAAAGAACATCATTATTTGAGAACGGATTAATCTGGTTTGGAGCAGGAGTCTCCATTGCTGAGATTCTTACAGGGACATATTTTGCAGCTCTTGGATTTGGCAGAGGGCTGGCAGCCATTCTGGTAGGACATGTGATTGGATGTATCATGTTGTTTCTAGCTGGAGTGATTGGCGGTAAGACAAGAAAAAGTGCCATGGAGACAGTAAAAGACAGCTTTGGAAGTCATGGAGGACAGCTTTTCGCAATTCTGAATGTGCTTCAGCTTGTCGGATGGACTGCAATTATGATCTATGATGGAGCACTGGCGGCAGGAGGCATCTTTACAGTGGGACACTGGGTATGGTGTCTGGTAATAGGTGCATTGATCATTGTATGGATTCTGATCGGAATTACGAATCTTGGAAAGGTAAATACAGTTGCGATGGCAGCACTTTTTATTCTTACATTGATTCTTTTTAAGATTATTTTCTTTGATGGAACTGTAGTTACATCCATTACCGATGAGACATTTTCCTTTGGAGCAGCAGTAGAACTTGCGGTTGCAATGCCATTGTCCTGGCTTCCGTTGATCAGTGATTATACAAGAGAGGCGAAAGAACCTGTGAAGGCAACCGCAGTCAGTACAGTTGTTTATGGAGTTGTAAGCTGTTTTATGTATCTGGTCGGAATGGGTGCTGCATTGTTTACAGGAGAAAGTGATATCGCACAGATCATGGTAAAAGCAGAACTTGGAATCGCAGGTCTTCTGATCATTGTATTTTCAACAGTTACAACCACTTTCCTGGATGCTTATTCAGCAGGAATTTCAAGTGAATCCATCTTTGCAGGACTTAAAGGAAAATACGTTGCTGTAGTTGTAACAGTGATCGGTACCATCGGAGCAATTGTCTATCCGATGGACGATATCACAGATTTCCTGTATCTGATCGGCTCTGTATTTGCGCCAATGATCGCAGTGCAGATTGCAGATTTCTTTATTCTGAAAAAGAAAAAATCGGAAACCGGATTCGATTGGTGTAATCTGTTGATCTGGCTGGCCGGCTTCATTTTATACCGTGTTCTGATGAATATTGATATGCTGCTTGGAAATACACTTCCGGATATGGTTTTGACAATTCTTCTTTGCATGATCGTGGCAGCAGTAAGAGGAAGAAAGAAAGCATAGCCTTTTAAAGGTCAGCGCGAAGCATAACCTTTGCGGTAAAGACTCCATCTTCATAAGTAAAATTACAGGAACCATCGTTCTTTTCTGCCATTCTGCGGACAGACTGGGTACCGATTCCCAGACCTTTTCGCTTGGTGGAATGGAACAGATGGTTCTTTTCTTTGATCGTTCCGTCAAAATTATTTTCTACCCGGATTAAAAGAATAGAAGCAGAATGTTGATAGATTTCCAACGATATCTGCTGCTGCGCAGCGGTAGTTTTGCGACTGGCTTCCAATGCATTTTCTAATAGATTGGAAAGAATAAGACAGAGATCCATTTCATCTACGGAAAGTTCTTTTGGAAGATCAACACGGGCAGCAAATGGAATTTCTTCTTTTTGAGCAAGCGCATAATAATATCCAATCACGTTATCGACAGACTGATTTTCACAGAAGTGATAAGTAAGGTTTGGAATTTTATCCATTGCATTTTGCAGGTATTCTTTGATCTTTTCTAAATCACCGTCTTTGGCCATGGTGGAAAGTTGTATAAAATGATGACGAATATCATGTCGAGCCTGTCTGGCATCTTCAATCGCACTTCTTAAATTCTCATATCGTTCCTGCTGTACAGAAAGAAAAAGATTTTCCTGCTGAAGTTTTTTGTTTTTATTCAGGATATTAGCCATCATTAAAAACATCGAGTAAAATAATGCAAGGATGAGTAGAAGAGCATAAATAATCACAATGTATCCGCGGAGAAAACGCTGCGTGTGCAGGACGGTGTTATATTTTGGAATCAAAGCAAGGTTCAATCCGATGACCAGAACCGGGAGAATCCAGAAAACATACCAGGTCGGAGCAAGATTTTCATCTTCTACTATTTCTTTGACTGAATGGGAGGCTGGATACCATACGAGAAGGACGAAAAGAATGCAGAAAAGATTATACAGGATTCCAAAAGTAGAAAAACCGGAAAATGCAAGGTGTCCAGAACCAAAATTCAACATTGCAGAAGCAGCTCTGGAAAGGCTGTTAAAGCAGGAAAAAACTGCACAGACGGCAAGATAGATGCTGACAGATTTCCAAAGTGAAATTAACAAAGTATTATGATATAGAACAAGTAGAACAAATAGAAGAGGAAGAAAAACAGATCTTGTTGACAAATGGAATCTATAGCATGCAAAACCACAAAAACAAGAGCATATAATAAGAAGCGGGAGCATCCAGACAGCCAGCTTCTTAGGTGTTTGTTTCAGAGATGATCTTACCGGCAGATAGGCAAGCAGCATACCAGGAATCAAAACTGTAAATTCCAAAGTCTGGAAAATTAAAGTCCGCATCAAAATCCCCCCTTTTGAAATAGATAATCCATAAAGTGTTGTCGTGCAGGTTTGCACAGTTCATATTAAATACAAACGTTTTGACATAGGATTAGTATACCACAGAATGACGATTCGTGCCATTTTCAGACAGTTCATGTCAAAAATATTGAACAATCTGGTATCAAAAATATAATAATAAGAAATATGATTGCCGATAATATAGCAAAATACAAATGAGGAGGAAAAACGGATATGAAAACAATAAAAAGGATAATGGCAGCGCTCATATGTATGACGATAGCACTTACGGGGATTCCAATCAGTGTAAAAGCGGCAGATTCCAGTGGAACGCTGGACACAAATATGGAGACGAACAGCGAATTATTTATTACATTGGAAGAAAATACAGATTATCGTTGGAATGTAAATGACAGTGGCGAGAAAGGAAGCGATGTACATTTGGATACCGGAGAAGGCGGTAATTGCCGTTTTCGTCTGGATAAAATAGAAAACGGATGGTATGGAATTAAACACATTAAGGTGAATGGAACAGATCGTTTCGCAGATGTAGAAGATGAAAGTAAAGATAGCGGTGCAAAGATACATGTATGGGAAAGTAATGATGAGAAAGTCAAAGGAAAAGAGCATCGTCAATTTGCATTTTATTATCTTGGAAATGATGCAAACGGAAATAAAAGATATTATATAAAGAATAGAAAAAGTGGAAGATGGCTTGGATACTCAGGAAATTTGAATAATAATAATCCCAATATTATTCAGACAGAAGAAAAAGATAGAAAAGTCTGGCTGGTTACAAAATCGGTGGTTCCGCTCACAGGAAAGGAAACTCAGATTTTAAAAGATGGAGATAAAAGTGTAGTTTCTGAAATCTATAAAGCAGAAACACATGAAGCAATAAACAGGCCTTCAAATGAGTCACTCCCAGGAACACAGTTACTTTTTCTAGAACAGGGGATCGCCAGTAAATGGAAACTGGTTTGGTATCCAGACTATCAGGCATATAGAATTGAAGCTATATCGGATGGAGAGAAAGATACCAATTATGCGATAGATGTTCTGGGAGAATCAGGTTGTGCAAATACAATAGTACATATCTGGAATAAGGAAAGTTTTGACAGAAATCAAAATACCAGCCAACTGTGGCGCTTCTTTAGACAGGATGATGGAACATATAAAATCATGAATGCCAGAAGCGGTATATATCTAAAAGAGGGGATTGGCGAGACATGGATTGGTCATACAGCGACGGCTATGAATGTGTCAATTTTGGCAGGAAGTACAAATGATACGGCTTACGGTTACGCAGATGAATGGATGGCAGATATTCCAGATGATGCACTATTATCTTCTGTAAATATTCCGGCAACACATGATACAGGAACAGCAGGGGTTGTACAAGACCTTGTTGCAAGTTTATCACTCACATCTTGTCAGAATCTTTATTATGATGAGCAGTTGAATGTGGGAGCACGTAGTTTTGATATTCGTGGAAATGCAACAAAAGACGATGCTTTTGCGGCAGACGTGAAGATTATACATGGAGGCGATACATGGCAGTGTCAGGAAAAAGACGGAAGTGATCTTACATTACAGTCAATCTTTAATACATCACTTGCTTTTTTGAAAAAACATCCTTCAGAAACAATTATTCTTACGATAAAACCGGATGATGGTTCTACAGTAGGAATGGAGCATGCAGTTGCAGAATTTGTGAAAAATCATCAGGATAAAGTGTACACTGAGGGAGACATTCCATCAATGAAGGAAGCTCGTGGAAAAATTGTACTTATCCGAAGATTTAAATTAACTCAAAATTATGAAGCCTGGCAGACGCGTGCAATGGGACTTGATCTTACCAATTGGGATGATGTGAGTTATAGAGATTATAAGTATGCATATAAAACATATGATGATGGAAAAAATCGAGTGTATATCCAGGATGCATATAATACATATGACTGTGATATTTATTCAAAGAAGTGGGAATATATAGCAGGAACAATGAAACAGACAACAGGAATAGATACAAGTCATCCAATTGATTCTAATTCATGGGTATTTAATTATACTTCCTGTGCAAATGGAATTCCGTTGAATATGACAAGAGATATCAATTCGGATTTATATAAAGATAAGGAGAATTGTATCGATAACCGATTCCTTGGAACAGTAATGCTTAACTTTATTGATGAACCAATGTCACGGTTGATCTATGAGACAAACAGCAACATGATATTTGAACCAAAACTTCCTACACCGGAAGTAGAGGTTGAATATGGTCAGACACTGGCAGAAGCTACATTGAAGGGGATTGAAAATGCACCGGCGGGAACATGGAAGTTTGAAGATGCTACCCATGTTGTAACAGATCAGGAAGTAACAGATCAGACAAAATTTGAATTGACCTTCCTGCCGGCAGATAATAAAAAATACAAAAATGTTACTATGTGGGTTCCGGTAAAAACAGTGAATAAGTCAGAAGTTATCACAGCGTATCTTGGATATGAAGAAATTTCCTATGGTGAAACTCCGAAGATGTCATACGTTGTTGCACCAACGGAAACACTGAGCGTAGATGAAGTGGAAGAACTTTTTGCAAATGTTACGGATGAAATGAGAATCCAGGAGACAGGACAGTCATTAAATGAGATAATTGATGCAGGAAGCTATAAGATTGATTGTCCGGAAACAGTAGGCGGATTCAAGGTAAACTGGATTCATTTGAAAGAATACGATCTTGATATCAATCCAGTGAACACAATGGAAACAACAGGTTCCAAAAGCAGCACAGTAGAAAATACTACATTCGAAAATGGAGCTGTCAGTAGTGCACAGAGAATCATTGTCCGTGCAGAAAAGAAAACAAAGACATATGGAGATGAGTTGACCAGCGCAGATCTTACATTTACGATCAGTGATTCAGAAAGGGCGAAACTTCTTCCAGGAGATACTGTTGAAAGTCTCGGACTGACATTGAAAGCAACAACCATCGAACCGGAAGATATTCTGACAGGAAGCACAACAGATGCAGATGGAGATGACATTCTTGGCGCATATGGAAATGCAGGAAGATATGTTATCCTGAAAGATAATGCGACAAATACGAATTATGATGTTGTAGTTCTTCCGGCATTCCTTAATGTATCACCAAAGGAAGCAGAGATAGAATGGAATGCGGCAGCACAGTATACATATACAGGAAATGCATGTGGAATAGAGGCAAACGTGAAAGCAGACAGCCTTTTAGAAAAGGATAGTTGTGCGATTAAAAAACTGCTCAATGCAGATCATACAGAAGTTGGAAATTACAAGGCGCTTGCAATAGGTCTGACCAATGAAAACTATATCTTTTCCGGTACAAACCGCGTATATATATGGGAATATGAGATTTTGCAGGCAGATCCGGAAGTGACTTTCCCGGCAGCAGAAGTGATTTATGGAGACAGCTTAAAGAAAGCAACACTTTCCGGTCAGTCGGGAGAAGGTGTATTCCGTTTTGCAGACGATACGACAATGCTTACAGTAGCAGAGGATCAAAGCGAACAGGAGATGATCTTCGCACCGGCTAATCCGAACTACAAGACAGTTACATCAAATATTTCTGTAACAGTAAAACCGAGAAGCATTACGATCAGACCGGACCGTACGGAGAAAGAATATGGACAGACGATCACAGAGTATACCTGGTCAATCAGTGATGGAAGTCTGGCAGGGGATGATCAGTTAGAGGATCTGAAAATAAATGTCACATTGACAGCAGGAAATGCAGAGAAAGAAACCTGTGAAGTTGGTACTTATGAAATAACAGAAAAGGCTCCAACAACAGTAGAAAATCAAAACTATGCGGTTATATTTGAACCTGGAATATTGATCGTACAGCCAAAACCGGTAGATGTTGTATGGAATACAGACGGAACTATCATCTATACAGGAAAAGAAGCGAATGTCACAGCAGAATTATCAGGAGTACTGTTTAAAGATGAATGTAAGGCAGTAGTAGAAGACGGAAACGCTGTGGAACTTGGAAAATATACAGCAAGTATTGTCGGATTGACAGGCGAGCAATGTTATAATTATGTGCTTCACGGAGAGGATACAGACTATCAGATAGAGTATCAGATTGTGAAGAAAGAAGAAACAAAGAATCCAACCGATTCAAAGGAAACACCGACAGGTACTGCAGGAAAGAAACCAACAGGAACTTCAGTGTCAGGAAAACAGGTGAAAACAGCAAAGACAGGAGACAGCATCAGTTACATCTGGATTCTGATGATTGCAGGATCAATTGCAGTGATCGGTGGAATGATTTATGTTATTAGAAGAAGAAAACAGAAGTAAAATTAAAGTGAATCTATAAACGATAGATAGAAAGGTGTTAGGCATATGTGGAAGCTGTTATTTTAAACTTCGGCCTGACACCTTTTGTTGAAAAAAAGATAAAATTAGTATATTATGAAAACAGATGCGGTATATCTTAAACATGTAATAAAAAGTGTTTCTGACCGCAATGTGTTGAGAGAAAAGGAGGGTAAGAAATGAGTGAATTAAGCAAAAAAGCAAGAAATAGAACAAGAGTCCAGATGGTACTGACAATGTTGGTTATCGTTTCTATTATCAGACAGTTTTTTCTAGGAAACTATCACAATATGTTTCTTGGCATTCTAACATTGATTTTGTTTATGGTGCCACAGTTTATCGACAAGAAACTTGGAGTGACAATTCCGGTTGGTCTGGAAACGGTTATTCTGATTTTTATCTTTTCAGCAGAGATACTTGGAGAGATCAATGCATTTTATGTAAAGATTCCGGTATGGGATACTATTTTGCATACAACGAATGGATTCCTGATGGCGGCAATCGGGTTTGCGCTGATTGATTTATTCAACAGAAGTGATCGATTTTCAATTAAGATGTCCCCATACTTTGTGGCATTTTTTGCATTTTGTTTTTCAATGACAGTTGGTGTTTTGTGGGAGTTCTTTGAATTCAGTATGGATTGGTTTTTCGGATTGGATATGCAGAAAGACTGGATCGTTCCGGCAATCAATTCAGTGAAGCTGAATCCGACAGGAGCAAATATCCCAATCCATGTAGATGTTCAGTCTGTTGTGATCAACGGTGAGACGTGGAATCTGGGCGGATATTTAGACATTGGAATCGTAGATACAATGAAAGATCTTATGGTGAATTTTGTCGGAGCCGTTGTATTTTCTGCAATTGGAATTTTATATTTGAAACATCGTGGAAAAGGAAAACTGGCAGCTTCCTTAATTCCGCAGGTAAGAGATACGGATGCAGAAACATCTGAAAAGTAGAAAACGTAAAGGACAGATTGATGAACAGTCAAAAAGAAATTAGAAATATAAAGATAAAAAACCAGTTAGAGCTCTGGCTGTTCTGTGCAATTATCGGTGCAGTTGCCGGCGGATTGGTCTGGGCACTTTTAAAGATCATGTCAGTCGGGATGAATCTTATCTGGGAATGGATTCCAGAACATTTTTTATTACCATACTATACGATAGTGGTCTGTGTGATCGGTGCATTTCTTATCGGTATCTTCCGGAAGGTGTACGGAGATTATCCGGAAGAAATGGAAACTGTTATGGCAAAAGTGAAAACGGAGAAGCATTATGATTATAAAAATATGCTTGTCATGATGATCGCAGCAGTGCTGCCGCTTTTGATCGGAAGCAGTGTAGGTCCGGAAGCCGGGCTTACCGGAATTATCGTCGGAATGTGTTACTGGGCAGGAGATAATCTGAAGTTTGCCAGACAGCATGCGAAGGAATACTCCCAGATCGGGGTAGCAGCATCCTTAAGTGTTTTATTCCATGCTCCGCTATTTGGATTGTTTGAAGTGGAAGAGAACACTTTAGAAGAGAATAAGTCAGAACAAACTGTTGTTCCGGCAGGAATTTCATCAAAGATATTTATTTATGGAATCGCAATTGCTGCTGCAACAGGTATTTATGCAGGACTTTCCGCAGTATTCGGTTCAGGACTTTCCGGTTTTCCAAGCTTTGAGGCAGTTGAGATCGGAAAGATGGACTATGCATTAATACTTCTCTATATTATTGCAGGATGCGTGTTAGCTGTTTTTTATGAAAAGACACATCAGATAACGAAGAAAACTGCGAAAAAGGTACCGGCAGTTCTTCGAGAAGTTCTCGCAGGAATTTGTCTTGGAATCTGTGGAATGTTAATCCCGGCAGTTATGTTTTCGGGAGAAGAACAGATGGGAGTGTTGATGAAAGAGTATAGTCAATACCTTCCGTTAGCACTGATCGGAGTTGCATTTTTGAAAGTGCTTCTCACAAATATTTGTATACAGTTCGGTTTGAAGGGAGGACATTTCTTCCCGGTTATCTTCGCAGGTGTATGCATGGGATATGGCGTGGGAATGCTGATCTGCGGAAATGCAGAGAGTCATCTAGTTTTCGCATCTGCAATTGTTACAGCGGCGCTTCTAGGTGGAACGATGAAAAAGCCGTTAGCCGTTACAATGCTTCTGTTTCTATGCTATCCAGTGAAATTGTTCGTATGGATTTTTGTGGCTGCGGCAGCAGGCAGCAAATGCCTATCCTTATTTGATAAGAGAAAAGTGGGAAACAAAAATTCCGTTGAGTGAAAACTCAGCGGAATTTTTTTACCCTTTTTGAGATGTCTTCCAGTTCTTCTTTGGAAAGTTCCGGGAGACGTTCTAATTTATCCAGGAACATCACTGCCGTTTCACGACGCTGCATCTCTACAATCTGTCCGTAATAATTGACAACAACACCGGTAACGATTGCAACAACGAAGATCGTGTAGATTGTGACAAGTACCGAAACCAGTTTGCCAATGAAAGTTATGGCAACAATATCGCCGAACCCGGCGGTAGAAAGTATCGCATAGCAATACCAGAGGGCATCTCCATAGTGGTTGATGTCAGGCTCTACCAGTTGAATGATGGCTGCGGATACAAAGAGAAATACGATATAACCGGAAAGAATCTGGGTTGCTTTCGTGCGTTTTAGGATCATCCATAAAAGTTTTAGCTTTTTCATATATTAACGGCTCCGTTTCATAAATTTCAGATAAATTAATTATATCATGAAATGGAGTCAAAAGAATAGTTAGATAAAATTTATTCTACGGTTTTCATTTTACTGCCTTTATTCAGAATTCCATTAAAGCGGCTCATGAATGTGATTGTTGTGATTGTGGCTGCAACAATATCACTGATCGGTTCTGCAAGAAAGACTGCAAAAACCTTATCCTGAATAAAGACTGGCAGGATAAAGATCAGCGGAATCAGCAAGATCAGTTTTCTTAAGCAGGCGAGCAGCAGACTGACCTTTGCCTGTCCCAATGCCATGAAACTTTGCTGACATGCAACCTGGAATCCGAGGGAGAAAATACCTGCCATATAGATTCTCAGCGCCCATGCGGTATAAGTGATCAGATCCGTATTGTTGGAAAAGATTCCTGCAAACAGCTTAGGAAACAGCAGCATGATCAGCCAGAAACAGCTGGTGAAAATCGTACAAACCTTAAATTGTGTAAAGAAGGCTTTTTTTACTCGCTCTTTATTGCCGGCACCGAAGTTATAACTCATGATCGGCTGACCGCCCTGGCAGATTCCCTGCAGTGGCAGCGTGGCAAGCTGGCTGACACTTGTAATGATCGTCATGGCTCCGACAGCAAGGTCTCCACCATATCTTGACAGACTGGAAGTAAAGCTGATGGAGAGAATACTTTCTGTAGAAAGCATGACAAAAGTGGAAATACCAAGTGCAAGGCATGGTAAGATAACATCCTTTTGTAATCTGAAATTTTCTTTTCTAAGATGAAGGATCGTCTTCTTCCCGGATAAGAAACGAAGAATCCAAATTGCACCGACAGCCTGACTTAAAACAGTGGCAAGTGCGGCACCTCTTACACCAAGATTGAATACGAAGATAAAAATCGGATCAAGAATGATATTGATCACAGCTCCGATCACAGTAGTCATCATACTGATCTTGGCAAATCCCTGTGTTGTAATAAATGGATTCATTCCCATCACGATTAAGACAAAGACACTTCCAAGGATATAGATTCTTGCGTATGCTACTCCGTACGGCAGTGTCTTCTCGCTGGCTCCAAAAAGTGTCAACAGCTGTGGTGCAAATGTAAAGAAAACTACAGTAAGTATGACAGCCATAAGGATGAGAAGTGCAAAACAGTTTCCAAGGATTTTTTCAGCTGTTTTATTATCTTTCTTTCCCATAGATATCGCAGCACGCGGAGCACCACCGGAACCTGCAAGCATAGCAAAAGCGTTGATCAGCATAAGGATCGGTGTAAATAATCCAACGCCGGTTAATGCCGCGGCTCCAACACCGGAAATGTGTCCGATATAGATTCGGTCTACAATGTTATATAGAAGATTGATGATCTGGGCGACAACCGCAGGAATTGCAAGCTGTGCCAGAAGGCGCGGAATCTTTTCAGTTTCCATCGCCTGAGAATTTGATTTGCTATTCATATCTGTTTTCTCCTAAATAGATTTAATGTCAAAGAAGATTATACATCTCATGTAAAGGAAAAAGCAATAAGAAATCCAAAGTCACTATTGTATCAGGAATAGAAACTTTGGAGTTCAATATTGTCAATATTTTACCATATATGCATGATGTGTTGCATTGCAAGGCTGACTACTGTAATACCAACCCAGCAGGAAGCACCGAGAAGGATTGGCTTTCCACCAGATTTGACAAGCTTCACAACATTGCTGTTCAGACCGATCGCAGCCATAGCCATGATAATGAAGAACTTAGACAGTTCTTTCAGCGGAGCAAATACATCCGCATTTACCCCAAGGCTCATGCATACAGTTGTAATGACAGCCGCAATGATAAAGTACAGGATGAACATTGGAAAAGCTCTTTTTAAGCTGAACTTACCGGATGATTTTCCGTCTTTTGCGGCTGATTTCGCACGAATCAGTGAGAGCACAAGTGTGATCGGAATGATTGCAAGCGTACGTGTCAGTTTAACTGTGACAGCAGTATTAAGTGTCTCACTTCCAAGATTCCACATGCTGTCCCAGGTAGAGGCGGCAGCAGTTACGGATGAAGTATCATTGATCGCAGTTCCGGCAAAGACACCGAAAGCATTTCCGCTTGTTGTGTCGAAGCCGAGTGCATTTCCAAGCACCGGGAAAAGTACAGCAGCGATAACATTGAAGAAAAAGATAACAGAAATCGCCTGTGCGACTTCTGTGTCATCGGCGTCAATGACAGGCGCTGTAGCAGCTATCGCAGAACCACCGCAGATGGAAGAACCGACACCAACAAGGATAGATGTGTTGGAAGGAACATTCAGTACCTTGCGGAGCAGCCATGCAATGATCAAAGAGGTAGAAATTGTACTGATGATAATAGGAAGAGACTGCTTTCCTGTCTGTAAGATAACTCCGAGATTCATGCCGAATCCAAGCAGAACAACAGCAGTCTGTAAAATAATTTTAGATGTCCATTTAATTCCTGATTCGGCTGTTCCTTTTTCAGTCCAAAAGCAGGTGATCACCATTCCGGCGAGAATCGCAATGACAGGTCCGCCGATTACCGGGAATGCTTTTCCAATCAGCCAGGATGGAATCGCAATCAGAAAGCAGACCAGAATTCCTTTGAAATTTTTCTGAATAAAATTCATGATAGTTTCCTCTCTTAAGTCTTTTGTTACTGTCGGCACTATGGGCGTCAGCAACCGTATTTTTATGAAACAATTATAGATTATAACACTGGCAAACAGAAAAAATAAGGACTTCACAAAATTTTTAGAAAAGAATTAGCACTCAACCCTTTACAGTGCTAACAATACGTGCTATATTCCTAATAGAACACAGGAAAAGCAAATTTGTGGTTCAAAGGAGGGAAAGACCATGAATATCAATAAATTTACACAGAATTCATTACAGGCAGTTCAGAACTGTGAGAAGATTGCTGCGGATAACGGGAATCAGGAACTGGCGCAGGAGCATTTGCTGTATGCGCTGCTGACACAGGATGACAGTCTGATTTTAAAATTATTTGAGAAGATGAACATTCAGGGCCAGCTCTTTATTAACAGTATCGAGCAGGCAATCGGCAAGAGACCGAAGGTACAGGGAGGCCAGGCTTATGTCGGTCAGGACTTGAATAATGTGCTGATCCATGCAGAGGATGAAGCAAAGCAGATGGGAGATGAGTATGTCTCTGTTGAGCATCTGTTTCTTGCAATGCTGAAGTATGCAAGCCGTGAGTTGAAGCAGATTTTCCGTGAATATGGCATTAGCAGAGAGGGGTTCCTCCATGCGCTGTCAACAGTAAGAGGAAATCAGAGAGTTACTTCTGACAATCCGGAAGCAACTTATGATACATTGAATAAATACGGTCAGGATCTTGTTGAGAAAGCAAGAGATCAGAAACTGGATCCGGTCATCGGACGTGATGAAGAGATTCGTAATGTGATTCGTATCCTGTCCCGTAAGACAAAGAATAACCCGGTGCTGATCGGTGAACCTGGTGTAGGTAAAACTGCGGTTGTAGAAGGACTTGCACAGCGAATCGTCAGCGGAGATGTACCGGAAGGACTGAAAGATAAGACAATCTTTTCGCTGGATATGGGAGCACTGGTAGCAGGAGCGAAGTATCGTGGTGAATTCGAGGAACGTCTGAAAGCAGTTCTTGAAGAAGTGAAAAACAGTGACGGAAAGATCATTCTTTTCATTGATGAACTTCATACGATTGTAGGAGCAGGTAAAACAGACGGTGCGATGGATGCAGGAAATATGCTTAAGCCTATGCTTGCCAGAGGTGAACTGCACTGTATCGGTGCAACAACACTGGATGAGTATCGTCAGTATATTGAGAAGGATGCTGCATTGGAGCGTCGTTTCCAGCCGGTCTTGGTAGATGAGCCAACCGTTGAGGATGCAATCTCTATCCTTAGAGGACTGAAAGAGAGATACGAAGTCTTCCATGGAGTTAAGATCACAGATAGTGCGCTTGTTGCGGCAGTTACACTTTCGAACAGATATATTTCTGACCGTTTCCTGCCGGATAAAGCAATCGACCTTGTTGACGAGGCGTGTGCATTGATCAAGACAGAACTTGATTCTATGCCGACAGAGCTTGATGAGCTTCGCCGTCGTGTGATGCAGATGGAGATTGAAGAGTCTGCACTTAAGAAAGAGGAAGATCGCTTAAGTAAAGAGCGTCTGGAACATTTGCAGGAAGAACTGGCAGAACTGAAAGCGCAGTATGCAAGTAAGAAAGTACAGTGGGAGAATGAGAAGAATTCCGTAGAGCATGTGCAGAAGATCCGTGAGCAGATCGAGCAGGTGAACAAGGAGATTCAGAAAGCTCAGAGAGAGTACGATCTGAATAAGGCAGCAGAGCTCCAGTATGGACGTCTTCCACAGCTGCAGAAACAGCTGGAAGAGGAAGAGGCAAAGGTAAAGGCAAAAGATCTTTCTCTTGTGCATGAATCCGTTACAGATGATGAGATTGCAAAAATCGTTTCCAGATGGACAGGTATCCCGGTTGCAAAACTGAACGAGAGCGAGAGAAACAAAACTCTTCACCTTGCAGATGAACTGCATAAGCGTGTCATCGGTCAGGATGAAGGTGTAGAGCTTGTAACTGAAGCAATCATCCGTTCCAAAGCAGGTATCAAAGATCCGACAAAACCGATCGGTTCCTTCCTGTTCCTTGGACCTACAGGTGTAGGTAAGACAGAGCTTGCAAAGGCACTTGCCCAGAGCCTGTTTGATGATGAGAACAACATGGTTCGTATCGATATGAGTGAGTACATGGAGAAATATTCCGTGTCCAGACTGATCGGAGCTCCTCCGGGATATGTCGGATACGATGAAGGCGGACAGCTGACAGAAGCAGTCAGAAGAAAACCATATTCTGTTGTGCTTTTCGATGAGATCGAGAAAGCACATCCGGATGTCTTCAACGTATTGCTGCAGGTACTGGATGATGGACGAATCACAGATTCCCAAGGACGTACAGTTGACTTCAAGAATACAATCTTGATCATGACTTCCAACATTGGTGCAAATTATCTGCTGGAAGGCATTAAAGAAGATGGTTCGATCGATGAACAGAGTCAGGAGATGGTAATGGATGATCTGAAAGCACATTTCAGACCGGAATTTCTGAACCGTCTGGATGAGATTATCATGTTCAAACCATTGACAAAGACAAATGTACGTTCCATCATTGACCTTCTGGTTGCTGATGTGAACCGCCGTCTGGAAGAACGTGAACTGAGTGTCGAGCTGACAGATGCAGCGAAAGACTTTGTTGTGGAAGGTGGATATGAGCCGATGTACGGTGCAAGACCACTGAAACGTTACTTGCAGAAGAATGTAGAGACATTAGCTGCAAAACTGATCCTTGCAGGAGATGTGGGACGTGGAGACACGATCTTGATCGATGTGAAGGACGGTAAACTGACAGCAGGTGTGAAGAAATAAAATATGATACCAGGGTCAAAAGGTCTGAAACCACCGGTGCTTGCACAAAGGTGGTGTAATGGCCTTGGGACCCGCCCCAATATGAGCATAAAAGTGGAGCGTAAGCTTCACGATATGCGAATAGTGGGTAGGATTGTGGGAGTGCATTGCACGAAACAATCCGTAGGTATCCTAGTTGGGGGCTTTTGCCCCCAACATCAAAATATCAGTATAGTTACGATATAATATACAGGGCTGTGAAAAATGAAAATTTTCTGGAGATTTTTGGAAAATTGAGTTTTTCACAGCTTTTTTTTCGTTCACCGAAGTAATTGATACAAGAGCAGACTCTATGTTAAAATAAGAAACTGACAGAATGCATATGCATACAACAAGAATTAATACTAAGAAAGAACTCAGGCAGAATTCCAGAAAGGAGGCTACCATGGCGCGCATTATTTTCCACATCGACGTCAATTCAGCATTTTTAAGCTGGACGGCGGTTGAACAATTGAAAAATGGATCAAAAGTGGATCTGCGGGAGATTCCGGCGATTATTGGCGGAGATCAGAGCTCGCGTCATGGAATCGTCCTTGCAAAATCATCACTTGCCAAATCCTATGGGATTCAGACGGGTGAACCTGTAGTAAATGCATTTCGAAAATGTCCGAATCTTGTGACAGCACCGCCGAATCATAAGATGTATCGAGAAAAGAGCCGGATGCTGATGGATTTCCTGCGGACATATACAAAGAAGATCGAGCAGGTCAGTGTCGATGAATGTTATATGGATTTTACAGAGCTTGTCGGGCGATATCCAACACCGGTGGACGGTGCAATGGAGATCAAAGAAGAAGTGAAGAAGCGTTTTGGATTCACGGTGAATATTGGAATCTCCAGTAATAAGTTACTAGCGAAGATGGCTTCGGATTTTCAGAAACCGGATCGGATCCATACGTTATTTCCAGAAGAGGTTCCGCAGAAAATGTGGCCACTTCCGATCGGAGAACTCTTTATGGCAGGGCGTTCAAGTGTGGAAGTCTTTAAGAAACTTGAAATTAATACAATTGGAGATCTTGCTCATGCGGATGTAAATGTAATTACGCTGCATTTAAAAAGTCATGGCCGGATGCTCTGGAATTTCGCAAATGGAATCGGGGACGATAAGGTACAGTATGAACCGGAAGAGGCAAAGGGAGTAGGAAATTCAACGACTCTGTCAGAGGATGCAACGACTTATGAAGAGGCGATAGATGTATTTCGTGAGCTTGCGCAGAGCGTGGGAAACAGGCTGAAGAAGGCAGGAAAGAAAGCCGGGATGGTGAGCATGGAGGTTCGCTATTATGATTTCAGAAATATGTCGCATCAGGTGCAGCTTCAAAAGCCGACGAATGATCCGGTTATCTTATGTGAGACAGCCTGTAATTTGTTCCGTGAAAGCTGGAGTGGAGAACCTGTCCGTCTGCTCGGAATCCGAACGTCAAAGTTAGTAGAAGAGAATGCACCGGAGCAGCTGACAATTTTTGATATTGAGTTTCCGAAAGAGCCGGATGAAAAGCATAAGAAATTAAATGCTGCATTGGAACAGCTGAGCAATCGTTATGGAAAGGGTGCGGTTGTGAAAGGCACATTTTATAAACCGGACGGAAACAAGAAAAAAGATGAAAATCAGAAGAGATAGAGAGAAGAAAACACATTGAAAGAAAGAAATTATAATTTGGAATTGATTCGAATGATTTCCTTTATATTTGTTATTGTGATTCATGTATCGAATTATTATTGCAGAGCTTACGGGGATATTACGATTGGGGAGTACAGTTTTTCACTGCTATTAAATCTGCTGGCAAGGGTAAGTGTACCGTGTTTTTTCATGATCACAGGAGCACTTCTGCTTGGAAGAGAGGAATCATTACACAAACATGCGAAGCGAGTTTTACGTTTTCTGATTGTCCTGCTTGTGTGGAGCGTAATATACATGATCTGGAATGCAGTTTATATGAAAGATCCTTATCAAATCAAAGACTTATTATATAAGCCAGTAGAACAGCATCTGTGGTATCTGTATGCGATGATTCCGATTTATCTGGTACTTCCTTTTTTCCAGGTTATGTGTAAAGGGATGAACCTTCGGATGGAACGCGCATTTCTTGCAGTGATTACGGCGGCTGTTTTGTTCAATTATATTTCCACATTTTTTGATGAAAAGATGTATTATTCCGTCCCGCTGGTGGGGGACAGAATCTATTCTTATTATGTATTTATCGGATATTATATATATAAATATCGTAAGCATGTGATGAAGGGGAAAATGATTCCGGCAGGTATTTTTGTAGTATGCATGGCATTAAATTATGGGCTGACTTATGCGGCAACCTTGCAGGATGGAGAACATTATGAACGTCTGCTGGAATATGGTAATCCACTGCTTGCACTGGCAGCAGCGATGGCATTTCTTATGTTAGTACGATTGAAAAAGAGCGAATTCAATCCGTCCGAACAGGCAAAGAAGTGGATTGACAGATTTTGTGGATGTTCCTTTGGGATTTATTTGATCCATATCATGTTTCTTGATGTTTATAAGAGAAATATTAAGCCAGAGACATTTTCAGCCTGGATCATGATTCCGGTAGTGAGTGTGGGACTTGTGTTATTGTCATTTGGATGTGTCTGGCTGATTCGAAAGACGAAAACAGGACGAAAGATTATGTAGGTTTTTTTGCATATGCGGTGAGATTATGTTATTCTATAAAGGTTAAGACAATCGTTATTTGCCTGAAAGTCAATGATGCAATACACCAGTTCAGAACAGGAGGGTTAGATCATGAAATTAGATAAATTATTAGAACGCCTGGACTACACAGTAGTACAGGGAAGTGATTCTACGGAAGTAACAACACTGATCAATGATTCAAGAAAAGTGGAAGAAGGATCTGTTTTCGTATGTATCAGCGGAGCAGTATCTGATGGACATAAATATGCAGCGGATGTTGCGGCGAAAGGCGCGGCAGCTGTTGTTGTAGAGAAAGATGTCGAAGTGCCGGAAAATGTGACTGTAATTAAGGTAGAGGATACTCGTTATGCACTGGCTCTGATGTCAGCAGCTTACTTTGGATATCCGGCAGATAAGATGAAAGTCATCGGTATTACAGGAACAAAGGGAAAGACAACAACAACTTACATGATCAAGTCTATTCTTGAAGAGACAGGACATAAGGTTGGATTGATCGGAACAATCGAGGCAATTATCGGAGACAAGAAGATCCCGTCATGCAATACAACTCCGGAGTCTTACACGATCCATAAATATTTTGCAGAGATGGTAGAAGCAGGTTGTGACTGTGTTGTTATGGAAGTTTCTTCTCAGGGACTGATGCTTCACAGAACATCAGGAATCCCATTTGAGATCGGCATTTTCACAAATCTTGGAAGAGACCATATCGGACCGAATGAGCATAAGGATTTTGATGATTACAAGAGATGCAAAGGGCTTCTGTTCAAGCAGTGTAAGCTCGGAATCGCCAATGTGGATGACAAGTATTTTAAAGATGTATTTGAAGAATCTACATGTAAGATCGAGACATTCGGATTTTCACCGGAGGCGGATCTTCATGCAGAGAATGTAGAACTTGTATCAAGACCGGGATATCTTGGTGTGGCATATCATGTTGCAGGCGTGATGGATTTTGATGTAGAGATTGATGTTCCAGGTAAATTCAGTGTTTACAATTCACTGACTGCTATTTCTGTCTGCCGTCATTTCCAGGTGCCGGTTGAGATGATCAAGGATGCACTCAAGAAGGCCAAGGTAAAAGGACGTATTGAGATGATCAAAGTGTCTGATGAATTCACATTGATGATCGATTATGCACATAATGCGATGAGCCTTGAGAGTCTTCTGACTACATTAAAGGAATATAACCCGAAACGTCTGGTATGTCTGTTCGGATGTGGCGGAAACCGTTCCAAAGACAGAAGATTCGAGATGGGTGAAGTATCCGGAAGACTGGCAGACTTGACGATCATTACATCAGATAATCCGAGATTTGAAGAACCACAGGATATTATTAATGACATCAAGACTGGAATTGCGAAGACAGATGGAAAATATGTGGAGATCTGTGATCGTAAAGAGGCAATCAAATATGCGATCGAACACGGCGAACCGGGTGATGTTATTGTACTGGCAGGAAAAGGACATGAGGACTATCAGGAAATCTGCGGTGTGAAGCATCCGATGGATGAGCGCGTGCTGATCAAAGAAGTTCTGGAAGAATTAAAAGAGAAATAAGATTGTGTTTGCAGATGTTATTGTAGATATACAACATGAAAAACTGGATAAGATCTTTCAGTACCGAATACCGGAACGACTGAAAGACGAGCTGCATCCGGGGCTGGAAGTAATTATCCCTTTTGGAAAAGGAAACCGACAGATCAAAGGTTATGTGACTTCATTATCAGAGACTTGCAATTATGATCTGTCAAAGGTGAAGGAGATTACAGACATTTCCAGAAACAGTGTGGCAATCGAAGCGAGACTGATCGCGCTGGCGGCATGGATGAAAGAGCAGTATGGCGGAACGATGATCCAGGCGCTTAAGACAGTGCTGCCAATCAAGCAGAAGGAGAATGCGAAGGTAAAGAAACATCTCCGTTTGCTGCTTACTGAGGAAGAGAGTCAGGAGAAGCTGGCTTTTTATCAGAAGAAGAATCAGAAAGCAAGAGCAAGGCTTTTGGAAGCTTTGAAGGAAGCCCCAATTCTGGATTATGAGCTGGTGACGAAAAAATTAAATGTGACACTGCCTGTGATCCGGGCATTGGAAGAGCAGGGCGTGTTGAAGATAGAGTCAGAGCAGGTATACCGTAATCCGGTGAAACAGGCAAAGAAATCACAACAGGAGATCATCTATACGGAAGAACAGCAGCATGTGATCCAGGGGTTCCGGCAAGACTATCTGTGTGGAACAAGGAGAACTTATCTGCTTCACGGAGTGACCGGAAGTGGAAAGACAGAAGTCTATATGGAGATGATCCGCACGGTTGTTGACCAGGGAAAACAGGCAATCGTTCTGATTCCGGAGATCGCACTGACATATCAGACAGTGATGCGGTTTTACCGCTGTTTCGGCGACAGAGTTTCTATCATGAACTCAAGACTGTCTGCCGGAGAACGTTACGATCAGATGATGCGTGCGAAGAAGGGCGAGGTCGATGTGATGATCGGACCACGTTCTGCACTTTTTACTCCATTTCCGGATTTGGGTCTGATCGTTATTGACGAAGAGCATGAACCAACCTACAAGAGTGAGCAGGTGCCACGTTATCATGCAAGAGAAGTAGCAGTCCACAGGGCAGAAGTAGAAGATGCAAGCGTTGTGCTCGGAAGTGCAACTCCGTCAATGGAGGCAATGTATCGGGCAAGGCTTGGTGAGTATCAGCTTTACGAGATGAAGAATCGTTCTCATATGCAGCAGATGGCGACTGTGCATACAGTTGATATGCGAAAGGAACTGAAGAATGGAAACCGTTCCATCTTGAGTGAGAAGTTGCAGGAACTGATTGAAGACAGACTGAATGCAAAAGAGCAGATCATGCTGTTTTTGAATCGCAGAGGATATTCAGGTTTTATTTCCTGCAGAGAATGTGGCCATGTAGTGAAATGCCCGCACTGTAATGTATCCTTGTCGGTACACAAAGGCGGGAAAATGGTCTGTCATTACTGTGGTTATGAACAGCCGAAGGTGACGGAGTGTCCAGAATGCGGTTCCCGTTATATCGGAGAATTCCGCGCAGGAACCCAGCAGATCGAGGACATGGTGAAGGCAAGATTCCCACAGGCAAGAGTACTCCGCATGGATATGGATACGACGAAGAAAAAGGATTCCCATGAGCAGATTTTATCTGCCTTTGCGAATGAAGAGGCGGATATTCTTGTGGGAACACAGATGATCGTAAAGGGACATGATTTTCCAAAGGTCACATTAGTCGGTGCATTGGCAGCAGATATGTCTCTTTATACAGATGATTATCGTTCCGGTGAGCGAACATTTCAGCTTTTGACACAGGCAGCAGGCCGTGCCGGAAGAGGTGACAGACCGGGTGAGGTCGTGATTCAGACTTACGATCCGGAGCATTATGCAATCGAGGCTTCAGCAGCGCAGGATTATGAAGCATTCTATGAGAAAGAAATCCGTTACCGCAGTCTGATGGGATATCCACCGGTGGAGAACC
Source organism: Mediterraneibacter sp. 210702-DFI.3.120 (assembly GCF_020561005.1). Taxonomy (NCBI): domain Bacteria; kingdom Bacillati; phylum Bacillota; class Clostridia; order Lachnospirales; family Lachnospiraceae; genus Mediterraneibacter; species Mediterraneibacter sp. 210702-DFI.3.120. Next base: position 273,273 of record NZ_JAJCNG010000001.1, on the reverse strand, counting down.
TGATGGCAGTACTTGCAGCATGTGAAGATGAGGTACTTTTAGAGAAAGCGTGCAAGTATCTGAAGGAATACATTTTGAGGATCAAAGGTCAGGCACAGCTCGACGTGATCGGCCCGGCAAGTCCGGGAGTGGATAAGATCAAAGATATTTACCGGAGAGTGATTTACGTAAAAGCGCCGGAATACCGAACCTTAGTTGTATTAAAAGACAGGATGGAACAATATATAGAAATTAACTCAGGGTTTCAGAAAATGAGAATCCAATTCGATTTTAACCCGATGAATTTATAGAAAAGAGAGGAAAGAATAATGGCAATTAGAGAAGTAAGAGAGATGGGCGATGATGTTCTTGAAAAACAGTGTAAACCAGTGACGAAGATGACACTTCGTACAAAGATTTTAATTGAAGATATGCTTGATACGATGTATGAGAAGATGGGGGTGGGTCTTGCAGCACCGCAGGTTGGTATTCTCAAACAGATTGTAGTGATTGATGTCGGAGAAGGTCCGATCGTTTTGATCAATCCTGAGATTGTTGAGACATCCGGTGAGCAGACAGGCGAAGAAGGTTGCTTAAGTGTGCCGGGAAAATGGGGAATCGTAACTCGTCCGAATTATGTAAAAGTACGTGCACTTAATGAAAATATGGAGGAGTTTGAGATAGAAGGAGAAGAACTTCTTGCAAGAGCGTTCTGTCATGAGATCGATCACCTGGGAGGACACCTTTATGTAGAGAAAGTAGAAGGAGAACTGCATGATTCACCGGCCTACAACGAGGAAGATATGGAATACGAAGTGGAGGAATAATTGATGAGAATAATTTTCATAGGAACACCGGACTTCTCCGTGGGAACACTGGAGGCACTGGTGGAAGCAGGGCATGAGGTATGTCTCGTAGTGAGCCAGCCAGATAAACCAAAGGGACGCGGTAAAGAGATGCAGCCAACTCCGGTGAAAGAAGCTGCGCTGAAACATGGGATTCCGGTTTATCAGCCAAAGAAGATCCGTGATCCGGAATGTGTAGAAGAACTGAGAAAATACAATGCAGATGTGATGGTTGTCATTGCATTTGGTCAGATCATTCCGAAAGAAATTCTGGAGATGACACCATACGGATGTATTAATGTACACGCATCTCTACTTCCGAAATACCGTGGTGCCGCGCCAATCCAGTGGTCTATCATCAATGGCGAGGAAGTGACAGGTGTTACAACAATGCAGATGAACGAAGGACTGGATACAGGCGACATGATCCAGAAGGTTGAAGTGCCGATCACAGAAGATGAGACAGGAGAAAGCCTTCATGATAAGCTTGCAGAGGCAGGAGCAAAGCTTTGTGTAGAGACTCTGAAAGCTATTGAAGATCATACGGCAACTTTCGAGAAGCAGGGAGAAAGCCCGACAGAATATGCCAGAATGCTCGATAAGAAGCTTGGAAATATTGACTGGAATACATCCGCAGTACAGATCGAACGTCTGGTGCGTGGCCTGAATTCCTGGCCAAGTGCTTACACACATTGGGACAAAAAGGTAGTGAAGATCTGGAGAGCAAAAGCAGAGGCTGATGGCACGGTAAAAGCAGAGCCTGGAACAGTGTTGAGTGTAGAGAAAGATTCCTTTACTGTTCAGACAGGGGATGGCGTCTTACGAGTTCTGGAACTTCAGATTCCGGGGAAAAAGAGAATGGATACAGGAGCTTTCTTAAGGGGATACACAATTGAAAGCGGAGTTAAATTTACACAGGAATAAGAGGACTTCTAGAGGGGGACTGCAGATAGATAACAGGAGGTAGTTTTAGTATGTATTATGGATTTTATTATGACTGGACTTATATACTGGTACTGATCGGTGTGGTTCTCAGCCTGCTCGCATCGTCCCAGGTGAAAGGAACATTTGCAAAATATTCGAAGATCCGCAGTTATTCAGGGATGACAGGACGAGAAGCGGCAGAACAGATCCTCAGAAGAAATGGAATCTATGATGTGCAGGTGACTCATATTGCGGGAAATCTGACCGATCATTATGATCCGAGAAACAAGACACTGGCACTTTCTGATCCGGTTTATAATTCAACTTCTGTAGCAGCAATCGGAGTTGCGGCACATGAGTGTGGTCATGCAGTACAGCATTTTGAAGGGTATGCACCTTTATCAATCCGTGGGGCACTTGTGCCGGTCGTAAATTTCGGTTCCATGATTTCCTGGCCGTTGATCATTATCGGCCTGTTTATGAATGGCCAGATGTCCAGCTTCCTTATTGATATCGGAATTCTGCTCTTTATGGTAGCTGTGGCATTTCATCTTATAACACTTCCGGTGGAAATCAATGCTTCCAGAAGAGCGGTGAAGGTACTTGGAAATTCAGGAATGCTCCGTGAAGACGAAGTTGGTGGAGTGAAGAAGGTACTTCGGGCAGCAGCAATGACATATGTGGCAAGTGCGGCCGCAATGATTTTACAGCTTTTACGTTTGTTGATCCTGACAAATGGACGAAGAAGGAATGACTGATAAAAAGAAAAAATGCTGTAACTGTTCAGAGCCAACCTCCAAAATGCGGAGAATAGGAGATTATTTATGGGAAAGCAGATCAATGAACGAGAGATCGTTCTAGAGATTTTGATGGAAATAACAGAGAATGGAGCATATAGTCATAAGATTCTTGGAGATGTTCTGTCAAAATATCAATATCTTGAGAAACGTGAGCGTGCATTTATCACCAGAGTTGTGGAAGGTACTCTGGAACATATGATAGAAATTGATTATATTTTGAATCAGATTTCTAAGACAAAGGTTAAGAAAATGAAACCGGTCATCCGTAATCTTCTTCGTAGCAGTGTCTATCAGCTGAAATATATGGATAGCGTACCGGATCATGCGGTGTGCAGTGAGGCAGTAAAGCTTGCGGTTCGAAAAGGATTTTCAGGTCTGCGGGGATATGTGAATGGAGTTCTGAGAAATGTTGTCCGCAAGATGGATGAGATCGAGTATCCAAAAGAAGATGTACAGAGATTGTCTGTGAAATATTCTGTCCCGGAATGGATTCTTTCTTTATGGAAGAAAGAATATGGGGAAGAGATTACAGAGAAGATGGCAGCAGATTTTCAGAAAGAGAAGCCGATTACGATCCGATGTTGTATGAACCGGGTTACACCGGAAGTATTGAAAGAAAAACTGGAAGCAGAAGGAGCGAAAGTAGAAGCACATCCGTATCTTCCTTATGCGTTTTATCTTTCAGATTATGATTATCTGGAAGGTCTGGAAAGTTTTCAGGAAGGACTCTTTGCAGTACAGGATATCAGTTCTATGTTTGTCGGAGAACTGGCAGATCCAAAAGCCGGCGATCATGTAATTGATGTCTGTGCAGCACCGGGAGGAAAATCACTTCATGTGGCAGAGAAGCTTCAGCTGGCAGATGAAGTGGCGGCGAGAGAGAATGGAACAGAAGAAAAGACAGGACGGGTTGAAGCAAGAGATCTGACTGAATATAAGACAGATCTGATTTGGCAGAATATCGACCGTTCCGGACTTGGAAATATTTGTGCTGTATGCAAGGACGCTTCTGTATTTGATGAGTATGATAAGGAAACAGCGGATCTTGTGATTGCAGACCTTCCATGTTCAGGTCTTGGCGTTCTTGGCAAAAAACCAGATCTGAAATATCGCGTACAACCGGAAGATCTTGAAGAACTTGCAGATTTGCAGAGAAAGATTCTGACTTGCGCACAGGCAATCGTCAAGGATGGCGGCACATTGCTGTACAGCACATGTACCGTAAATCCGGGAGAAAACATGGACAATGTACACTGGTTCTTGAAAGAATACCCACAATTTGAACTGGATGATATTACAGAAAATCTTTGCAAGGAGTTACGAAGTGATGTGATCGAGAAGGGATGTATCCAATTCTTCCCGGGAGTTCACGATTGTGACGGATTCTTTATTGCAAGATTAAAGAAAAAGCATGATTTTCAGGAAATGTGAAAAAATAGAAAAAGCAAACAAATAATGTGAATAACTCACAGAAAAAACGAAATACAGGAGGAAAACTTTAAGATGAAGAAGGATATCCGTGCTTATGGATATGAAGAATTACAGAAAGAGATGGCGGCGATCGGAGAAAAAGCATTTCGTGCAAAACAGATTTATGAATGGCTGCATGTGAAGCTGGTAGATCATTTTGATGAGATGACGAATCTTTCAAAGGCTTTGAGGGAAAAACTGGAAGAGAATTATGAGATTCTCCCGGTTGTTATGCTTGAGAGACAGATTTCCCAGATTGACGGTACGAACAAATTCCTGTTCCGTCTCTACGATGGAAATGTAGTCGAAAGTGTTCTTATGAAATATAAGCATGGAAATTCTGTCTGTATTTCCTCCCAGGTCGGTTGCAGGATGGGATGTGCATTCTGTGCATCAACGATCGGAGGTCTGGTGAGAAATCTTTCTCCGTCTGAGATGCTTGGACAGATCTATCAGATTCAGAAGATAAGTGGTGAGAGGGTTTCGAATGTGGTGATCATGGGAACCGGAGAACCGATGGATAATTACGATAATTTCCTGAAGTTTATTCATTTACTTACAGATGAGCATGGACTGAATATCAGTCAGAGAAATGTCACCGTATCAACCTGTGGAATAGTTCCAAGGATGAAAGAACTGGCGAAAGAGCATTTACAGATTACACTTGCACTTTCGCTTCACGGTTCCAATCAGGAAAAACGAAGAAAATTGATGCCGGTTGCAAATAAATATGATATCACAGAAGTACTCGCAGCCTGTGACGAATATTTCAAAGAAACCGGCCGGAGAGTGAGCTTTGAGTACAGTCTTGTACATGGTGTGAATGATACGGATGAAGATGCACAGGAACTGATTCATTTATTAAAGCATAAGAACTGTCATATCAATCTGATACCGGTCAACCCGGTAAAAGAGCGTGATTTTGTTCGTCCAAGCCGGAAAAGTGCTTTGAATTTCAAAAATAAACTTGAAAAAAGCGGAATAAATGTTACTATAAGAAGGGAAATGGGCTCTGATATTGACGGAGCCTGCGGTCAGCTCAGGCGCCGCTACGTAGAAACTGAAGGAGAATAGAAGGTATGAAGACATTTTCAATTACAGATGTTGGAATGGTGCGACAGGTAAATCAGGACTACGTCTTTACGACGGGAAAACCACTGGGTATTCTCCAGAACCTGTTCGTGGTAGCGGATGGTATGGGTGGCCATCAGGCAGGAGATTATGCTTCCAAGTGTACGGTGGAAGTGATGATCAAAGAGATTGCGAAGAGCGAGGGTGAGGATATCGAACGTGTTCTTGTGAAAGCAATCAAGGCTGCCAATCGTGAGATTATCAAAGAAGCATCCGGTGACGAACATCTGAAGGGGATGGGAACAACGGTTGTTGCCGCTACTGTGAAAGAACAGATGCTGTATTTTGCCAATGTGGGAGACAGCCGTCTGTATCTGATCAATCAGGGAATCCAACAGCTAAGTAAGGATCATTCTCTTGTAGAAGAGATGGTTCGTCTCGGTGGAATTAAGCCGGAAGAAGCGAAGCATCATCCGGATAAGAATATTATCACAAGAGCGATCGGTGCAAAAGCTGATGTGGATGTGGACTTTTATGAACACCGTCTGAAACGGGGAGACATCATTCTGATGTGTACAGACGGATTAAGTAATATGGTGGAAGATGAAGAACTTTTCCATATTGTGCAGGGAAGCCGGGATATCGTCGAGGCAGGTGAGATGCTGGTGGAAGCAGCAAAAGAGAATGGAGGAACAGATAACATCGGAGTGGTATTGTTTGAGCCATTTGCAGATGAGGTGAGTGTATGATTAAAGAAGGAGTATTTTTAGGGAAACGATACGAGATACTTGGTCGTATCGGTTCTGGCGGAATGGCAGATGTCTATAAAGGCAAGGACCATAAGCTGAATCGTTTTGTTGCGATCAAGGTGTTGAAGAGCACATATCGTTCGGATGAGACGTTTATTAAGAAGTTTTTAAGCGAAGCTCAGGCAGCAGCAGGATTGATGCATCCAAACGTAGTCAATGTCTATGATGTAGGGCAGGATCGTGGTCTTTATTATATGGTCATGGAGCTTGTAGAAGGAATTACGCTGAAGGATTATATCGAGAAGAAAGGAAAGCTTTCAGCAAAAGAGACGATCAGTATTTCTATTCAGATGGTGACAGGCATTCAGGCAGCGCATAACTGCCATATCATTCACCGGGATATTAAGCCGCAGAATATTATTATTTCCAAAGATGGAAAGGTTAAGGTTACTGACTTCGGAATCGCGCGGGCTACGACATCAACGGCAACGCAGGCAGTAACAACAACGGTGATGGGATCTGTACATTACACATCTCCGGAACAGGCCAGAGGCGGTATTGTAGATGAGAAGAGTGATATCTATTCAGCAGGTATCACGATGTATGAGATGATCACCGGGCATGTTCCGTTTGACGGAGATTCGACAGTGACGGTTGCTTTGAAACATTTGAATGAAGTGATCAAGTCTCCTGCAGAAGAAGTACCGGATATTCCGTACAGTCTGGAGTGCATTATTATGAAATGTACACAGAAACTGCCGAATAAACGATATATGAGCTGTGAGGAACTGCTTCAGGATCTGAAGCACTCACTGGTAGATCCGGATGGAGATTTTGTAGTTCTTGATGGTGTGACAAAACGTATGCCGGCAGCATCCCAGGATACAGGACGGACCACGGTTGTTATGTCACAGGATGAACTGAATCGTATGAAGAATCGTCAGAATTATAATGATGATTATGACGACGATTACGAGGATGACTATGACGATTACGATGACCGCCGCAGAAGCCGTTATGATGATGACGATGACTACGATGACCGCCGCAGAAGCCGTTATGATGATGACGATGATTACGACGACCGCCGCAGAAGCCGTTATGATGATGACGATGATTATGATGATCGCCGCAGAAGCCGCTATGATGATCGCCGTAAGAAGAATGAAGTGAATAAAGACACGAAGAAGATCATGAAGATTCTTATGGTTGTTGCCGGTGTTGTGATCGCACTTTTGATCATGTTCCTTGTAGGAAATGCAGTGGGCGTATTTAAAGGTGGAAAAGGAACGACTACACAACAAACAGATTCAGAGATGGTAAAAGTACCGGATGTGACAGGCAAGACATATGAGGAAGCTCAGAAAGAACTGAACAAATATGATCTCGGAATCCATAAATCAACTGCGCCTTCCGATACTGTTGCAAAAGGAAAGATTATCAGCCAGGATCCTGCTGATGGAAAGAAAGTAAAGAAGCATACAACAGTCAATGTTGTGATCAGCAGTGGTGAAGAAGCTAAGATGACAACGATTCCAAGTGTTGTTGGTTTGGCAGAAGCTGATGCAGAAAAAGCACTTCAGGATAAGAATCTTGTTGTGAAGAAAGGTGATCCGGTCTACAGTGATGATGTGGAACAGGGAGAAGTTGTTTCTGTCAGTCCGAGTGAAGGGGCAGAAGTAAAAGAAGGAACAACAGTTACTCTTGTAATAAGCAAGGGAAATCAGCCGGCAACAGTTCCTAAACTTACCGGAAAGTCCCAGTCGGATGCTGAAGCAGCACTTTCACAGGCAGGTTTGTCCGGAAATGCAACTGAAGATTACAGTGATACTGTAGAAGAAGGAGTTATTATTTCACAGGATACAGATGCCGGAAAAGAAGTATCTAAAGGTACAACAATCGGATATGTGGTGAGTAAAGGACCAAAGATGACGGTGGTTACAGTACCGGATCTTTCCTATAAAGACCAGAATACAGCGGAAAAACTGTTGAAGCAGGCAGGACTTACACCGGAGTATATTGGCGAAGATTATAGTGATGAATATCCAGAAGGACAGGTGTTCTATCAGTCTGTCAGCGTTGGTACGCAGGTAGAAAAAGGAACAACTGTTCAGTATATGGTCAGCAAAGGATCTCAACCATCAGCCCCGGATAGTGGAAATTCAGGAAATGATTCCGGGACAGAAGAGAACACGAATCAATGATAACAGAGAGCAAGTATATGCAGGGAAAGATAATAAAAGGGATTGCCGGATTCTACTACGTGAATGTAGTAGAATCCGGAATTTTTGAATGTAAAGCAAAAGGTGCTTTTCGAAAAGACGGGATCAAGCCGTTGGTCGGTGATGATGCTGTGATCGAGGTACTTGATGAAAAAGAAATGACAGGAAATATCACAGAGATCCTGCCGCGTAAGAATGAGTTGATTCGTCCGGCAGTAGCCAATATTGATCAGGCACTGGTTGTGTTTGCGGTGACAAAACCGAAACCACATTATAATCTGTTGGATCGTTTTCTTGTCATGATGGAACGAAAAGAGATACCTGTCGTATTATGTTTTAATAAGACGGATATTGCCAGTCATCCTGAAATTGCAGAATTGAAAGAAGTTTATACCGGATGCGGATATCCGGTAATCTTCACAAGTGCGAAGGAAGAAGAAAATATCAGTGAGTTAAAATCACTTTTAAAAGGAAAGACAACTTCGATTGCAGGTCCTTCCGGTGTTGGAAAATCATCCCTGATCAATCTTCTGCAGTCTGAAGTGAAGATGGAGACAGGAAGTATCAGTAAGAAGATTGACCGTGGGAAACATACAACAAGACATTCCGAACTGATCGTGATTGGAGAAGATTCTTATATTATGGATACTCCGGGATTCAGTTCTCTTTATGTCAATGATTTCGAAAAAGAAGATTTAAAATATTATTTTCCGGAATTCACACCGTTTGAAGGACAGTGCAAGTTCAATGGCTGTGACCATATTCATGAACCCGGATGCGCTGTAAAAGAGGCAGTTGAAGAAGGGAAGATCCATAAGATCAGATATGAAGATTATACGGAGATGTACCGTGAACTAAAGGAAAGAAAGAGGTATTAAGTTTATGAAAAATATTTTGGCACCATCTATTCTCTCAGCAGATTTCAAGATTTTAGGAGAGCAGTTGAAATTAACAGAAGAAGCAGGCGCAGAGTATATTCATTTTGATGTGATGGACGGAATGTTCGTTCCAAGCATTTCCTTTGGAATGCCTGTTCTCGCATCGATCAAGGGAGCAACAACACAGACACTGGATGTTCATCTCATGGTGACAGAACCGATTCGTTATGTGGAAGAATTCGTGAAAGCAGGAGCAGATATCGTTACAGTTCATTATGAAGCATGTGAAGATCTGCAGGCAACAATTGATAAAATCCATGCAGCAGGAGCGAAAGTGGGAATTTCTATTAAACCAAAGACACCGGTTGATGTACTGCTTCCATATCTGGATCAGGCAGAGATGTTTCTGATCATGTCTGTAGAACCGGGATTCGGCGGACAGGCATTTATTCCGGAATCACTGGAGCGTATCAGTGAATTGAGAAACCTTCTGAATGAGAAAGGACTTACAACTGATATTGAAGTAGATGGTGGAATCTATCATAAAAACGTGGCAGAAGTACTTGCAGCCGGAGCGAATGTAATGGTCTCAGGTTCAGGCGTTTTTAAAGGTGATATCAAAGATAATACAGCAAAGTTTATGGAGATTTTAAACGGCAATGTGTAAGAGAACAGTTATTGTGAGCGGGGGAATGCTGGAAGAAGATTTTGTCCTTCCGATTCTTGAGGCAGAAGAGACAGAATTTATTATCGGAGTAGATAAAGGACTCGCATTTCTTTATGAACATAAGATCAAGCCGGATTACATTGTGGGAGATTTTGACAGTGTACCGGAAGAAGTGATCGATTATTATAGAAAAGAAGCAAGTGTACCGATCCGGGAGTTCAATCCGGTAAAGGATGCGTCTGATACGGAGATTGCACTTCGTATGTGTCTTGGACTCAGAAGAAAAGAAATCTGGATTCTTGGAGGAACAGGAAATCGTCTGGATCATTTCTGGGCTAATGTTCAGTGCCTGAATATTGCACTTGAAGCAGGATCTCAAGCGATGATCTTAGACAGTCATAATAGAATTCGTCTGCTTGATCATGGAATCGCAATTCGCAGAGAAGAAGCTTTCGGAAAGTATTTTTCAGTATTTCCGATGCAACTTCCGGTTGAGGATTTCTGTATCAGCGGTGCAAAATATCCATTGCAGAATCATTTGCTCTCATCAGGAGACAGCTTGTGTGTGAGTAATGAGTTTGCAGAAGGTGAAGATGAAGTGAAGATCTCTTTCGTGTTTGGAAAAGTGATTTTGATGGAGACGAGAGATTGAAATTCAAGCCCCATTATAGTATAATATTAGATGCTATTTTGGGGCTTCTTTTTGTGAAAGAGTCACATAACAGAAAATAAGAGAAATAGACCTTGTGGATTTAGCTTTAGAAATCAAGGTTTTAAGGAGGAAATAGAGAAAATGAAACTTGGTATTGTGGGATTACCGAACGTAGGAAAAAGTACACTGTTCAATTCACTGACAAAGGCCGGTGCAGAATCTGCAAACTATCCATTCTGTACAATTGACCCAAATGTCGGTGTCGTAACAGTTCCGGATAAGAGACTGGATGTGCTTGGAGAGATGTATCATACAAAGAAGATCATTCCGGCAGCAATCGAGTTTGTTGATATTGCAGGACTTGTGAAGGGAGCATCAAAAGGAGAAGGACTTGGAAACCAGTTTCTTGCCAACATCCGTGAGGTTGATGCAATCGTTCATGTAGTAAGATGCTTTGAGAATACTAATATCGTTCATGTAGACGGAAGCATTGATCCGCTGCGTGACATTGAGACAATCAACCTTGAGCTGATCTTCTCAGATCTTGAGGTTCTTGAAAGAAGAATCTCCAAGACAGTGAAGCTTTCAAGAAACGATAAGATGGCGGCGAAAGAGCTGGATCTTCAGAACCGTCTGAAAGCGCATCTGGAAGAGAATAAGATGGCGAAGAGCTTTGTGACAGAGGATGAGGATGAGCAGGCATGGCTTGCAGAGTATAATCTTCTGACAGCAAAACCGGTAATCTTTGCAGCAAATGTATCTGAGGATGATCTTGCGGATGATGGTGTGAACAACGCAGGGGTTCAGGCAGTCCGTGAGTATGCAAAAGCGGAAGAATGCGAAGTGTTCGTAGTATGTGCAGAAATTGAAGAAGAAATTTCTCAGTTAGATGACGATGAAAAATCAATGTTCCTTGAGGATCTTGGATTGGAAGAATCCGGACTTGAGAAGCTGATCAAGGCAAGCTATCATCTTCTTGGACTGATCAGTTATTTGACAGCAGGTGAGCCGGAAGTTCGTGCATGGACAATCAAGAAGGGAACTAAGGCACCACAGGCAGCTGGTAAGATTCATACAGACTTTGAACGTGGATTTATCCGTGCGGAAGTAGTAAGTTATGATGATCTGATGGCATGTGGAACTCATGCGGCAGCGAAAGAAAAAGGATTAGTTCGTCTGGAAGGAAAAGACTATGTCGTTCAGGACGGAGATATCATGCTGTTCAGATTTAACGTTTAACAGATATAGGGAATATGCTTAAAAACCGGTTAGATTCATTGTTTTCTAATTGGAAAAGCAGTAAAAACAGGAATCAGGGACAACTAGATTTGTTCCTGATTTCTGTGGATATGAAAGGAAATAACATAATATGCATTACAATATCAGCTTTCCGAATTTAGGGATTTATCTGGATCATGTAGGAAAAAGCATCAGCATCTTTGGTTTTTCCATTGCTTACTACGGCATGATCATCGGTGCAGCAATTTTGATTGGATTTCTGATTGCCACAGCGGAGGCAAAAAGAACAGGACAAAATCCGGAAGACTATCTGGATATGGGAATTGTCGGAGTAATCGCAGGAATTGCGGGTGCAAGAATCTATTACGTGATTTTCTCCTGGGATTTATATAAAGATAATCTTTTGTCTATCTTTAATCTCAGAGAAGGTGGTCTGGCAATTTATGGCGGCGTGATCGGAGCAGTGATCGCAGTTTTTGTGATGGCTGCTGTTAAGAAAAAATCACCATTTCAGATTTTGGATACAATTGCACTGGCGCTTCTGAATGGTCAGATGCTTGGACGTTGGGGGAATTTCTTTAACAGGGAAGCATTTGGAGAATACACGGATTGTCTGTTTGCAATGAGGCTTCCGGTTGATGCAGTAAGGCCGGGAGATATTACAGAACTTATGCGCGAGAATATGCAGAGAATTGACGGAGTCAGTTATATTCAGGTACACCCGACATTTTTGTATGAATCATTATGGTGTGCCGGACTTCTTATTATATTGTTTCTGTATAGGAAACATAAGAAATATGAAGGTGAGCTCTTTCTTATGTACCTGTTTGGTTATGGGGCAGGACGCGTGTGGATCGAGCGGCTTAGAACAGATCAGCTTGTTCTTCCGGGAATCGGATTTCCGGTGTCAGAACTTCTGGCAGGTTGCCTGGTGATTGTGACAGGAATTGTGCTGATCTATTGCAGAAGGCATTGCAGAAAAAGAAATGAGAAGAAAAAAGTGGATCAGTATGAGCCGGTGCCAACAAAGATCAAAGGGAAAAAACCACCGAAGTGGGATGACCGGTTGTTTAAAAACAGATAGAATGATAAGAAAAAAGTATAGTGATTCATAAGCCGGAAGAGTTAATGTTCAACAGAAAGTACTCTTCTGGCTTTTCCTATTTCTGCCTGTTTTAGTTAATAATCCCCAATAACAGCACTGATAACTATTCTCAAAACACTGCGCTGTACACGAAAATATACAAAAGAGGATATTTATAACTCTAGACTTTTGTGACTTTTGGAGATATAATGAAACTACATGTGAATTAATTATACTTAACTCAGTGTAAAACCTATGTAACACCTAAGGAGGAATAAAAATGGCAAGAAAAATGAAGACCATGGACGGTAATCAGGCAGCAGCTCACGTTTCTTATGCATATACAGAAGTAGCAGCTATTTACCCGATTACGCCTTCATCCGTTATGCCGGAGCATATCGATGAGTGGGCTACTGAAGGAAGGGAGAACATTTTCGGACAGACTGTACAGGTTACAGAGATGCAGTCCGAGGCCGGAGCAGCAGGTGCTGTTCACGGATCATTAGCAGCAGGTGCTCTTACAACAACATTTACTGCTTCTCAGGGACTCCTTCTTATGATTCCTAACTTATATAAGGTTGCTGGTGAGCAGCTTCCGGGAGTATTCAACGTATCTGCCCGTGCACTTGCAAGCCACGCACTGTCAATTTTTGGAGATCATTCTGACGTTTATGCATGTCGTCAGACAGGAGCAGCTATGCTCTGTGAATCCAGCGTACAGGAAGTAATGGACCTTACTCCGGTTGCTCATTGTGCAGCACTTGAAGGAAAGATTCCATTCATCAACTTCTTTGATGGATTCAGAACATCACACGAGATTCAGAAAATCGAGACATGGGATTATGAAGATCTGAAAGACATGGTAAGCATGGAAGCAATCGACGAGTTCCGCGCACATGCACTTAACCCGAACCACCCATGCCAGAGAGGTTCAGCTCAGAACCCGGATATCTTCTTCCAGGCTAGAGAGGCTTGTAACCCATTCTATGATGCACTTCCGGGAATCGTTCAGAAGTACATGGATAAGGTTAATGAGAAGATCGGAACAGACTACAAACTGTTCAACTACTATGGAGCAGCAGATGCAGAGCACGTGATCGTAGCTATGGGATCTGTTTGTGATACAATCGAGGAGACAATCGATTACCTGACAGCTGCAGGAGAGAAAGTCGGAGTTGTTAAAGTTCGTCTTTACAGACCATTCAGCGCAGAAGCTCTGATCGACGCTATCCCGGATACAGTTAAGAAGATTTCTGTTCTTGACAGAACAAAAGAGCCAGGAGCACTTGGCGAGCCACTGTACCTGGATGTTGTTGCAGCACTTAAAGGATCTAAGTTCGATGCAGTTCCGGTTTACACAGGACGTTATGGACTTGGTTCTAAAGATACAACACCTGCTCAGATCGTTGCTGTATACCACAACGATGAGAAAGCTAAATTCACAATCGGTATTGAAGATGATGTTACACATCTTTCACTTGATGCTGGTAAGCCACTTGTTACAACACCAGAAGGAACAATCAACTGTAAGTTCTGGGGACTTGGAGCAGATGGTACTGTTGGAGCAAACAAGAACTCCATCAAGATCATTGGTGATAACACAGACATGTATGCACAGGCTTACTTTGATTATGACTCTAAGAAGTCCGGTGGTGTTACAATGTCTCACCTTCGTTTTGGTAAGAAGCCAATTAAATCAACATACCTGATCCATCAGGCTAACTTTGTTGCATGTCATAACCCGTCTTATGTTAACAAATACAACATGGTTCAGGAACTTGTTGATGGAGGAACATTCCTTCTGAACTGCCCATGGGATATGGAAGGACTTGAGGAACATCTTCCGGGACAGGTGAAAGCTTATATCGCTAACCACGGAATTAAATTCTACACAATCGATGGTATCAAGATTGGTAAAGAGATCGGACTTGGCGGACGTATCAATACAGTTCTTCAGTCTGCATTCTTCAAACTTGCAGCTATCATTCCGGAAGAAGAGGCTATTGACCTTATGAAAGCAGCTGCTAAGGCTACTTACGGAAGAAAAGGTGACAAGATCGTTCAGATGAACTACGATGCAATCGATGCTGGTGCAAAACAGGTCGTAGAAGTAGAAGTTCCGGAAAGCTGGAAAGATGCAGCTGATGAAGGACTTGCTACACCACACATCGCAGACGGCGGAAGAACTGATGCAATTGCATTTGCTAAGAATATCCAGGCAAAAGTTAACGCTCAGGAAGGAAATACACTCCCTGTATCTGCATTCAATGATTATGTTGATGGATCTACACCGTCAGGAACATCTGCATATGAGAAACGTGGTATCGCAGTAGATATTCCGGTTTGGAATCCAAATCAGTGTATCCAGTGTAACCGTTGTGCATATGTATGTCCGCACGCAGTTATCCGTCCGGTAGCTCTGACAGAGGAAGAAGTTGCTCAGGCTCCAGAAGGACTTAAGACACTTGATATGATTGGAATGCCGGGAATGAAGTTCACAATGACAGTATCCGCTTACGACTGTACAGGATGTGGATCTTGTGTGAATGTCTGCCCAGGCAAGAAGAATAAAGAGACAGGCGAAGTTGAGAAGGCTCTTACAATGGCTAACATGGAAGCTAATGCAGGAGAGCAGACATTCTTCGACTTTGGTAGAGAGATTCCGGTTAAACCAGAAGTTGTTGCTAAATTCAAAGAGACAACAGTTAAGGGAAGCCAGTTCAAACAGCCACTCCTTGAGTTCTCAGGAGCTTGTGCAGGATGTGGTGAGACACCATACGCTAAGCTGATCACACAGCTGTTTGGTGATAGAATGTATATTGCAAATGCAACAGGATGTTCTTCTATCTGGGGTAACTCTTCACCGTCTACACCTTACACAGTAACACCAGAAGGTAAAGGACCTGCATGGAGCAACTCCCTGTTTGAAGACAACGCTGAGTTTGGATACGGTATGCTGCTTGCACAAAATACAATCAGAGACAGACTGAAAGCAAAAGTTGAGAAGATTGCAGAGAAGACTACAGATGAGGCAGTTAAGGCTGCAGCAACTGAGTATCTTGAGACATATACAGTAGGCGCTACAAATGGAACAGCTACAGACAAACTTGTTGCAGCTCTTGAAGCACTCGATTGCGATTGCGAAGAGAGAGCAGAAGTTCTGAAGAACAAAGATTTCCTTGCTAAGAAATCCCAGTGGATCTTCGGAGGAGACGGATGGGCTTACGATATCGGATACGGCGGAGTTGACCACGTTCTTGCAAGCAAGAAAGATATCAACATTATGGTATTCGATACAGAGGTTTACTCCAACACAGGTGGACAGTCCTCTAAGGCTACTAAGACTGGTGCTACAGCTCAGTTCGCAGCAGGCGGAAAAGAGACTAAGAAGAAAGACCTTGCAGGAATGGCTATGACATACGGATACGTATACGTAGCTCAGATCGCTATGGGTGCTGACTTCAACCAGACAGTTAAGGCAATCGCTGAGGCTGAGGCTTATCCGGGACCATCACTGATCATCGCTTATGCTCCATGTATCAACCATGGTATCAAGAAGGGTATGAGCAAAGCTCAGACAGAGGAACAGCTGGCAGTAGAGTGTGGATACTGGAATAACTTCCGTTACAACCCGGCTGCAGAGGGAGACAAGTTCTCACTTGACAGCAAGGCTCCGAAGGCAGAAGGATACCAGGACTTCCTGAATGGTGAAGTACGTTACAACGCACTGAAGAGAGCTAACCCGGCTAAGGCTGACAAGCTCTTCGCTCTCAATGAGCAGGAGGCTATGGAGAGATACGATTACCTGAACAAACTGGTAACTGTATACGCTGCAGAAAAAGAAGATAAATAAGGATATTTCATGAGCGAATGAGATATGAAAAAAGGAGATCTCCGTAAGGGGATCTCCTTTTGCGTGAAAAAATGATGGGGAGTTGACCGGTTTCGCAATTTTTGATTACAGTGGTGCGCGAAGATATTTCTTCGGTGTCATTCCTTTATATTTTTTAAAGGTTTTGATAAAGTAGCTTACATCGTTAAATCCACAGCTAAGTCCGATGTCTGCGATTGATTCATTCGAAGTAACGAGCTTGAAACAAGCTTGTTCTATTCTATAGTAATTCAGATAGTCAACAGGAGTTCTATGGGTCATATCTTTAAAGTAGCGACAGAAATATTTTGAATTCATACCGGCGGCCTGAGACAGATCTTCCAGTGTGATACAGTCAGCATAATGGTTTTCAATCACTTCAAGAGCTTTCTTTAAATGTTCTATTTTTCGGCTATCCTTTTGACTGATGATTCGAACGTTTTCATACAATTTATTTTCCAGAATATAGCCTAAGAATTCGTACAGAGTACCAATCACCATAAGCTCGTGCCCTTCAGTACGCTTTTTGATATGTTCAAACATCATGGAGGTGATATGCTCTAAATTCTTTACGGGTGCTTTGATAAGGGAAGGGATAGTCAGAGTGTCACTTCCGATCTTCTTAAGCAGACGTTCGCTGGCATGATTTACTGCCATGAGTGATTCAAGGTTAAAAACAAGGCATTCATAGACACAATCCTTAGGAATTCCACCATGAAGAAGCCCTCCTTTTATAAAAATAAGGTCGCCGGCTACTGCAGTGAATTCATTTTCACCAATTGACATAAGTAATTTCCCTTTTAAAACACGAATAAGTTCATATTCGATGTGCCAGTGATAAGACATTTCATACCGTGGATGATTCGGCGTAACATGATAAAATTCAATTGGAAAATCAATGGTTCCGTGATTACGTTCTTCTCTGTAATTGATGTATTTCATGCAATAATCTCCTTTAAAAATCTAAATAGTGTAAAAACAAACACATATGTGGAAATATATGTTTATAAATTGTACTTTGTTGTATAAAAGGTGAATATCTTTATATTTTTATTCTAGTATACCACAAGACAAAAAGAAAGGAAAGAACTATAATGATACTCAAAGAAGCGGTTCTGCGAAGGAAGATAAGCAGAGCAAGGCAAACAATTAAGGAGGAATGTAATTATGGCAGAAAGAAGATTAGTAGGATCTTATCCAGTAATTGGTATCAGACCGACAATCGATGGACGTAGAGGAGCTCTTGACGTAAGAGGATCTCTTGAAGAGCAGACAATGAACATGGCAAAATCAGCAGCAAAACTGTTTGAGGAGAACTTAAGATATTCAAATGGTGAGCCGGTTAAAGTTGTTATCGCTGACACAACAATCGGACGTGTAGGTGAGAGTGCTGCTTGTGCTGATAAGTTCAGAAGAGAAGGCGTAGATATCACAGTTACAGTTACACCTTGCTGGTGCTACGGAGCTGAGACAATGGATATGGATCCACAGACAATCAAAGCTGTATGGGGATTCAACGGAACAGAGAGACCGGGAGCTGTATACCTTGCATCTGTTCTTGCTACACATGCACAGAAGGGACTTCCAGCATTCGGAATTTACGGACATGACGTTCAGGAAGCTGACGACACAACAATTCCGGAAGACGTTAAAGAGAAACTTCTTAGATTCGGACGTGCAGCTGTTGCAGCAGCATCCATGAGAGGAACATCTTACCTTCAGATCGGATCTGTTACAATGGGTATCGGCGGATCTATCATCGATTCCGATTTCATCGAGTCTTACCTTGGAATGCGTGTAGAGTCTGTTGATGAGGTAGAAATCATCCGTCGTATGTCAGAAGAGATCTATGACAAGGCTGAGTACGAAAAAGCTCTTAAATGGGCAAAAGAGACTTGTAAGATCGGTTGGGATAAGAACCCAGAAGAGCTTCAGGCTTCTCCAGAGGAGAAAGAAGAGCAGTTCGAGTTCGTTGTTAAGATGGCAGTTATCATCAAAGACCTTATGAACGGAAACAAGAATCTTGACGAGAAATTCTCAGAGGAAGCAATCGGACACAACGCTCTGGCAGCTGGATTCCAGGGACAGAGACAGTGGACAGACTTCTATCCGAACGGAGACTTCGCAGAGGCAGTTCTGAATACATCTTTCGACTGGAACGGAGCTCGTGAGCCATACATCCTTGCTACAGAGAACGACGTTCTCAACGGACTTGGAATGATGTTCATGAAACTTCTTACAGGACGTGCTCAGATCTTCGCTGATGTTCGTACATACTGGAGCCCAGAGGCAGTTAAGAAAGCTACAGGATATGACCTCGAGGGTGTTGCTAAAGAGAACGGTGGATTCCTTCACCTGATCAACTCTGGAGCAGCTTGTCTTGATGCATCTGGTGTTGCTAAAGACGAGAATGGTAACGGCGTTATGAAAGAATGGTGGAACGTTACAGAAGAAGACCAGAAAGCAATCATGGATGCTACAGAGTGGTGCATGGCTGACAACGGATACTTCCGTGGAGGCGGATACTCAAGCCGTTACGAGACACGTGCTCAGATGCCAGCTACAATGATCCGTCTTAACCTTGTAAAAGGCCTTGGACCGGTTCTTCAGATTGCAGAAGGATGGACACTTGAACTTCCGGAAGAAGTATCTGATAAGCTTTGGAAACGTACAGACTACACATGGCCATGTACATGGTTTGCTCCAAGATGTGATGGTAAAGAGGGAGCATTCAAGACAGCTTATGATGTAATGAACAACTGGGGAGCTAACCACGGTGCTATCTCCTATGGACACATCGGAGCTGACCTGATCACAATGTGTTCAATGCTTCGTATTCCAGTATCTATGCACAACGTACCGGAGAAAGATATCTACCGTCCGGCAGCATGGAATGCATTTGGAATGGATAAAGAAGGCGCTGACTTCAGAGCTTGTAAGAACTACGGACCACTTTATAAATAAGATGGAGTCCTTTTGTCAGGAAATGTAAAAAGACTGTAAATACAGTTTCGATACAGAGCTAGAACAAAGAATGCGGGGGGTCTGCCTATGCAGGGCCCCCGCTTTAATACCGACTAAAAGAGTATTAAGAAAAGAGGAAGATTATGGAGAAAAAAGTATTAGCATTTGACTTTGGTGCTTCAGGCGGAAGAGCAATGTGCGGAACTTTTGATGGTGACAAGATCAGCATTGAAGAACTTCACCGTTTTTCTAACGATCCGGTTATTTTGAATGGATCAATGTACTGGGATGTACTGAGATTATTTTTTGAGATCAAACAGGGTCTGATCAAAGCAAAGAAATGTGGAAAGATCGAAAGTATCGGTATCGACACATGGGGAGTTGATTTTGGACTGATCGACGAGGAAGGAAGACTTCTTGAGAACCCTGTACATTACCGTGATGCACGTACAGAAGGAATGATCGAAGAAAGTTTCAAACTGATCGATAAAGAGAAATTCTACCAGATCACAGGAAATCAGTTCATGGATCTCAATACAGCATTCCAGCTCCTTTCTCTTGTAAAGACAAGAAAAGAGCTTCTTGAGAAAGCTGACAAGATGATTTTGATGCCAGACCTTTTCAACTACTTCCTTACAGGGGAGAAAAAAGCTGAGTATTCTATCGCTTCTACAACACAGCTTCTTGATGCGAAAAAGGGTGAGTGGTCAGACGAAGTGATCGAAGCACTGGGAATTCCGAAACATATTTTCCCGGAAATCGTACCTACAGGTACAAAGATCGGCACTCTTACAGATGAAATCTGTACAGAGCTTGGTCTGGATAAGATTGATGTTATGGCTGTTGCGGGACATGATACGCAGAGCGCACTTGTATCTGTACCAACATCAGAAGAAGATTTTATCTTCCTGAGTTGTGGAACATGGTCACTGCTTGGAACAGAGCTTGCAGAACCTATTATCAATGAGAAATCTGAGCATTACAACATCACGAATGAAGGTGGATATGGAAGAAAGATTTCCTTCCTTAAGAATATCATTGGATTGTGGTGTATTCAGGAAAGCCGTCGTCAGTGGATCCGCGAAGGAAATGAGTACGGATTTGGCGAGCTTGAGATTATGGCAAAAGAAGCTCCGGCACTTCAGAGCTTTATTGATCCGGATGCACCGGAATTCACACCTGCCGGAGATATTCCGACAAGAATCCGTGAATTCTGCAAGAAGACAGGACAGCCTGTTCCGGAAACAGTCGGAGAAGTTGTTCGTTGCATCAACCAGAGTCTTGCAATGAAATATCGTCATGCGATGGAAGAGATTAAAGAGTGTACAGGTAAAGATTATAAGACAGTCTACATGGTAGGCGGTGGAACACAGAGTGCTCTTCTTTGCCAGTTCACAGCAAATGCATGTGGATGCAGAGTAAGTGCAGGTCCGATCGAGGCGACTGTTCTCGGAAATATTGCACTGCAGCTCATGGCTTCCGGAGATATCAAATCTATCGAAGAAGCAAGAGAAATTATCAAACGTTCTCAGGACATCAAGATCTACGAGCCACAGGACAAAGAAGCATGGGACGAAGCATACGAGAGATTTAAGAAAATTTTAGTATAGTGCTTTGAACTAAGGGGGAATGGGTTGCCAGTCGCACATCGTGTGAACAGTAACATTATGGCTGGCAACGTAATAAAAAAGAATTCTTCAGAAACACTTGACTGTCAATCTGCTGTATGATTTAATGGAATAAGCAGTTGAGTTGGGCAAAATGCATAACGGTTCGCTAATTGGTCTGGGAGGAGAAGATTATGGCTGCTACTATTCGCGATATCAAGAAAAGGACAGGATTGTCCCTTGCAACGATATCGAAGTATTTGAATGGCGGTAATGTATTGCCGGAAAATCGTATCTTGATTGAGGAGGCAATCAACGAACTGCATTATGAAGTGAACGAGCTCGCAAGAGGGCTTGTTACCCACAAGACAAAGACGATTGGAGTTCTGGTTTATGATATACAGTGTCTTTTTGTAGGAAGTATGCTGCATTATCTGGGAATGGAACTTCATAAAAAGGGATATGGAATGTTGATCTGTGATTCCTGCAATGACGAGAAGCTACAGAAAGAAAATCTGCAGTTTCTTCTTAGCAGGAAAGTAGATGGAATATTGGTATTTGCTGTAGGTATGCATGGAAAGTTTCTTCATGCTGCGAAAAAAGCAAATGTTCCGGTTGTTCTGGTTGACAGATCATTCCAGGATGAAGAATATGATTGCGTTGAGGTTGATAACCGGACAGCAATCTATCGTGCAACGAATAAATTAATTGAGAACCATCACAAGAAAATAGCTGTGATTGCCTCTAATATTGAATATACCGGAAGGGAACGTGTGAAAGGATATTCTGATGCGATGAACCAGGCAGGACTGGAGATTCCAAAGGAATACTGTAAGCTGGGAGGGCATTCTTTTGAACATGGGTACAGAGGAATGAAAGAACTTTTGGAGCTTGAAGACCGTCCGACCGGTGTGATCTTAGGAAACTATAACACCATGCTTGGTGGAATTATGGCATTGAACGAATCAGGACTCTCCTGTCCGCAAGATGTCTCGCTCATCGGAGTGGATAATCTTCCGATGACCCAGGTGCTGCGCCCTAAATTATGGCTGATTGTCCAGCCAATGGAAACGATGTGCGAGAAGGCTGTAGCTATGCTCCTGGAGCGAGTAAATGGAGAGCAAAACGGTATGCCGGTAAAAATTAGTTTCAGTACCTCTGTAAGAGAGGGAGACTCAATACGAGACCTTGGATAGTGCATAAGCAAAATGCACAGAAAAGCGTGGGTTTTGTTGTGAAAATGGATAAAAATATAGTGAAAACAAACAAAAACGAACCGTTTCGCCCTAAAAACGGTGGGGAATCTTGACAAAACGTGGAAACAAAGCTATAATTTATTCATGTATCAAAGGTGTGCGGGGAAATCGAAAACACACTTTGAAAAACAAAAAATCTTAAAGCTTTGAAAGCGAACCGTTACGCTGAGGTTAAGAGGAATGGGGGTATCGTAAGAGTTAATCGACAATCCAGTCAACACCAGCAAAGTAAAAGATGGGAGGAAGAAAATTGGAAAAAATTAAACAAAATCCTTTTGTAAAAAAGGTAGGATTTAACAGAATTGTTTTGTGCTGTGTCCTTCTTCTGATGTACGGACTTTTCTGTGCACTGACCGGAGGAAGCTTCGCAGGAATGAACCGAATCATGAGCGCACTCAATTATGCTTATTTCCTTGGATTTTTATCACTGGGTGTTACATTTGTAATTGCTACAGGACAGATCGACTTCTCTATTGGACCGGTTATGTTCTGTTGTGCACTTATCTCAGGTTATACACTGACAACACATGGAATTTCCATGCCGGTTGCAATCCTGATCAGTATCCTTGTGGGATTTGCTTTTGGTCTCTTTAATGGATACCTGGTAGCTTACTGGTCAGTACCTTCATTCATCACTTCAATGGCAAGTATGAATATTGCAAAAGGTCTTGCGTCAGTTTACACAAAGACACAGTCAGTCAGCTGGCCGCAGGCAGCAGATCCGGACAACGGATGGTTCAGAAATCTTGTAAGATATAACGGGGTCCCGGTTGGACTTGTTATTCTTCTGGTAGTTGCAGTTGTCTGTGCGATTATCCTGAACAAGACAAGAATCGGACGTTACATCCTTTGCCTTGGTAGTAACAAAGAAGCTGTTAGACTTTCAGGTGTAGATGTTAAGAAATGGGAAATGCTTGCATTCATTATCTGTGGAGTTCTCGTTGGAATGGGCGCTATCTTCTATGTATCTGCATATACAACAGTACAGCCTGGTTATGGAGATCAGTACAACAACGAAGCAATCGCCGGATGTGTAATGGGTGGTACATCCATGGCAGGTGGACTTGCATCCATCAGCGGTACAATCATTGGTGTATTTATCATCGCTCTTCTTCAGGAAGGAATTCTGGCTCTTGGCTTTACAAAAGATTATCAGCTTATCATTACAGGTGTTATTGTTATCGTCGCAGTATTCAGTGACGTACTTGCAAGACGCAGAAAGAACTAATTTCTCTTCTATATTAAGAGATCAGCTTTATGAATGATGAACGAAATGTTTGATTGAAAGAAAGGCAAGGGTAATAAAATGGGCGAAGTTATATTGGAAATGAAAGGGATTGATAAATCTTTCCCAGGTGTTCACGCACTTGACCATGTAGATCTTGAGATCAGAAAAGGCGAAGTTCTTGCTCTTATGGGAGAGAACGGTGCCGGTAAATCTACTCTGATGAAAGTTCTTACAGGTATTTATACAAAAGATTCTGGAACAATTACATATGAAGGAAAAGAAGTAGAGTTCCACAGCGCACGTGAAGCACAGGATAACGGTGTTATCATCGTACACCAGGAGCTGAACATGCTTGGTCATCTGACAGTTGCTCAGAACATCTTCATCGGAAGAGAGTTCAAGAAGGGTATCAAGATTGATGACAAGAAGATGAACGAAGAAGCACAGAAACTGTTCGACAGAATGAACGTTGATATTGATCCGAGAGAGACAATGTCAAAACTTACAGTAGGTAAGCAGCAGATGTGTGAGATCGCAAAAGCTATTTCACATGATGCAAAGATCATCATCTTTGACGAGCCATCAGCAGCTCTGACAGAGACAGAGATCGAGCAGTTGTTCAAGATCATCCGTGACCTGAGAAGTCAGGGAATGGGAATTGTTTATATCTCCCACCGTATGGATGAGATTAAAGTGATCACAGACCGTGTTACAGTCATGAGAGATGGTACTTATGTTGGAACATTGATCACAAAAGAAAGTACAAAAGACGACATCATCAACATGATGGTTGGACGTGTTATTTACGAAGATCCGAAGGAGAAGAATATGACACCTCCGGGAGCACCGGTAGTTCTTAAAGTTGATCACCTGAACGCTGGTAAGATGGTACAGGATGTAAGCTTCGAACTTCACAAAGGTGAGATCCTTGGATTCTCCGGACTGATGGGAGCTGGACGTACAGAGACAGCCAGAGCACTCTTTGGAGCTGACCCGATCGACAGCGGTGATATTTATATCAACGGTAAGAAGGTTACAATCAAGAGCCCACAGGATGCTGTTAAGTGCGGTATCGGTTATCTGTCAGAGGACAGAAAGAGATATGGTATTGTTGTACAGAAATCAGTTGCTGAGAATACAACAATGGCAACACTTGAAAAGTTCATGAGTGGTCCTTTTATCGATAAGAAGAAAGAGAACAAGATTGCTCAGGAATATGTTGAGCAGCTTGCAACAAAGACTCCTGGTACAGATCAGCTGGTAGTTAATCTGTCAGGTGGTAACCAGCAGAAAGTCGTTATTGCAAAATGGCTGACAAGAGACTGTGACATCCTTATCTTCGATGAGCCTACAAGAGGTATCGACGTTGGAGCTAAGAATGAGATTTACAAGCTGATGAATCAGCTGGCAGCAGAAGGAAAAGCCATTATTATGATTTCCTCCGAGATGACAGAGATCCTTCGTATGAGTGACAGAATCGTTGTTATGTGCGAAGGTAAGAAGACAGGTGAGCTGGATATTTCCGAAGCTACACAGGAAAATATCATGAACATGGCTACACGTGAGATTGAGTAGGGAGGGAAAAAGTAATGGCAAATAATACAACAAAGAAGGCCGGCTCTAATAAGTCATTTATTGACAGAATGGGAGGACAGAAATTCATCGTCCTGCTCGTTGTTATTGCACTGTTTATCTTCTTCTGTGCAATGAGCCCGAACTTCAGAAAATATACAACATTTATTAACATTCTGGACTTCTCCTATTATATTGTCCTGATGGCAATTGGAGTAGCCTTTCCACTGATGACAGGTGGTGTTGACCTGTCAATCGGTACTGGACTTGTATGTTATTCACTCGTTGGTGGATATCTGATCGTTCACAAAGGAATGCCTACAATCGTTGGTATCCTTGCAGCAATTATTCTTGGAATGCTGATTGGTGTTCTGAATGGTGTACTGGTAGCAATCATGGACCTGCCGGCATTCCTGGCAACACTTTGTACTTGTATGATTACTCGTGGACTTGGTTCCATTATCGTAGGTGGATTCGGAATCTCATGGCCGGCAGCAGCAGCACCGGGTGGATGGTTCAGAAGTATCTTCAAGATTCAGTCTGGCGGACAGAATATCCCGATCGGTTTCTTATGGGTAATTCTTCTGGTTGTTGTTATGACATTTGTACTGAATCATACAAGAATTGGACGTTATACACTTGCAATCGGAAGTAACAAAGAAGCAACAAGACTTTCCGGAGTTAATGTAAGATTCTATCATATTGCAGCATATGTAATCTGTGGATTCTTCGCAGGACTTGCTTCTATCGCATACTCCGCTATCTTCGCTACAGTTCAGCCAGGAAGTGGTGCTGGATTCGAGCTTGAGGCTATCGGTGGAGCAATCATCGGTGGTGTATCCATGACAGGTGGTGTAGGAAGCATCACAGGAACACTGTTTGGTGTATTCGTTATCTGTCTTCTGAAGACTGGTCTTCCATTCATCGGACTGACAGCTAACTGGCAGCAGATCATTACAGGATTTGTCCTGATCGCAGCCGTACTTGTTGATATTCTTAAGAGAAAAGCAGGAAAAGAGTAATTTTTTTCACTTAAATTTAGAATTTGTGAAAAATCACGAAAAAGCAATAATTAATTGCAAAACCATTGGTAATGTGTTATATTATTAATGTGTGCGGATAGATAGCGGCGGGGAAACATGCTGAAAAAAAGCGTGAAAAAGAAAGCTGTTACTATAGAAGCTAAACGAAACAGACTGTATAAAGAGTTTTCGGACAAAGAAGCCTGGGCAAACTACTTCTGCAGAGCGATTTAAGAAATGCACGAAAGAGGCTCTGCCAGAGAGGCCTGGCATTAGGGAGAGGAAAACTGGAAGAAAACTCAGACAAGCAGTCACAAATTTATTTTGTCAGGAGGACATAATTATGAAAAAGAAAGTTTTAGCAGTTTTACTTGGTGGATGTATGGTAGTTGGAATGCTCGCAGGATGTGGATCCAAGGCAGATGACACTAAGAAAGCAGATGGCGACACTAAGACAGATGGATCAGGAGATTCCAAGGGATATCATTTCGAAGTTGTTGTAAAGAGCTTCCAGTCTTCATACTGGCAGGCAGCTGTACAGGGAATCAATCAGGCTTGTGATGAGCTCGGTGTTACAGCTAACACAACAGGACCGAACGCAGAGTCCGATATCGCTGACCAGGTTAACATGCTGAACAACGCAATCAACAAAAATCCAGACGGAATCGCTCTTGCAGCTTGTGACCAGAACTCAGTTCTTGATTCACTGCAGTCAGCACTTGACAAGAAGATTCCGGTTGTATGTTTCGACTCAGGTGTTCCGGACGCTCCAGAAGGATCTGTATACGCAACAGTTGTAACAGACAACGAGCAGGCTGGTGGAATCGCAGCAGAGCATATTTATGAAGCAATCAAAGACAGAATCGGAAACGGACAGGTTCGTGTTGGTGAAGTTAACCAGGATGCAACATCTGCTAACATTTCTGAGCGTGGTATGGGATTCATCAACAAGTTCATCGAGCTTGCTAAAGCTGATGGAAAGACAGTAGCAGTTGTAGGAAATGACTTCTATGTAAAC
This sequence comes from Mediterraneibacter sp. 210702-DFI.3.120, assembly GCF_020561005.1. Taxonomy (NCBI): domain Bacteria; kingdom Bacillati; phylum Bacillota; class Clostridia; order Lachnospirales; family Lachnospiraceae; genus Mediterraneibacter; species Mediterraneibacter sp. 210702-DFI.3.120. The sequence goes on along the minus strand of NZ_JAJCNG010000001.1, from coordinate 246,155 downwards.
CAGGTAAAAGACAATGGCGATCAGGCATCTGCTGACGTAGTTCTCGAAGTTGCAGTTCCGGCACAGACAACAGTTGAGCTGTGTGCTACAGAGGCTTCTAACATCATGAACAAAGACGATACAATCGCTATGTTCGGATCAAACCAGGTATCTGCAGAGGGTGTTCTCACAGCTAACCAGAACCTGAACAAACTTGGAACAGATGATGATAAGATCGTTGCAGCTGGATTCGATGCTGGATCAGTTATCAAAGCCGCTGTTAAAGATGGTACATTACTTGGTGCTGTTACACAGTCTCCTCTGATGCAGGGTAAAATCTCCATCGAGACTCTTGCTAAGATCTGTGATGGTGAGTCTGTAGAAGACGTTACAACAGATGGTTACTGGTATGATTCTACAAACATGGATGATGAGGATATCTCTCCAAACCTGTATGACTAATTCATATCTGTAAAGAGAAGCTGAATTATTAAAGTGAAAAGAAAGGAATCGGGAAATTCCCGGTTCCTTTTTTAAAATAATATGTTATTATATCAAGGAGGAAGATAATATGTTAAAAGGAATTCCAAAAATTTTATCACCAGAACTGTTGAAAGTACTTGCTGAGATGGGACACAGTGACAGACTGGTCATCTCTGATGGAAACTTTCCGGCTGAATCAATGGGAAAAGACGCGATTGTGATCCGTTGCGACGGACACGGAGTACCGGAGATTCTTGATGCGATTCTTCAGGTGTTTCCTCTGGACAGCTATGTGGAGCATCCGGTAAATCTTATGGAAGTTATGCCTGGAGATACAGTGGAGACACCAATCTGGGATACATATAAAGAGATTATCCGTAAATATGATGACAGAGGTGATGCTGTTGTTGGAAACATTGAGCGTTTTGCATTCTATGATGAAGCTAAGACAGCTTATGCAATCATTGCAACAGGTGAATCAGCACTTTATGCGAATGTAATGCTTCAGAAGGGTGTTGTAACAGACTAGTCACATTTTTTAACGTAATGGAGGAACAATATGCTTGATCATGTAGAAAAAATATTTGCAGATATGAAGCCGATGATGAAAAAGTTGAAGAAGGCTTCTTATAAAGTAAATATGGAGGCTTTTATAGAGAATCATGGACATTATTTCCGTGAGATGACAGAATATACGGAGAATGCTTCTGATAAAGAGACGGCAGCCAAAGAGCTTGCAGTAGACTTTACAGATAAGGTTTATGATGCATATGTTTCTCCGAAAAAAGGAAAAATAGACAGTGCAATTCAGACAGATCTGAACTTCTTTATGATCTATTATGTATTTCCGGCAATTCTTTTGACAGAGCATGACGATGCAAAACTGATCGCAGATCATCTCTGCAGCAGATGGGGAGAAAAGTTTAAGAACAGTAAGATTCAGTATACAGATTATGATTCCCTATATGTTTCATTCCGTGAGAAGATATTTGGAATCTTTTAATACTTGCAAATCAACCTTACTTGTGATAGAATAATTAAGATTCATGTAATGGCATGAGAAGATTTTAGAAGCTATATTTTTATGGTTTAATAAGTGTGCTGTTACCTTAGTGTGTAGGAGGTCATAGAAGATGGACATTTTGAAGATTGTTTTATACATTATCTTTGTTATAGACTGTATCGCATTATCAGCGATTATTCTTTTGCAGGAAGGAAAGTCAGCCGGATTGGGAACAATTGGCGGTATGGCGGATACTTATTGGGGACAGAACAAGGGACGTTCTATGGAAGGTGCACTTGTAAAGTCTACAAAGTTTCTTGCTATCCTTTTCCTGGTGCTTGCAGTAGTACTGAACCTTAAGGTTTTTAATTAATAACAGATGATGAAGTAAGTATAAGACATTCTATAATAAGACTATAGAATGTCTTTTTTTACTTTAAGTAGTGATGAAAGGTTACTGTTCACTCCCGTGTCAATCACTCCGCTGATTGACACGGAGGATGCAAGTTTTGACTTGAATGCATCTCGCCCCATCGCCAAAGGCGATTTAAAATGGCGAGATGCGTTGCTGGTCGCACATCGTGTGAACAGTAACGATGAAAGGAAACGGAATGGATCAGACATTTGAAAAGAGAAAAAAAGTGATTTATGACTTTATTTGTGATGATTTTTATATCCCAATGAAAGTCAAAGAGATTGCGACGGTTCTTCAGGTATCGAAAGAACAGAGAAGAGAGCTTCAGGAAGTGTTGGATGCGCTCGTTGAAGAAGGAAAGATTACACTTTCTAAAAGAGGAAAATACAGTAAAGGGCAGACGAAGCGTATCACAGGAACCTTCCAGGCGAATATCCGTGGATTTGGATTTGTTATGCTAGAGGGTGAAGATGAGGATATCTTTATTCCGGGAGAGAATGTGAACGGTGCATTCCAGGGAGATGAAGTGGAATGTATTATCACAGGTGCGCCGGGCGGTAAGAGAAAAGAAGGAAAAATCGTAAGAATCGTGTCGCATCAGGTGAAGAAGATTGTCGGATTGTATGAGAAGAGTAAGAGTTTTGGATTTGTACGTCCGGATAATCAGAGATATCTGAAAGATATTTATATTCCGGCCGGAAAAGAGATGGGTGCCATGGACGGTCATAAGGTTGTGGTAGAACTGACATCTTATGGACAGGAACATGCTAAGCCGGAAGGAAAGATTGTTGAGATCATCGGTCATGTGAATGATCCGGGAGCAGATATTTTATCTATTGTAAAGGATTATGATCTTCCTACAGAATTTCCGGAGAAGGTATTGAATCAGGCGGTTCGTGTTGGAAAAGATGTATCAGAAGCAGATTGTGCAGGAAGATTGGATTTACGTGACTGGCAGATGGTTACGATCGACGGTGAAGATGCGAAGGATCTGGATGATGCGGTTTCTCTGACAATGAAGGATGAGAATTATCAGCTGGGAGTTCATATTGCGGATGTTACCAATTATGTACAGGAGAAAAGTGCTCTGGATCGAGAAGCACTGAAGCGTGGGACGAGTGTTTATCTTGCTGACCGTGTCATACCGATGCTGCCGCATGTGTTGTCGAATGGCATCTGTTCTCTGAATGCAGGGGAAGACCGTCTGGCATTATCCTGTATTATGACAGTGTCTCCAAAGGGCGAGGTGATCAATCATCAGATCGCGGAGACTGTGATCCGGGTAGACAAGCGTATGAGTTATACAGGTGTATCTAAGGTGCTGGCAGAAGAACCGGAAGCACTGGAAGAAGATAAGGATTTTGTTCCGATGATTCAGAAGATGCAGGAACTTTCAACGATTCTCAGAGAACGTCGTGGCAAGAGAGGTTCGATTGATTTTGATTTTCCAGAGACAAAGATTGAATTGGATGAGAAGGGGAAACCAATTAATATCAAACCTTATGAGAGAAACAGTGCAACGAAGATCATCGAAGATTTTATGCTTCTTGCCAATGAGACAGTGGCAGAAGAATATTTTTGGAGAGAGGTTCCATTTCTCTACAGAACGCATGAAGTTCCAGATGAAGAGAAGATAAAGAAACTGAGTACATTTATCAATAATTTCGGTTATCATATTCATGTGCATGATGAAGTAAAGCCAAAGGAGATTCAGAAACTTCTTAGTCAGGTGGAAGGAACCCCGGAAGAAGCTCTGATTAGCAGACTTACATTACGCTCCATGTGCCAGGCAAAATACACAACAGATAATACAGGACACTTTGGACTGGCAGCGAAGTATTATACACATTTCACTTCTCCGATCCGCCGTTATCCGGATCTCCAGATTCACAGAATCATTAAGGAGAACCTGCGCGGACGATTGAATGAGAATCGTATAGAACATTATGACAAGATCCTCCCGGAAGTAGCGAAGCAGTGTAGTGACAGAGAACGACTGGCAGAAGAGACAGAACGTGAAGTTGTGAAGATGAAAAAAGCAGAGTATATGCGCATGCATATTGGAGAAGAGTACGAAGGTGTCATTTCCGGTGTTACAAAATGGGGAATCTATGTAGAACTTCCGAATACAGTGGAAGGTCTTGTTCATGTTGTGGATCTGCGGGACGATCATTATAATTTTATAGAGCAGACATATGAAATGGTCGGAGAGCATACAGGAAAGACATATAAACTTGGTGAAAAGGTGCGTGTCCGCGTAAGTGATGCAGATAAGCTGCTCCGAACGATTAATTTCGAGCTGGCATAATACTTGCAGGAGTGCGGTTAAAATAGATGAGTTAGAGGTTGGAATCAGATGGCAAAGACAGAGAAAAAACTTATTGCGAATAATAAAAAAGCATATCATGATTATTTTATTCTTGAGAAATACGAAGCAGGACTTGTGCTGCATGGCACAGAAGTAAAGTCTCTTCGTATGGGAAAGTGTAGTATTAAAGAAGCATTTATCCGTGTGGAAGACGGGGAGATGTATATCTATGGTATGCATATCAGTCCTTATGAGAAGGGGAATATCTTTAACAAAGATCCGCTTCGTGTGAGAAAGCTGCTTCTTCATAAGAAGGAGATACTGAAAATATTTGGTAAGATGAAAGAACAGGGAATTACAGTTGTTCCGCTGCAGGTTTATTTCAGCGGAAGTCTTGTAAAGATTGAGATTGGACTTGCCAAAGGTAAGAAATTATATGACAAGCGTGAGACGATCGCAAAGAAAGATCAGAAGCGTGAAGTACAGAGAGAATTCAAAGCGTTCAATCGATAAAGGATTGAGGCAGGAGCGAATAGAAAAAGCAATTGGATCAGAAACCAATTGCTTTTTTTACTTCATTGATATCGCCAGTAAATACAAGTCCACCCATTCCGGCTTCTTTTGCTGCATTGATGTTTGGCTCAAGATCATCAATAAAGAAACATTCTTCTGCCTTTAAATCAAATTTCCTGAGAAAATGACTGTAGATTTCAGGAGACGGCTTTGCAAGTCTGATCGGTCCGGAAAATAAGATTCCGTCAAACTGAGAAAGAAGTTCACTTCCTTCATAGTATTCTGCAAAATAGGTTGGAGCATTAGACAGCAGATAGATTGGTATATTGCGCTCTTTTAATTCATGGATAAATGTAATGGTATCCGGAAGTAAAGTAGTGCAGCGTGGCCATTCTTTTGCAAACCGGCGGATGCAGTCCTTCAAATGTTCCGGAACCTGATCGATGACTTCATTTATGTAACTATCATAATCAAGTGTGCCGGCGTCAAGTTCTGCCCAGCGTTTATAAACGATTTCGGATAAATAATCCAGTTCTTCTTCATATGGGCAGAATTCTGAGAGGATCGCTTTTCCATCAAAACGTCCGATGACATTTCCAAAGTCAAAAACAATATTCTTGTATTTCATGACAAATTTCCTTTCTGAACAGTTACGTTTATTTTATTATACTGCGCAGAAAAGACAGATTCAAATAAAATATGCATTGCTGTTCACACGGGAGTGAACAGTAACATCGTGCGAACAGTAACTAATAGACAAAAAGAGAAAATCTGTCTAAAAATTATCTTGACATCTATTTTATTTATGATATACTTTGATAGTCAAAGTATTTAAAGGTCAAAACAATTATGGTTCAGATCTGGAAAGAATCATACTGTGAAGAGTGACAATTATTTTGACAGAGTTGGAGAAGAGATATGATAGGAAGAATATGCGGGACAGGATCGTACATACCGTCCCATCGAATGGACAACGTGGAATTGTCCTCTCTGGTCGACACAAGTGATGAATGGATCCGGGAACGCACAGGAATTCAAAGCCGACATCTCGCAAAACAGGAGACGGTATCTTTTATGGCTGCAAAAGCAGCAGAAGAAGCTCTTGCAGACAGCGGGCTGAAAGCAGAAGAGATTGACCTGATCCTTGTAGCGACGTCTTCTTCAGAAACAGTATTTCCGAATACTTCCTGTGAAGTGCAGAAAGCAATCGGTGCAGTTCATGCATGGGGATACGATCTGAATGCAGCCTGTTCGGGATTTATTCTTGCGTTGAATACGGCGCAGTCTTATATCCGTTCGGGTCTTGTTAAGACTGCACTGGTGATCGGTGCAGAGAAGATGAGCAGAATTGTAGACTGGAAAGACCGAGGAACTTGCATTTTATTCGGAGACGGTGCAGGTGCAGTGGTTCTCCGGGGAGAAGAAAGTGAAAGTGCGGAAGCCGTCTATGCGGCCATGGCACATTCGGCAGGAGACAAAGGAGAGGCATTGACCTTACAATATGGAACAGAAGAAACGCCGGTAATTCGGATGGATGGACAGGCAGTTTTTAAGTTCGCTGTGAGAAAAGTACCGGAAATCATCGAAGAAATGTTGAAAAAAGCAGATGTTTCAAGAGAAGATGTGGATTACTTTGTTTTGCATCAGGCAAACAGAAGAATCATTGAAGCGGCTGCAAAGAGGGTTGGCGTAGAAATTGAGAAGTTCCCAATGAATCTTGGTGAATATGCGAATACGTCGGCGGCGTCAGTTCCAATCCTTTTAAATGAAATGAATCGGGATGGAAAGCTGAAAAGAGGTCAGAAAATTATACTTGCCGGATTCGGGGCAGGACTTACATGGGCAGGATGCCTGATGGAATGGTAAATTCAAGAAAGGAAAACAAAATCATGTTAGAAAAAGTAAAAGAAATCGTAGCAGAGTCATTAAACGTAGAGGAAAGCACATTAAGTGAGACAACATCTTTCAAAGAGGATCTTGGAGCAGATTCCCTGGATCTTTTTGAGATGGTAATGGCATTTGAGGAAGCTTTTGAAGTAGAGATCCCATCTGAAGATCTGGAGCAGATCACAACAGTGGGTGACGTTGTAAAATATATCGAATCACACAAGTAAAAGTATAGAACTAGTAGAAAACGAAGCATTTCGGTTCCTTTTCGGCAGCCGATCCGAGAGAACCGTTGATAGAGAAGTGATCAAGAAGGGAGTTCTTATGAGAACGAGAATAACAGAATTACTTGGAATTGAGTACCCGATCATTCAGGGCGGTATGGCATGGGTTGCGGAATATCATCTGGCGGCAGCAGTTTCAAATGCCGGTGGACTTGGACTGATCGGAACAGCAAGTGCACCGGCCGAGTGGGTCAGAGAACAGATCCGTGAGGCAAAGAAGCTGACAGATAAGCCGTTTGGAATCAATATTATGATGATCAGTCCTTATGCAGATGAAGTTGCAAAGGTGGCTGTTGAAGAAGGTGTCGCAGTTGTCACGACAGGTGCAGGATCTCCGGAAAAATATGTAAAGATGTGGAAGGAAGCCGGAATCAAAGTGATCCCTGTAGTTGCTTCTGTAGCGATGGCGAAGAGAATGCAGCGTTGTGGAGCAGATGCTCTGGTGGCAGAAGGAACAGAAGCAGGCGGACACATCGGTGAGAATACAACGATGGTTCTCGTTCCGCAGCTTGTAGATGCAGTTGAAATCCCGGTGATCGCAGCCGGAGGAATTGCAGATGGAAGAGGAATTGCAGCGGCATTTATGCTCGGAGCAGAGGGTGTCCAGATTGGAACACGTTTTGTTGTGACAGAAGAAGCACAGGTGCATGAGAATTATAAAGAATGCATTTTGAAAGCAAGGGATATTGATTCTCGTGTGACAGGAAGATCTACAGGTCATCCGGTTCGTGCTCTTCGTAATAAAATGACGAAAGAGTATCTTGAGAAAGAACAGGCAGGAGCAACATTCGAAGAACTTGAACATCTGACACTAGGAGGACTCAGGAGAGCTGTTGTTGATGGAGATGTTCAGAGCGGAAGCGTGATGGCAGGGCAGATCGCAGGTATGATCAAGGAGAAGCTTACCTGTCAGGAAGTGATTCAGAAGCTGGTCTCACAGACAGATGAACTGATCGGAGGAAAAGGATTCTATGAGTAAGATCGCATTTATTTTCCCGGGACAGGGAGCACAGAAAGCCGGAATGGGAAAAGATTTCTATGAAAACAGTAAGACGGCAGCAGAGGTGATCGACCGTGCAAGTGAACTGCTTGGACTGGATATGAAAGCACTCTGTTTTGAAGAAAATGATCTTCTGGATCAGACAGAATATACACAGGCAGCACTTGTGACTGTCTGTATGGCAATGGAGAAGGTATTAAGAGAACGGGGACTCGCCCCGGATGTCACAGCAGGCTTAAGCCTGGGTGAATATTGTGCGATTGCTTCAGCAGGAGGAATGAGCACAGAAAATGCAATCACAACAGTAAGAAAACGCGGTATTCTGATGCAGAATGCAGTACCGGGTGGTCAGGGAGCCATGGCAGCGGTTCTTGGACTGGATGCCGGAAAGATTGAGGAAGTGCTGGCAGATCGAAGTGGTGTAATGATCGCCAACTACAATTGTCCGGGACAGATTGTGATTACAGGATGGAAGGAAGATGTGGAACAGGCAGCAGATGCACTGAAGGAAGCCGGAGCAAAGAGAGTCCTTCCGCTTAATGTCAGTGGACCGTTCCATTCTTCCCTTCTGGAGCAGGCCGGAGAAGAGCTTGGAAAAGAACTGGAACAGGTAGATTTTTCTGATCTCCAGATCCCATATGTGACGAATGTGACAGCAGAATATGTAACTGATATTACAAAGACAAAAGAACTGCTCGCACGTCAGGTAGCATCTTCCGTACGATGGCAGCAGAGTATGGAACTTCTGATCGCGGACGGTGTAGATACATTTGTCGAGATCGGGCCTGGAAGAACACTGGCTGGTTTCTTGAGAAAGATAAACTGTGAGGTGAAAGTGTATAACGTCGGAACCTGGGAAGACGTAGATAAGGTGGTAAATGAATTATGTTAGACAGACTGACAGGGAAAGTTGCGGTAGTGACAGGTGCTTCCAGAGGAATCGGAAGAGCGATCGCGCTGCGTCTGGCACAGGAGGGCGCAGCAGTAGTGATCAATTATAATGGATCGAAAGAGCGCGCGCAGGAAGTGAAAACAGAGATTGAATCTGCAGGCGGAACAGCACAGATCATGCAGTGTGATGTGGCAGATGCAGCATCTTGTGATGAGATGTTTCAGACAATCATTAAAGAATTCGGAAGAATAGATATCCTTGTGAACAATGCGGGAATTACAAGAGACGGACTGCTTATGAAGATGGCAGAAGAGGATTTTGATGCTGTGATCGATACGAATCTGAAAGGGACTTTCCATTGTATCCGTGCAGTCTCAAGACAGATGCTGCGTCAGAGATCCGGAAGAATTATTAACCTGTCTTCTGTATCAGGAGTTCTTGGAAATGCAGGACAGGCTAATTATTCTGCATCAAAGGCTGGAGTGATTGGACTCACAAAGAGTGCGGCAAGAGAACTGGCTTCCAGAGGAATTACCGTAAATGCGATTGCTCCGGGATTTATTAACACAGAGATGACAGAAGTACTTTCAGAGAAGGTGAAAGAAGGAGCAACAGCCCAGATCCCTCTTGGAAAGTTTGGAGAGACAGAAGATATTGCGAATGCGGCGGCATTTCTTGCTTCTGATGAAGCACGTTATATCACAGGCCAGACGCTGCATGTCGACGGCGGAATGGCGATGTAAGAATAGAAGGAGTAGGAAAATGAAGAGACGAGTTGTTGTAACCGGAATGGGTGCGGTGACACCGATTGGAAATACAGTAGAAGAATTCTGGAACGGAATCAAAACAGGTAAAGTTGGAATTGGTCCGATCACAAAATTCGATACAACAGATTATAAGGTTAAGCTGGCAGCAGAAGTGAAAGATTTCGTTGGAAAAGAACGAATGGATTTCAAGGCAGCAAAGAGAATGGAATTGTTCTCCCAGTATGCGGTTGCAGCAGCAAAGGAAGCATTTGCGGATGCGGGACTTGATATGGAGCAGGAAGATCCTTACCGTGTGGGAACGATCATCGGTTCAGGTATCGGAAGTCTCAGCTGTGTAGAGCAGAATTACGACAAGATCCAGACAAAAGGACCGGCGCGTGTAAATCCATTGATGGTTCCGTTGATGATCTCCAATATGGCAGCAGGAAATGTATCTATCCAGCTTGGACTGAAAGGAAAATGTACAGATGTCGTGACAGCATGTGCATCAGGATCTAACAGTATCGGAGATGCACTCCGTGCGATTCAGTATGGTGACTTGGATGTTTGTGTTGCAGGGGGTACAGAGAGCTGTATCTGTCCGACCGGAATTGCAGGATTTACTGCGTTGACAGCACTGTCTACAAATGAAGATCCAATGACAGCTTCCCGTCCGTTTGATCAGGACAGGGATGGATTTGTCCTCGGAGAAGGAGCCGGAATCGTAGTTCTGGAAGAACTTGAACACGCGAAAGCGAGAGGCGCGAAGATTTACGCAGAACTCGCTGGGTACGGCTCTACAGGAGATGCTTATCATATTACATCTCCGGCAGAAAATGGAGAAGGAGCCGGAATGGCGATGAAACTTGCAATGAAAGAGGCTGGTGTGGCACCGGAAGAAGTGGATTATATCAATGCCCATGGAACAAGTACACATCACAATGACCTCTTTGAGACGCGTGCGATCTGTTATGCATTAGGAGATGCAGCCGAAAATGTAGTTGTCAATTCAACAAAATCTATGATCGGTCATCTTCTTGGAGCAGCAGGAGCAGTAGAATTTGTTGTCTGCGTAAAGAGTATTCTGGATAATTTCATCCATCAGACAGTTGGTACAAAGAATGTAGATCCGGAATGTGGATTGAATTATGCAGTAGGCGCACCGGTAGAGAAAGAAGTGAATTGTGTAATTTCTAATTCTCTTGGGTTTGGTGGGCACAATGTGTCTCTTCTTGTAAAACGTTTCGAAGAGTAAGGAGAAGCGAAGATGAAGATGGAAGAAATATTGAAGCTGATCGAAGCAGTCTCTGCTTCTGAGCTTACAGATTTTAAATATGAAGAAAATGGAACAAAGCTGAATCTGAAGAAAGAACAGCAGAAGGTGGAGATTATACAGAGTCCGGGAGTAGTTCCGGTGACAGGAACTGTCACAGCAGGTCTTCAGACAGCAGAAATTCTGCAAAATCCAGGAAATGAAGCGGATCACACACAGGAAGAGCATCAGGAAGTGATAAAAGAAACAGAAGGTGAACTGATCGTTTCACCTCTGGTTGGAACTTTCTACGCAGCACCGGCAGAGGATGCACCGAGTTTTGTTAAGGTTGGTGACAAGGTCGAAGCCGGACAGGTTGTCGGAATCATAGAAGCGATGAAACTTATGAATGAGATTGAGAGTGAATGTGCCGGTACAGTTGCAGAAGTTCTTGTAGAGAACGGAGAACCGGTAGAATACGGCCAGCCGATTTTTAGAATTGTTTAAGAAAGGAATTCAGATATGAATAGTTTAAATGTAGAACAGATTCAGGAAATCATTCCGCACAGACATCCATTTCTTTTGATTGATAAGATTGAAGATTATGTTCCGGGAGAATATGCAATTGGATACAAAGGTGTTTCTTATCATGAGGATTTCTTTCGTGGACATTTCCCACAGAAAGCAGTAATGCCTGGAGTTCTGATTCTTGAGGCACTTGCTCAGACAGGAGCTGTGGCAATCTTAAGTGTACCGGAGAATCAGGGAAAGATTGCATTCTTCGGTGGTGTACAAAAATGTCGCTTCAAAGGAATGGTATTTCCGGGAGATCAGTTGAAATTAGAGACAAAGATTATTAAAAGAAAAGGACCGGTAGGCGTAGGAGAAGCTGTGGCAACAGTTAACGGAAAGGTCGTTGTTACGGCAGAACTTACATTTATGGTTGGAGAATAAAAAAATCAGGAGCAGAAGAAATGATAGAGAAGATTTTAATTGCGAACAGAGGGGAGATTGCAGTCCGGGTGATCCGCGCCTGCAGAGAAATGGGAATCCGTACGGTTGCTGTTTACTCTGAGGCAGATAAAGATGCGCTGCATACCCAGCTCGCAGATGAAGCAGTCTGTATAGGTCCTGCTCCATCCGCAGAAAGTTATCTGAATATGCAGAATATCATCAGTGCAACACTTGTGTCCGGCGCAGATGCAATCCATCCGGGATTTGGATTCCTTTCTGAAAACAGCAAATTTGCAGAACTGTGTGAACAGTGCAAGATCACATATATCGGACCGGATTCAAAGGTGATCAGTGCTCTTGGAAATAAATCCGTTGCAAGAAATACGATGGTGGAAGCAGGTGTTCCGGTTATTCCGGGAAGCAAGGAGCCTGTCTATACCGTAGAAGAAGGCGAGAAGATCGCTGGTGAGATTGGTTATCCAATCATCGTTAAGGCAGCACTTGGCGGTGGAGGAAAAGGAATGCGTGTCGCACAGACACCGGACGAGTTCCAGGCAAGTTTCCAGACAGCACAGAAAGAAGCGCAGATGGCATTCGGAGACGGAACAATGTATCTGGAACATTTTGTAGAACATCCGCGTCATATAGAATTTCAGATTCTTGCAGATAAGTATGGAAATGTGGTCCATCTTGGAGAAAGAGACTGTTCCATTCAGAGAAATCATCAGAAGATGATCGAGGAATCTCCGTCAGAAGCACTGACACCGGAATTGAGACAGAAGATGGGAGAAGCGGCTGTGAAAGCGGCGAAGGCAGCTCATTATACGAATGCCGGAACGATTGAATTTCTCTTAGAAAAGAGTGGAGCCTTTTACTTTATGGAAATGAATACAAGAATCCAGGTAGAACATCCGGTGACAGAATGGGTGACAGGAATCGATCTGATCAAAGAGCAGATTAAGATTGCAGACGGACAGAGACTAAAGCTTCAGCAGAAAGACATCAAGATCACAGGTCACGCGATCGAATGCAGGATTAATGCAGAGAACCCGAAAAAGAATTTCCGCCCGTCTCCTGGAAAAATCACAGATGTACATTTCCCGGGTGGTGAAGGCGTACGTGTAGACAGTGCGATTTACACAGGATATGAAGTTCCGCCTTATTATGATTCCATGCTTGCGAAACTGATTGTACATGCTGACGACAGAGAAGAGGCTATTCGTAAAATGAGAAGCGCACTTGGCGAAGTTATTATTGAAGGTGTGGACACAAATATTGATTATCAGTATGAGATTTTGAATCATAAAAAATTCATATCTGGAGATATTGATGTGGAGTTTATCGGAGGAATGATGAATGAGACTGCATAATATGTTTAAAAAGACCGGAGAGAAGATCACTTCGATTCATTCACGAAACAGAAGAAGGCCGGAAGCACCGGAAGGAATCTTGAAAAAATGTAATAAATGCGGTGCAGCAATCTTAACAGATGAAGTAATCAACGGAAAATATATTTGTCCTAAATGTCATGGATACTTTCGTATTCCGGCATATAAGAGAATTGAGCTTGTGACAGACGCAGGCTCTTTTGAAGAATGGAATGAAAAGATCGATGAAGGGGAAAGACCGGAGAATCCGTTGGATTTCCGGGGCTATACAGAAAAAGTCGAAGCTTTAAGAGTAAAGACAGGGCTTGATGAAGCGGTTGTTACAGGAAAAGCAACAATCTGTGGGTATCCGGTTGTGATCGGGGTCTGTGACGGAAGATTTATGATGGCCAGTATGGGACATGCGGTAGGAGAAAAGATTACCCGTGCAGTCGAGCGTGCAACAGAGGAGAGGCTTCCTGTTGTTCTTTTTACCTGTTCCGGAGGCGCACGTATGCAGGAGGGAATCATTTCCCTGATGCAGATGGCAAAGACTTCAGCAGCACTGAAACGCCACAGTGATGCAGGCTTTCTTTATATTCCGGTATTGACTGATCCAACTACGGGAGGTGTCACAGCAAGCTTTGCTATGCTTGGAGATATCATTCTTGCAGAACCGGGAGCACTGATCGGATTCGCCGGTCCGCGTGTGATCGAGCAGACGATCGGACAGAAATTGCCGGAAGGATTCCAGAGAGCTGAATTCCTTCTTGAGCATGGATTTGTTGATCAGATCGTAACCAGGGATGAGATGAAGGAAGTACTGGGGCAGATTCTGAAAATGCATACGGTTACAGATGAAAAGAAAGAAGACTGTCCGGAAAAGAAAAAAGAGAACAGAAAAAACATATCTGCAGTAAAAGAAAATGTGTCAGCCTGGGAGCGTGTTCTGAAATCCAGGGAAAAAGAACGCCCGGTCGGTAAGGATTATATTGACAGATTGTTTACAGATTTTGTAGAATTACATGGAGACAGATATTATAAGGATGATCCGGCAGTAGTAGGAGGAATTGCGTATTTTCATGGAAAAGCAGTTACTGTGATCGCCCAGTGCAAAGGAAAGACAACGAAAGAAAATCTGGAACGGAATTTTGCAATGCCGTCTCCGGAAGGTTACAGAAAAGCACTGCGTCTGATGAAACAGGCAGAGAAGTTCCAGCGTCCGGTCATCTGTTTTGTGGATACTCCGGGGGCTTTCTGCGGAATGGAGGCAGAAGAGCGTGGACAGGGTGAGGCAATTGCCCGGAATCTGTATGAGATGTCAGCTTTGAAAGTGCCGGTTCTTTCAATTGTAATCGGAGAAGGTGGAAGCGGCGGTGCGCTTGCACTTGCAGTTGCAGATGAAGTGTGGATGATGGAGAATGCAGTGTATTCAGTACTTTCACCGGAAGGGTTTGCAAGCATTTTGTGGAAAGACAGCAAGAGAGCGTCAGAGGCGGCAGGGGTGATGCGTCTGACAGCAGCAGATCTTAAGGAACTTAAGGTGATCGAAGAAATAATTTGCGAGCCTGAAGTGTACCGGGAAGATACGATGGTTCCTGTGCTCTGTGAACTGGAAGAGAAGATGGAACATTTCCTTGAACAATATGGAAGCCTTTCAGAAAAACAACTGACAGATAGAAGATACGACAGATTTCGTCGAATGTAAGAGATAGAAAACATGGCATTGTCTGAATTAAGATAGCAGACCAGAATGAAAGTGATCCCGGAAGATTGAATAGAGAAGAGCTGTTTGAAGAGATCAGAGAACAGTAGAAGACGAGGAGGAAAAAAGATGGATGCGTATAATACCATCAATGACATTCTGGTACATTTATTTAATGAAATCTGGGAGCTGGAGAAAAAGGCAATCATTACAGAGGAGTTTAAAGACATCACAAACAACGATATGCATATAATAGAAGCAATCGGTGTTTCAGGAAAGACAACGATGTCTGTAGTGGCAAAGAAGATGAAGATTACGGCAGGGTCTCTGACCACAGCGGTGAATGGGCTGGTAAACAAGAAGTATGTAATGCGTGCCCGCGGTGAAGAGGATCGAAGAGTGGTGTATATCTGGCTGACAGAAAAAGGGGAGAAGGCTTACTATCATCACGAGGAGTTTCACAGGGAGATGACAAATGCTGTGCTGAACAGACTGGATGAAAAAGAGATTCCGGTTCTTATGAAGACATTGGACGGACTTTCAGAATTTTTCAGGGGATATTCTTCAGAGGAATAAAATGATAATTATCAAGGAAAATTTGACGTTTTGTCAAAAATGAGTTACAATAATCTGTATCGTGAATAATTTATCATTACGGACAAAAGTTCTTGTTATTATTTCGCGTTAAGAATAACATTGTAATGAGGTAGTGCCAATATACTTGGGTGTATATTTTAGGAGGGAAACAAGTATGGTAACAAAGAAGACATCTTCAACAACAAAAGCTGAAACAGCAACAGTAAAGGCAGAGAAGAAAGAGACAGCAGCTGCGAAAGCAATCGAGACAAAGAAAGACACAACAAAGAAACTTGAAACAAAGGCAGCAGTGCTGGTAGATACACCAGAAGTTCAGGCAGAAGAAGTGAAAGAGACAGTGAAGAAGGCAGCTAAGAAGGTTGCAGCAAAAGCAGAAGATACAGCTGAAAAGGCTGTAAAGACTGTAAAGAAAGCAGCAGCTAAGAAGACAGCAACTAAGACTACAAAGAAAGCTGATCTGAAGACAGAATTCTTCCTTCAGTTCTCTGGTAAAGAGTATACAGAGAAAGAGATTCTTAAGAAAGTCAAAGATGTATGGACAAAGGATTTGAAGAATAAAGTCGGAGACATGAAAGATGTTAAGATTTATCTGAAACCGGAAGAGTCAGCAGCATATTATGTTGTTAATGGAGATACAACAGGAAAAATCGATCTGTAAGATATAAATAAAAGATATAAGATCGCTTTCCGGACGTACCGGGAACAGGTTTACTTAAGAAAAGACAGGGAGTCAGACACAGCTGAATGCAGGTGAAGGACGGACCTGTCTTTTTAATATATTAGGAAAGTGCTTTCCTAATATATTAAAAACGCTCCGCTAAGGATGCGCACTGCGGCGTACAAGGTAGGTGTCGCAAGCGACCGCCGCAGGCGCAAGAATGTGCCTTTGCACATTCTTTGTTCTATATTAGGAAAGTCCTTGTAAACATTTCACCGGTGCAGAAGGCAGTGTGCCTTAAGGTGACAGGAATCTGGCAAGTGTGGTTTGAGAAAGGAGTATGCAAGATGTACGAGAAAGAGATTGAGCAGCTGCAGGCAATGATTGATGAGAGTAACCGGATCGTGTTTTTCGGAGGAGCCGGTGTATCAACAGAAAGTAATATTCCGGATTTTCGAAGTGCAACAGGAATTTATCATCAGAAATATAAGTATTCACCGGAACAGGTGGTCAGTCATAGCTTTTTTATGAAATATCCGGAAGCATTCTATGAGTTTTATAAAGAGAAGATGATGATTTTGGATGCGAAGCCAAATGCTGCCCATCTGAAACTGGCAGAATTGGAGCAGGCCGGAAAATTGCAGGCTGTTGTGACACAGAATATTGATGGACTGCATCAGGCGGCAGGAAGCAGAAAAGTCTATGAACTTCATGGAAGCATCCACAGAAATTACTGTATGAAATGTGGGAAGTTCTATGATGCGGAATATGTGAAGAATTCAGAAGGAATTCCGAGATGCAGCTGCGGCGGGATGATTAAGCCGGACGTAGTACTTTATGAAGAGGGACTTGACCAGAAGACGATCCAAGGGGCAGTCGAAGCAATTTCATCAGCCGACATGCTGATCATCGGAGGTACTTCCCTTGTTGTTTATCCGGCAGCCGGTTTTATTGATTATTTTCACGGAAAACACATTGTTGTGATTAATAAATCAGAAACAGCCAGAACTGTCCGGGCAGAGCTTGTAATATCGGCTCCGATCGGAGAGGTTCTTGGTGCGATTCATGTAAGTGGCGAATAAAATTTCTTTTCCTGTAAATACTTCTGAAAAGGAGGATGCTGTATGCAGCAATAAGAAGTATGGGAAGAAAAAAGGAAAAGACAATCAATCTTACAGAACTTGAACCGGAAGAAAAACTGAAGTATGAGATAGCAGAAGAATTAGGCCTTTTAGATCGCGTGATGCAGGATGGGTGGAAGTCATTAACATCAAAAGAGACAGGACGAATTGGCGGAATGGTCACCGGAAGAAGACGAGAGATAAAAAAACAGACAAAAATTGCGGATAAAAATGATGAAAGATAAACAAAAGTAAAATTTTGAATGACACAGCTTTTGACAAATCAGGATAAATTTGGTAAAATAGACAGAATTGGGAGAAATTATTTTGCGTTAGAATTCGCAGAGCTTTTGGAAAGTGATAACTTTGGTGGCATAAATGACAGAAAAAATTTCAATATTTGATGTGGAGATTTCCTGCATCAAGGCAAAAGAAGCAATGATGCAGGCAATCGGATTCATGAAAGGCGATTCCGTCAATACCATTGAACTTGTATCGATGGAATCTCTGATGAAAGAACATGAAAATCCGGAGTGGAAAAAAAAGGTTTCAATGCAGGATCTTGTCCTTCCGGGAAGTGTAGAGATTCTTGAGGCAGCGAAAACGGATGATGCAAGATTGCTGCGTGAGACGGATAATAAATTATTCTTAAGAATGTTTTTGAAATATTTACAGAAGAACCATCATAAGATCTATCTTCTGGCAGCCAGTCAGGAGGAACTGGTAAAAGCAGAGGAAGCTCTTGCAAGGTATAATCAGGGAATCCGTGTGGTAGGAGATGCCGTGATCCATCTGGAAGACGGAGAGTTGACAGATGCAGACAGGATCCATGGAATAGTGAATGCAGTCAATGGCTCAGAGGCAGATTGTATTTTATCAGTCCTTCCATCGCCGGCGCAGGAAGATTTTATTGAACAGAACCGGGCATTGATCGACACAAGAGTCTGGATTGGCTGTGGATCAGTTCTGATGCGCAGCTTTGACGACAGAAAGATGACAAGCCGGATAAAGAGAATGTTAGTAAAGAAAGTATTTCGCTATAAAGTAGAGAAGCAGAATTAGTCTTTGTGAAGAATGCTAAAAGATAAAAATGTGAATATTTCATAGATTCGACTAAGAAATGCATAAAAAAGATGGATTTCCTCTTTCTTTTTTTGCTGTTTTGCCTTAATATAATATAAGGGTATGTGTACGGATAAATAATGCATACAAAAAAATTGTGGAATATGCACATGCGTGTTACTACTTACAGTTTGCTGTAATCAGCAATACATCGTACAGAGTGGAGGAAAAAAGGATGATTTCGAATCAGATACTTCAAAACACTATTGAAGGATTAAAGGGAATATCAAGGGTTGATTTCTGTGTACTCGACACAGAAGGCAAGGAACTTGCAGCAACATTTGATATGGCAAAAGATTGTGGGGAAGCGGTTCTTTCTTTTGTTGAATCCCCGGCAGACAGCCAGGTGATCCAGGGATGCCAGTTCTTTAAGATCTTTGACGAACAGCGTTTGGAATATGTTTTGCTTGCAGATGGCGAGACAGAAGATGTGTATATGCTCGGTAAGATTGCGGCATTTCAGATCCAGAGTCTGCTTGTAGCCTATAAGGAGCGTTTTGACAAAGATAACTTTATCAAAAATCTTCTTTTAGACAACCTTCTTTTGGTTGATATTTACAATCGTGCAAAGAAATTACATATTGACACAGAAGTAAAACGTGTTATCTTTATTATTGAAACATCGCACGAGAAAGACAGTGCTGCACTTGATAATGTGAGAAATCTTCTGGGAGGAAAGTCAAGAGACTTTATCACAGCTGTTGATGAGAAGAATATTATTGTTGTGAAAGAACTCTCAGATAAGGACGGCAATAAGGAACTTGAGAAGATGGCGAAAGAGATGCTGGATACGCTCCAGGCAGAGGGAGGCGACGAGCAGATCCATATTGCATACGGAACCATCGTAAGTGATATCAAGGAAGTATCCAAGTCATACAAAGAGGCGAAGCTTGCACTTGATGTAGGTAAGATTTTCTTTGATGAGAAGGATATCGTTGCTTATACAACACTTGGAATCGGTCGTCTGATCTATCAGCTGCCGCTGCCACTTTGTAAGATGTTTATCAAAGAGATTTTCGAAGCAAAATCTCCGGATGACTTTGATGAAGAGACATTGACAACGATCAATAAGTTCTTTGAGAACAGTCTTAATGTATCAGAGACATCCAGACAGCTCTATATCCACAGAAATACACTGGTATACAGACTGGATAAGCTTCAGAAGAGTACCGGTCTGGATCTGCGTGTGTTTGAGGATGCCATTACTTTCAAGATTGCCTTAATGGTAGTAAAGTATATGAAGTATATGGAGACATTAGAGTACTAGAACCGTAGGAGTATAGATAAGTTTTAGGAGGAACATATGATTGAATTAAGGAATGTGACGAAGGAGTATTCCAAAGGTCACGCAGCCTTGAATGGTGTTTCCGTGAAGATTGAACGCGGAGAGTTCGTATTCATCGTTGGTGACAGTGGATCAGGTAAGTCTACATTGATCAAATTGATCATGAAAGAGTTGAATCCGACCGAGGGTACAATTATCGTCAACGGCCAGAATTTGAACCGTATGAAACACAGAAACATTGCTAAATACAGAAGAGGACTTGGAGTTGTATTCCAGGATTTCCGTCTTCTGAAGGATCGTAATATTTATGAGAATATTGCATTCGCTTTGCGTGTGACTGAGACACCGACCCGTGTGATCAAGAAGAAGGTACCGGCAGCTCTGTCACTGGTAGGACTTGCACAGAAGTATAAGTCATTCCCAAAGGAACTCTCAGGTGGAGAGCAGCAGCGAGTAGCGATTGCAAGAGCAATTGTAAATGAACCTGCCATTCTGCTGGCGGACGAGCCGACAGGAAACCTTGACCCGACAAACTCATGGGAGATCATGAGTCTGTTAAAAGAGGCGAATGAGCGTGGAACAACAGTACTTGTTGTTACACATAACCAGGAGATCGTAAACGAGATGAACGAACGCGTCATTACTATGAAGCAGGGCGTAATCGTCAGTGATGAGAAAAAAGGTGGGTATATAGATGAGGATTAGTACATTTGGATACGTTGGAAAGCAGGGCGTTAAGAATATCTGGAGAAACAAGATGTTTTCACTCGCATCCATAGCGACGATGTCAGCATGTATTTTCCTGTTTGGATTGTTTTTCTCGATACTTGTTAACTTCCAGTATATTATTAAAAGTGCAGAAGAAGGTGTTGCAATCACCGTACTCTTTAATGATGACGCAACAGAGGAACAGAAGAAAGAGATCGGTGAGCAGCTTGAATCCCGTGATGATGTTTCGGAAGTGAAGTATGTGTCAGCAGATGATGCATGGGCAGAATTCCAGAAAGATTATTTTGGAGACAACCCGGAACTTGCAGAAGGTTTTAAGGATGATAACCCGCTGGCACATTCTGATAACTATGAAGTCTACATGAAGACGGTAAAAGGTAATAATAAGGATCTGATTGCGAAGAGTAAGTCTCTTTCAGCTACGCAGCAGGATCTGGTTAAATTTGCACAGAGTCTGGACGGAGTTAGACAGGTCAATAAGTCAGATGTTGTAGCGAACACACTTTCCAGTGTGAATATGCTTGTTGCATATGTTTCAATTGCGATTATCGCAATTCTTCTCGGAGTATCGATCTTCCTGATCAGTAATACGGTAACAACAGGTATTACAGTCAGAAAAGAAGAGATTGCAATCATGAAATATATCGGAGCGAAGGACTTTGTAGTAAGATCACCATTCGTAATCGAAGGTCTGATCATCGGATTATTCGGTGCAGTTATTCCGCTTGCTCTGTTATATTTCCTTTATGACAAGGCTGTAGTATATATTATGGAGAAGTTTAGCATTCTGAAGAATATCATTACATTCCTTCCGGTTGGAAATGTATATATCTATTTGTTGCCAATCGGGCTTGCAATGGGAATTGGAATTGGATTCCTCGGAAGTTACTTCACTGTTCGTAAGCACTTAAGAGTGTAATAGGAGATACCTATGAAAAGACGGATGAGAAAGGTGACAGCACTGGTTCTGTCAGTCGGAATGATGCTGTCAATGACAATTACTTCCGGTGCTGTGACAATTGATGAAGCGCAGAAAAAAGCAGATGAGCTGCAATCACAGAAGAGTGCAGCTCAGGCTGAAAAAGATACACTTGCTGCGAAACTTAATTCCATAATTGACCAGATGAACAAGACACAGGAAGAATTAAGTGCCAAGGAAACTGAAATTTCAACAGCTGAGGAAGAGCTTGTACAGGCGAAGGTTGATGAGGATGATCAGTATAACAGCATGAAGAAGAGAATCAAATTCATGTATGAGGGTGGTAATACCAAGTTCCTTGAGATACTGATGTCCAGCAGCAATATTGGTGATCTGCTCAATAAAGCGGAGTATGTATCAAAGCTTTCTTCCTATGACAGAGATATGCTTGTTGCTTTTCAGGAAACGGTGAAAGCTGTAGAAGAAAAGGAAGCAAAGCTTAAAGATGAGTATGAGAAACTGAATACATTACAGACAAGCTTGGTAAGTCAGCAGACGGAAGCACAGAATCTGATCAGCAGTAAGGAAGCACAGATTGCGGAGATTCAGAATCAGATTACAGATAATGCGAACCTTCTTGCAGACCTCAAGGCGAAAGCAGAAGCAGCAAAACGTCTTCAGGAAGAGCAGGCAGCGGCGGCTGCTGCTGCTGCGGCAAAGAAGAACAATAGCGGAAGCAGTAGTAACGGAAGCAGTAGTTCCAGACCGGCTTCCAGCGGAAACGTGGTGAGCGGAAGTGGATATTTTACACATCCATGTCCGGGAATGACGTACCAGTCCAGTTATTTTGGAGAGGTTCGATCTTTCGATTCAAGACCACATAAAGGAAATGATTATGCCGCACCGACAGGAACACCTACATATGCAGCAGCAGCCGGAACAGTCATTACGGCAGGCTGGAGCAACAGTGCAGGAAACTGGGTTGTTATAAGCCATGGAAATGGATTGGTGACAAAGTATATGCATCACAGCTCAATTTGTGTGAGTGCCGGTCAGAGAGTAGCAAAAGGACAACAGATTGGATATGTTGGTTCTACAGGATATTCAACCGGAGCACATCTACATTTCCAGGTGGAGCTTAACGGAACACCAGTGAATCCAAATAATTATATGTAAGACAAAGGGATTCAAAATCTTCCTTTCATGTTTACATGAAAGTGATTCAAAGAATAAAGGGGGACAAAGTGGAAGATTCTGCTTTGTCCTTTTCTTTAAATAACAGCGAAAGGGACAGACAATGGAACAGAAAAAGAAAAAGGGATATGGAGCCGGGATTGTTACCGGAATTCTTGCAACAGTTCTTGTCAGCCTGCTTCTCCTTGGGGGATTCAGGGTCATTACGAACACAGCCGGCAGTTATGCATCTGGTAAAGTGACAGAAAAAGAGGTATCAAAAAAACTGAATAAGCTGAATGCTTTGATTGATAAATATTATCTGTATGAAGATGAAATTGATACAGATAAGCTGGCAGAAGGAATTTATTCCGGATATACGAGTGCACTGGGAGATAAGTACACTGTTTATTATGATGAAGATGAGACGAAAGCTCTGATGGAATCAACAAGCGGAACATTTTCAGGTGTGGGTGCAACGCTGACAAAAGATGCGGATACGGGCTATGCCACAATTGTAAATGTCTATGAAGACTCTCCGGCAGAGAAAGCAGGACTGAAAGCAGGAGATATTCTGGAGAAAATCGATGACCACGAGGTTGGTGATGAGCAGCTTGACACGGTGGTGTCCTGGATTAAAGGAGAAAAGGGAACAGAGGTAAAGATTACAGTTCTCAGAGACGGAGAAGAGCTGGAACTGACTGCCACACGAGATACGATCGAAGTGAAGACAGTTTCGTATGAGATGAAGGAGAACCAGATTGGCTATATCAGAGTGTCTGAGTTTGATACAGTAACTTATGACCAGTTTAAAGAAGCGTTGGACGATCTTGAAAAGCAGGGAATGCAGGGTCTTATTGTTGACCTGAGAAACAACCCGGGCGGAAGTCTTGATACAGTTACAAATATGCTGCGTCTGCTTCTTCCGGAAGGTACAATTGTATCAACAAAGGACAAGAATGGAAAGACAGACGAAATCACTTGTGACGGAACTCATGAATTTAAGAAACCAATGGCAGTTCTTGTAAACCAGTACAGTGCCAGCGCATCTGAAATCTTCAGCGGTGCAGTACAGGATTATGGAACAGCGAAGATTGTCGGAGTTACAACGTATGGAAAAGGTGTTGTGCAGCAATTGATGGATCTGGGAGATGGAACCTGTCTGAAAGTGACGATTGCAGAGTATTATACTCCAAATGGAAGAAGCATCAATGGGAAAGGTGTTGAGCCGGATGTCGAGGTGGAGTATCAGTATGACGAAGAGAATCCCAAAGCGGATAACCAGCTGGATCAGGCATTAAGCACAGTACAGGAAGAAATTGTTGAAAGTACACAAAACCGATAGGTTGAAAAAGCCTCATTCTGATAAAATGTTAAAATGTGTGACAATTCAGATAAAAACTCTTGAAAATCAAAAAATGATGTGCTAATATTGGAAACAAGTTTTAGCAGACTAAAGTGCTGAACCAGAAAAAGGCTAAGAACAAGACTCTGATTCACAGAAACTGACAGGAAGTTGGCGTCACCGACTGAGAGCGCCGGACAGCGGAGCGGATTAAGGGAACACTTGGGAGCTGGCTGTCTGAACAGATGAAGTAGGGCAGCACGTGGAGCATACGTTACATGCAAAGAGTGGAATCTGGCTTACACAGGGATAAGATTTGAAATGTGAAGACTGAGATTCAATGCGGGTGGTACCGCGGATATTATGATTGTAATTTCCGTCCCGGGATACTGATGTATCCCGGGACTTTTTGTATAGAAAAGTTCTTCTCGGGATGCTGGAATCTGAAAGGAGAAGAATTATGGAATTTGTAACAGGTGTAAAAAAGAAGGAAACATTGGAACTGAGTGAACTTCTCGAAGAGGGAAGAATTGGAACTGAAGTGAAAGTAAATGGTGCGATCCATACGATCCGTGATATGGGAACAATTGCATTCATTATTCTCAGAAAAAGAGAAGGACTTGTTCAGTGTGTATATGAAGAAGATATTTCCAAATTTGACTTGAAAGATGTGAAGGAAGCAGATACAGTAGAGGTAACAGGTGTGCTTGTAGAGTCTGCGAAAGCTCCGAATGGGATTGAGATTCGCCTTGGTGAATTGAAGATCTTAAGTGAGCCGGCAGAGCCAATGCCGCTTCCGATTGCAAAGTGGAAGCTGAACACATCTCTGGAAGCAAAATTAAACTACAGACCGATTTCTCTGAGAAATATCAGAGAGCGTGCGAAGTTCAGAATTCAGGAAGGAATCGTAAGAGGGTTCCGTGATTTCCTTTATAAAGAAGGATTTACAGAGATCCATACTCCGAAAATCGGTGCCAAGAGTGCAGAGGGCGGTGCGAACCTTTTCCGTCTGGAGTATTTCCACAGACCGGCGATCCTTCAGCAAAGCCCACAGTTCTATAAGCAGATGATGGTCGGAGTATTCGACAGAGTCTTTGAGACAGCGCCAGTATTCCGTGCAGAGAAACACAACACAAAGCGTCATCTGAATGAGTACACAAGCCTTGATTTCGAGATGGGATATATTGATGGATTTGAAGATATCATGGCAATGGAAACGGGATTTCTTCAGTATACGATGGAGCTGTTGAAGAAAGAGTATGCAAGAGAACTTCAGATTCTGAATATCGAAGTACCGAAGACAGATAATATTCCGGCAGTAAGATTCGACGAGATCAAACGACTGGTATCCGAGAAGTATGACAGAAAGATCAAGAACCCATTTGACCTGGAACCAGAGGAAGAGACATTGATCAGCCGTTATGCGAAGGAAGAATGGGATGCAGATTTTGTATTCGTTACTCATTATCCATCAAAGAAACGTCCATTCTATGCAATGGATGATCCGGAGGATCCGACTTACACGCTCAGTTTTGACCTGCTTTTCAGAGGAATGGAGATCACAACCGGCGGACAGCGTATTCATGATTATCATGAACTTCTTGCGAAGATGGAGAAGCGAGGTATGACAGATGAAGGCATGGAGCAGTATTTAAGTGCATTTAAGCATGGAATGCCACCACACGGAGGTCTTGGAATAGGTATGGAACGTCTGACAATGAAGATGATGAACGAAGACAATGTAAGAGAAACAACATTATTCCCAAGAGACTTAAGTCGTCTGGAACCATAAGAAGAGAATACAAAAAACGGGTCAATCCCCCTGGATTGAACGAAAAAACTGTTGGATGTGAAGGTCTGAACTTAGAAAGAGAACTGCCCACAGGATGTTGTGGTCAGAAACTTAAGGAGTAGAAACGAGGGAGGATCTTTATGTTTAAGAAAAAAGAATGTTATCTTTGCGGAGGTAAATTAATTAATGGCCGTTGCAGTTCCTGCGGGCTGGATAACACAAAGCTAGACAAAAAGAATTACAGGCTGAATGAGAGCAGTTTTGACCGCAAGAAAAAAATGACATATTCCCAGAAACGACAGAATGACACTGGAGAGACAAAAAACCGGGAGAAAAAGAAGGATGCGGGACATCTCTGTGAGAGTCATAACGGACGGAAAAGAACGCAGACAGAATATCAGCAAAAAGAAAATCCGAGGATTGAAATCCCACAGACAGGGCAGATGCAGCCAGGTGGGCCGACGGTATTTAATCCGGCAAGGAAGGCTCATACAGGATCTTATGAGGAACAGAAAAAAGCAAGGAAAATCAGTGGAATTCTTGCGGGAATTATCGTGGCAATCGTATCATTTACAAGCATTGCAGGTTCAGTTGGTGATTTCATTTCCTCATTTGGGGATGATTTCCATTCCTCAGATTATGACTGGAATGATGATGGCAGCGAAGTGGAGTCTGAGTATGATCCATATATGAATACAACGAGAGAACTTTCTGAAACAGGAGCAACTTATGACTGTGTATTAGGATATGGGGAGTATGAAATCGGAGCACAGATCCCGGAAGGGACTTATGAAGTGGAGCTTGTCTCAGGAGAAGGCTCCATGCAGCAGGATGATCCTGAGAATTCGATTTATTACTATTCTTATTTTAGTGAAGATGAGTCAGATACGGATGCAGGAGATTATCTGGACGATGTGAGATTGTATACAGGAGGTCATCTGAAGATTGATACAGGACTGGTTGTCCAGTTTCATTCTGAGAATGCACAGACGGAACAGATGCAGCTGGAAGAAAATCCGCTGACGGAGCAGGTAACATTGAAAGCCGGAAACACTTATACGGCGGGAACAGATTTCCCGGCAGGATGGTATGATGTGACCGAGGCATCAGGAGTCGACTGGGCGGAGCTTCATTACAAGATTTATCTTGGTGATCTTTATGATAAGGAAAATGAAAATCTCAATTATGAAAACTATGGACTCTGGTTTTATGATACAGATGGGTCAGAATCTTATAGAAATGCAGTTTTCCCGGAAGGGACGGAGCTGGAAGTGGATGATGGGGATTTAATCCTGACGCCGTCCGGCTCAGTAAAAAACCAGAACTATGACAGTTTCTATGATATGTACCGCTACAGGTCGCAATAAGATGAGAAATTTATGATACTGATTTTGGAAATTGTCAGGATTAGCAAAGACAGAGTAGAAAGAAAGGATGATTAAATTGGCAAATAAAATATCCGATGAAACAATCGAGTATGTAGGAATCCTTGCAAAGCTGGAACTTTCAGAGGAAGAGAAAGAAGCAGCGAAAAAAGACATGGAGCAGATGCTGGATTATATAGATACATTAAATGAACTTGATACAGCAGGAATCGAACCGATGTCTCACGTATTTCCGGTACAGAATGTGTTCCGTGAAGATGTGGTGACAAATGGCGATAACAAAGAAGCGACACTTGCGAATGCACCACTTCGTAAAGAGGACAGTTTTGAAGTGCCGAAGACAATTGGTTAAGGGAGTGAGAGCAGATGGATTTATTAAAACTTACAGCCCTTGAACTGGGCGAGAAGATCAAAGCAAAAGAAGTAACTGTACGAGAAGCAGTCGATGCAGTGATTGGACAGATCAAAGAAGCGGAGTCAGAGATTCACAGCTTTGTGACGATAGATGAAGAAGGTGCTTATGCACAGGCAGAGGAAATTCAGAAGAAAATAGATGTGGGCGAACTGACAGGTCCACTTGCAGGAGTTCCGGTTGCGGTAAAGGATAATATGTGTATCGAGGGACAGCTTACCACATGTAGTTCAAAGATTCTTTCCAACTTCAAACCGACCTATACGGCAGAGGCAGTTGAGAACCTCAGAAAAGCAGGAGCGGTTATCATTGGTAAGACAAACATGGATGAATTTGCCATGGGAAGTACAACAGAGACGTCTTATTACGGACCGACACGCAATCCGCACAACACAGCGCATGTTCCGGGAGGTTCTTCCGGTGGTTCCTGTGCGGCAGTGGCAGCGTCCGAATGTTATTATGCACTTGGATCTGATACCGGCGGATCCATTCGTCAGCCGAGTTCTTTCTGTGGAGTTGTCGGACTAAAACCAACTTATGGAACCGTTTCCCGATATGGACTTATCGCATATGGATCTTCTTTAGATCAGATTGGACCGGTAGCGAAAGATGTATCGGATTGTGCGGCAATTCTTGAAGCAATTGCATCCCATGATCCGAAGGACAGCACTTCCATGGATCGTGATGATTGTGATTTCACAGAAGCACTTGTCGATGATGTGAAAGGACTCCGTATTGGAATCCCAAGAGACTATATGGGAGAAGGTCTGGATCCTGAAGTAAATGATGCTGTGATGAAGGCAGCAAAAGTACTCGAAGAAAAGGGTGCGATTGTTGAGGCGTTTGATCTGCGACTTGTAAAATATGCAATCCCTGCTTATTATACGATCGCAGATGCAGAGGCAAGTTCTAACCTGGAACGTTTTGATGGTGTGAAATATGGTTATCGTACGAAAGATTACGATGGACTTCATAACATGTACAAGAAAACACGTTCAGAAGGATTTGGTCCTGAAGTAAAGAGAAGAATCATGCTTGGATCTTTTGTCTTAAGTTCAGGATATTATGATGCTTACTATCTGAAGGCACTTAGAACAAAAGCTTTAATCAAGAAAGAGTTTGACCGTGCATTCCGTAATTATGACATCATTCTCGGACCGGCAGCACCGACAACTGCTCCGGAGCTTGGAAAGAGCTTAAGTGATCCGATGAAGATGTATTTGGGAGATATTTATACAATCTCAGTCAATCTTGCAGGTCTTCCGGGAATGAGCGTTCCGGTTGGAAAAGACAGCAAAGGACTTCCAATCGGTATGCAGCTGATCGGAAATGTATTTGAAGAAAAAACTTTGATCCGTGCAGCATATACCTATGAGTGTGCGACAAAGAAGATGCATGAAACACCGGCATCTGTCGGTCTTATGTCAGAAAAGGAGGTGCGTTAACAATGGCAAAGCAGTATGAGACAGTCATTGGACTGGAAGTGCATATTGAGCTGGCTACAAAGACAAAGATCTTCTGTGGATGCAGCACAGAATTCGGTGGCGCACCGAATACACATACTTGTCCGGTATGTACCGGTATGCCGGGATCGCTTCCGGTGTTGAATAAACAGGTTGTAGAATATGCTATGGCGATTGGTCTTGCAACAAACTGTAAGATTACACAGGTATGCAAATTTGACCGTAAAAATTATTTCTATCCGGATAACCCGCAGAACTATCAGATTTCCCAGCTGTATCTCCCGATTGCCAGAGATGGATATGTAGAGATCGAGAGTGGTTCGGGAAAGAAGAAAGTAAGAATCCACGAGATGCATATGGAAGAAGATGCAGGTAAGCTGGTTCATGATGAGTGGGATGATACTTCACTTGTCGATTATAACCGAAGTGGTGTGCCACTTGTAGAGATCGTATCTGAACCGGATATGCGTTCCGCGGAGGAAGTTATTGCTTATCTTGAAAAACTGCGTATGATCGTGCAGTATTTAGGAGCATCTGATTGTAAGCTTCAGGAAGGTTCTATGCGTGCAGATGTCAACCTGTCTGTCCGTGAAGTCGGATCCGATCAGTTTGGTACAAGAACAGAGATGAAGAACCTGAACTCATTTAAGGCAATCGCACATGCAATTGAAGGCGAGCGTCAGAGACAGATTGAGTTGATCGAAGAAGGAAAACAGGTTGTACAGGAGACAAGACGCTGGGATGACAACAAAGAGCATTCTTATGCAATGCGTTCCAAAGAGGATGCACAGGATTATCGTTATTTCCCGGAACCGGACCTTGTTCCGATCGTGATCAGTGATGAATGGATCGAGAAAATCAAATCTCAGCAGCCGGAACTTCGTACGGAGAAGCTGGAGCGTTACAAGGAACAGTTTGATATTCCGCAGTATGACGCAGAGATCATCACAGGTTCTAAGAAAATGGCCGATCTTTTTGAGGCAACAACAGCAATCTGTGAGAAACCGAAGAAAGTTGCAAACTGGCTGATCGGAGAGACCTTCCGTCTGATGAAAGACAATGGAATGGAGCCGGAAGATTTAACATTCTCTCCGGAGAACCTGGCAAAATTAATTGATCTTGCGGATGCAGGAACCATTAACAGTTCTGTGGCAAAAGATGTATTCAAGCAGATTTTCCAGGAGGATATAGATCCTGAGAAATATGTCGAAGAACACGGGCTTAAGATGGTGAACGATGAAGATGCACTCCGTGAGACAGCTGCTAAAGTGATCGCAGACAACCCACAGGCAGTCGCAGACTTCAAAGGCGGTAAAGAGAAAGCGATCGGAGCACTGTTTGGACAGACAATGCGCGCCATGAAAGGGAAAGCAAATCCTGGAATGGTAAATCAGGTGCTGCGAGAGTTGTTGAAATAAAAATTGATTTGTCTGTTAAGATTCCTGTAAATGGAACAGATACATTTATTGACTAAGAGCCAGAGCAGTTACCGTGAGTGGTGTCTGTCTGGCTCTTACTAACATACGGAACAAAGTGTATTCGGAACGCTCCTGCCTTACATGTGTCCTCAACAATAAAGAGACAAAAGCACTTGGTTATTCAAACGAGAAGTGATAGTTCAATAGTGACGGAGCCAACCAGACAAATCTAATTTGTTGTATTGACAGTTTGAAAAATGTCTGCTATATTACAAGTAGAACACAGAGAAATAATAAACTATATATGTTCAAAACAACAAGAGATTCGGAAGGATGTGGAAAGAATGAAACGAGATTATTATGAAGTGCTTGGACTGTCAAAGGGCGCAGAGGATAAAGAAATAAAGAGAGCATATCGTAAGCTGGCGAAGAAGTATCATCCGGACACGAATCCTGGGGATAAAGAAGCGGAGAAGAAATTCAAAGAAGTGACGGAGGCATACTCTGTACTGAGTGATCCGGAGAAGAAGAAACTGTATGACCAGTTCGGTCATGCTGCATTTGATCAGAGCGGTGCTGCAGGTTCCGGATATGGAAATGCCGGTACAGGTGGCTTTGGAGGATTCGGTGGAAACGGCGGATTCAAAGGCGGTACTTACCGTAGTTATGGTGGACCGGGAAGTGGATATCAGGAGTATCATTTCGAAGGTGGCGACATGGATGACATGTTTGGTGACATTTTCGGAAATATGTTCCATGGAGGAAGTACTTCAGGACGCAGTAGAAGGACATCAGGATTTACCGGAGGATTTGGAGGTGAAAGCTTTAAATCAAAAGGTTCTGATATCAAGGCAGGTATCACTGTAGGATTTGACGAGGCTGCATTTGGTGGAGATAAGGTTATTACCCTGAGTAATCCGGAGAATCCGGGACAACCGGGACAGTCACTGAAGGTTCATATTCCGGCAGGTATTGATAACGGAAAGTCAATCCGCTTAAGAGGAAAGGGAATGCCGGGAACCGGTGGTGGTGAAGCCGGAGATCTTCTGTTGAAAGTAACAGTTGCTCCGAAACCTGGATATGAGCGGAAAGGTATGGATGTATATACAACCGTATCTGTTCCATATACAACAGCTGTATTCGGAGGAGAGACACTGGTACACACCTTGTACGGAGATGTTATGTGCAAGATCAAAGAGGGAACACAGTCAGGTTCCAAGATCCGTCTGAGAGGCAAGGGAATCGTTTCGATGAAAGATTCATCCGTTCACGGAGATCAGTATGTAACCATTCAGATCGAAGTGCCAAGAAACTTAAGTCCGCAGGCAAGACAGAAATTAAAAGAGTTTGAAGAAATCTGTCAGGGGAGTTCAAGAACAGCATAAATAAATGAAAAGACCAGAGGCTTGTTTTACAAATTGAAACAAGAACCTCTGGTCTTTTCTGCTGTTTAGAATATTGCTGTAGCTGTTTAGAAGTTACTGTGAGCAGTAACGTTTTGCACAGGTACAATTTATAGCCACTGACTCAGAAATTTGAAGCCAGTAACAAACGAATTATAATTGGGATTTTGCTAGTCACGTTCCCAACGACCGGAAGCACCACATGGAAGAACCAATCCTGAATCTGTAACAGGAAGTCCGATCTCCTGAGAATCTACATGTCCGTTCCAAGGTTTTAATTCAGTTGAGATCATGTAGGTAAGTACGGCAGGAGCAAGTCCTGTTGTATAAGAATTCACAAGGAAGAACAGTGCATCCTTGGAAAGAATCTTTGTACAAAGCTTGATGAGTGGATGGATCATATCTTCAATCTTCCAGATCTCGCCTTTTGGTCCACGCCCATATGACGGCGGATCCATAATGATTGCATCATAAGTGTTGCCACGGCGGATCTCGCGCTCAACGAACTTCACACAGTCATCGACAAGCCAGCGGATCGGTGCATCTCCCAGACCGGAAGAAACCGCATTCTCCTTTGCCCATGTCACCATACCCTTAGATGCATCTACATGAGTAACCTGCGCTCCGGCAGCTGCCGCTGCAAGTGTAGCACCTCCGGTATAAGCAAAAAGGTTCAGCACCTTGACCGGATGTCCAGCATTCTTAATCTTCTCAGAGAACCAGTCCCAGTTAGTTGCCTGCTCTGGGAAGAGTCCTGTGTGCTTGAAACTAAATGGTTTTAAATTAAATGTGAGAGAACCGTAATGGATCTGCCACTGCTGTGGGAGACTAAAAAACTCCCATTCACCGCCACCCTTTTTGCTACGGTGATAATGTCCGTTCATCTCTTTCCAACCGCGGTTCTTCTTAGGCGTATCCCAGATGACCTGCGGGTCCGGACGGACAAGAAGATAATTTCCCCAACGCTCAAGCTTTTCGCCACCTGAGCAGTCAAGAATTTCGTAGTCTTTCCAATTATCTGCAATCCACATGAATTAGTTAATCCTTTCTACAAAAAATACTTGTAATCATACAGAGACAATCTCAAAAAACGATACATTTTTGAAATTGTTTCGTTTTATATCGTCTATAACATTTCTATTATAATAGAAAGTCCTATGGTAATGCAATGAAAATTTTCAGATTCAGAAATCAAGTGTTGCCAGCCGGTATTGTTCACACGATGTGTGAACAGCATTCTTATAGTGGGACTGGTTAAAATGCACTAATAACCTACTAAACAGATAGGAATATAAAAGCAAAACGCCGAAAACATATAAAACCTATTGACGTAGTAGGTTAATAAGGTGTATCATACGCCTATCGAATCTGAGATGCGAAAAAGTAACAGTGTTACATCAAATGATAGATGGAGTGATGAGTATGATAAAAGTAGAACATGCAAACAAAACATTTTCCGGGAAATACGGTACGGTACATGCGTTGCAGGATGTCAGCATTCATGTACAGAAAGGTGACATCTACGGAATTATCGGATTTTCCGGAGCAGGTAAATCAACTTTGATCCGGTTGGTAAATGGATTAGAGACACCGGATACGGGAAATGTTATAGTCCAGGGAGAAAATCTTGGGAATCTGAAAAAAACGCAGCTTCGCAAGCTTAGAAGAAAAATCGGAATGGTTTTTCAGCAATTTAATCTTCTTGAATCAAAAACAGTGTATCACAACATTGCATTGCCATTGATTCTTGAAAAGGCACCAAAGGAAGAGATTGATAAGAAAGTAAAAGAAGTACTCCGGTTTGTAGAACTGGAAGATAAGAAAGATGTTTATGTAAGCCAGCTTTCGGGAGGACAGAAACAGAGAGTGGGAATCGCAAGGGCACTGACAACAACACCGGACATCCTGCTCTGTGACGAGGCAACAAGTGCACTGGATCCACAAACTACAGAATCCATTCTGAAACTGCTTAAGAAGATCAACCGGGAGATGGGAGTTACAATCCTTCTGATCACACATCAGATGCAGGTCGTTCAGATGATCTGTAATAAAGTAGCAGTTATGGAGAACGGACAAGTAGTAGAGTCCGGAAGTGTGCTTGATGTATTCGGAAAGCCACAGGCACCTGTTACAAGAAGATTTGTTCAGACTGTAGTAAATGATCAGATTCCGGAAAGCATTCTAAGTCTTGTGAAAGAACAGAAAGAACATTTCCGGGTAGAGAGGCTTAAGTTTATCGGAAGCAGTGTAAAACGACCTGTGATTTCAGATATCTGTCATGTGGATGGAATTGTAGTAAATATTCTGGGAGCGACCGTGCAGGAATTGCAGGAGAATGTAATGTGTGTGTTCATTTTGCAGCTGATCGGAATGGAAGAGAAAATATTAGAAGCTGAGAAACAGATTGATGAGAATGGAGTAATCAGAGAAAGAGTGGAGGCGATTTAATGGAACAAGAGTATTTTGGAGTATCACTGGAAAAGTTACTGACCAGTGGTGGACAGACATTATATATGGTTGCATGGTCACTGATTATTGGAACAATCATAGGAATTATTTTGGCACTGATCCTTGTACTTTGCCGTAAGGGAGGACTGATAGAGAATCTGATCCTTTACAATATTGTAAGTATCTATATTAATATAGTAAGAAGTATTCCATTTGTAATCTTACTGGTAGCGATCATGCCGTTGACAAGGGCAATTGTTGGAACGACCATCGGAAGTACAGCATCACTTGTCCCGCTTGTTATTTATATCAGTCCATATCTTGCACGCTTGATGGAAAATAGCTTACTGGAGATTAATCCGGGTATTCTAGAAGCGGCTGAAGCAATGGGGGCATCTACCTGGCAGACGATTCGGTATTTTCTGCTTCCGGAAACACTTGGGTCTATCGTACTCGCATTGACAACAGGTACGATCGGGTTGCTTGGAGCATCAGCGATGGCTGGATATGTAGGCGGAGGAGGTGTCGGAGACCTGGCACTGACTTATGGATATCAGAGGATGAATACACCATTGATGATTTTTACTGTAGTTGTACTGGTTGTATTTGTACAGATCCTTCAGCTTGCAGGAAATACAATTTCAAGAAAACTCAGACAACATAGATAATTGATTAAGAAAGAACGAGGAGGATTATATTATGAAAATCAAGAAAATTATTGCAGGATTATTAGTAGCGACAACAGCATTCAGCCTGGCAGCATGCGGAAATTCAGGTTCAGGAGATACGAAGAAAAGTGACGCGGATACATCAGAGAAAAAGGAAATCGTCTATGGAAAATCCCAGGGACCATATACAGAACTTTTCGAAGATGCAATTGTTCCAATTCTTGAGAAAGAAGGATATACACTGAAAGCTGTTGACCTTTCAGACCTTCAGACAGCAGATGTTGCACTGAATGATGGAGATGTAGATGTCAATGTAGAACAGCATACAGCATACATGGACAATTTCAATCAGAGTTATAACGCAGATCTGGTTGCAATCAGTCCGATTCCAACTGTTCCGGCAGGAGTTTATTCAGAAAAATACGATTCTGTAGATGAAATCCCGGATGGTGCGAAGGTTGCAGTCCCAAATGATGCGTCCAACACAGCACGCTGCTATCTGATGCTTCAGAAAATCGGCTGGATCAATCTTGACGAGAATGCTGATCCATCCACAGTTACACAGGATGATATTGTAGAGAACCCACATAATATTGAATTTACAGAAATGAACAGCATGACAATTCCGGCAGCAGAATCTGATTTTGATTATATTGCAATCACAGGAAGTGTTGTATATAATGCAGGCATTGATGCTTCTACAGCACTGGCCAATGAAGATATTTCAGATTATCTTGTACTTCAGGTTGTTGTAAAAGAAGAGAACAAAGATGCAGATTGGGCACAGGCAATCGTGGACGCATACCACTCAGATGAATTCAAACAGTATATGAAAGAAAACAATGATGGATTATGGTGGATCCCGGAGGAGCTTCAATAATTAAGAAAGGCAGTGATGAAAATGGATCAGACAGAAAAATTAATCCTAGAAGCAATAGATCGGCACAGAGATGAGATCATTGAATTTGCCAGAGATATATACGATCATGGAGAACTTGGATATAAAGAATTCAATACAGCAAAAAAATTCATAAAGAAGATGAAAGAATTAGGTCTGCGCACAGAAACCGGACTTGCAATTACAGGAACAAAAGCGTATTTAAATGAAGAAAAGAAAGATACAGCAAGCCTTGCACTTCTTGGAGAGCTTGATGCACTTAGGATTCCGGAGCATGCTCATGCGAATCCAGAGACAGATGCGGCACATTGCTGCGGACATCATGCACAGATGGCTGGAATCTTTGGTGCGGCACTGGCTCTTACAGTTCCGGAGATCGCGGAAAAACTGGATGGACAGGTGGTGTTTTTTGCAACACCGGCGGAAGAGTATGGTGAAATTGGATTCAAAAATGAGCTGCGCGCACAGGGAAAAATAAAATATGGCGGTGGAAAATGTGAGCTGCTTCGTATCGGCGCATTTGATGATATTGATCTTTGTATTACACATCACATTGCACCGGGGGATGACATCATAGTAGGAAGTGGAACCGGAAATGGATTTGTATCTAAAGTGATCCGTTGTTTAGGTAAGGCAGCCCATGCGGCAGGAACACCGGAACAAGGTGTAAATGCTCTGTCGGCGGCGTCACTTGGTCTGCAGGCACTCGGTCTGAATCGAGAGACATTCCGTGATGAGGATTGTGTCCGTGTCCATCCGATCATTACAAAGGGTGGCAACCTGGTAAATGTAGTGCCTGATGAAGTTGTAGTAGAGACATTGGTAAGAGCTAAAACAATCGAGGCATTTACAGATGCAGCGAAGAAAACAGACCGATCCTTTCACGCAGGAGCTACTGCAATGGGAGCGAAGGTTGAAATCACAACACTTCCGGGATATCTTCCGACACTTGCGGAAGAAGCACTCCCAGAATTAAAAAGAGCAGCAGAACTTTCTGCACCGGAAACAAATGTGATTGAGGCCTCGGGACATACGGGAGGATCAACAGATGTCGGTGATGTCCAGCACTTAATGCCTGTATATACATTTAATACAGGTGGTGTAAAGGGTGGACTCCATCAGGTAGAATTTGAAGTGACGGATGAGGAAGAAGCTTATATTGTCACTGCGAAGATGTTTGCACTTGGAGCCTATGGACTTTTGAAAGAAAAAGCAGCAAGAAGCAGAGAGCTTGTTAAAAATTATAAGCCGGTATTTGAAAATTCAGCAAAATATGCGGAGTTTATGGATCAGTTTGATTCGAAAGAAGTATTGGAATAATTCTATACATTTCCCCACTTTTATGGTATAATTTAAAAGTTATTTTAATGATTTATCGATTTAATGTGATGAACAGTCAACGTAATAATATCATAAGAGAAAGGAATTAGAGAAGTATGTTATCTACGATAGAATCAGTAAATAGTGCTGTGAATAACTTTATCTGGGGCGTTCCGGCTATGATCTGCATTATTGGAGTCGGGCTTTACTTAAGTATCCGGACCGGCTTCCTTCAGATCAGAAAATTTCCGTATGCGATGAAAGTGACGATCGGAAGAATGCTCCGCAAAAGAGATGCATCTGACGGTGCACTGACTCCGTTCCAGGCAGTTTGTACCGCATTGGCGGCGACGGTCGGAACCGGAAATATCGCTGGAGTCGCAGGAGCAATCGCAATCGGAGGGCCGGGCGCAGTGTTCTGGATGTGGATCTCAGCACTTCTTGGAATGTGTACAAAGTTTTCAGAAGTTACTCTTGCAGTTCATTTCCATGAGACGAATGCGGAAGGAGATCGTGTCGGTGGACCGATGTATTATATCAAAAATGGTCTGAAAAAGCATTGGCACTGGCTGGCTTATCTGTTCGCTGCATTCGGAGTTCTGACTGTATTCGGAACGGGAAATGCAACACAGGTGAATACAATTACAACAGCAATCGATTCTGCACTTTTTAATTATGGAATCATAGAAAAGGATTCTGTGGGAACATTAAATCTGATTATCGGAATTGTACTTGCTATCCTGATCGGCATGATCCTTCTTGGAGGAATTAAGAGAATTGGACAGGTTACAGAAAAGCTTGTTCCATTTATGGCAGCAATTTATGTAATTTTGGCACTTGGCGTTGTTGTTCTGAATTTCCAGAACATTCCGAGCGTATTTGGATCCATTTTCGAAGGCGCATTTTCACCGGCATCTGTGACCGGAGGCGCCGTGGGATCTTTCTTTATGAGTATGAAGAAAGGTGTTTCCAGAGGAATCTTCTCTAATGAGGCAGGACTTGGTACAGGTTCTATCGCGCATGCATGTGCTGATACAAAAAAACCTGTGAAACAGGGATTTTTCGGAATCTTCGAAGTATTTGTTGATACCATTGTAATCTGTACATTGACAGCACTCGTTATTCTGTGTAGCGGTGTTCCGGTTGGATATGGAGAGGCAGCAGGAGCAGAACTTACTATTCTTGGATTTACATCCACTTATGGAAACTGGGTATCTATCTTTACAGCGGTTGCAATGTGCTGCTTCGCATTTTCTACGATTATCGGATGGGGATTATATGGAACAAGATGTGTGGAATTTCTTCTTGGTACAAAAGCGAATAAGCCATTCATGGTACTCTATGCACTCGTTGCAATTGTAGGTGCTACAATGGAACTTGGATTGATGTGGAATATCGCAGAGACATTTAATGGTCTGATGGCAATCCCGAACCTGATTGCAGTATTCTTATTGTCAGGTGTAGTTGTAAAGCTTGTGAAAGAATACTTTGCGGGTGAAGGAAAAGAAAGTTAAAAATAAAACTAGATATAGAAGATTTAAAGCTCTGGTGTTTTTTGGAATCACCGGAGTTTTTTTAATCGAGCAATAAAAACATCTTATATCCCCCCACCTGGCTTGTGGGTTTATTCTGTTTCTTATACAATAAATTGCATTGAAAGAAAATAGACAGCATGAGGAGAAAACGATGAAACGAAGAAAACTATCACAGGTGATCGTGGTAACCTTAGCAGTCTGCACGTTGGCAGGTTGTGTACTTACAGGCTGTGGAAGCAAATCAGACAATGCAAATAAAGAGACTACACAAAGCGGGTCTACATTAATCTATGGAAGTAATGATTACACAAGGATCAATCCGGCTATTGATGAGCATGGAGAGATTAATCTGCTTCTGTTTGACGGTCTGACAGCACATGATGAGAATAATGAGGTGGTACCGGGACTGGCAGAATCATGGGAGCTGGATGACGCGACAAATACTTATACATTCCATCTTAGGGATGATGTAAATTGGCATGATGGAGAGAAATTTACAGCAGATGATGTTGAGTTTACGATCAAAGCAATCATGGATCCGGATAATGAATCAGAGATTGCTTCTAATTACGAGGATGTTACAGCAATCAATGTGATCGATGATAAGACGATTTCTTTTACACTTCGGGATAAGAATGTGGCATTTCTCGACTATATGACAATTGGTATCCTTCCGAAACACTTACTGGAAGGCAAGGATATGCAGACAGATGAATATTTCCATAATCCAATCGGAACGGGTCCGTATAAGATTCAGGAGTGGGATGAAGGACAGAGTATTACACTTGTAAAGAATGAGGATTATTATAAAGGAGCTCCGAAGATTGATACAATCGTGTTTAAGATTGTACCGGAAGATAATGCAAAGGCACTTCAGTTAAAATCCGGTGAGATCAATCTGGCAAAGGTGACACCGAAGGATGCACAGAATTTCACAGATGATGATACTTTTACAGTATATGATATGAAGACAGCAGATTACAGAGGTATCCTTTATAACTTTAATAATGAGTTCTGGCAGAGGAACAAAGATGCAATTCCGGCAATCAGCTATGCAATCGATCGTCAGAAGATGGTAGACAGTGTTCTTCTTGGAGAAGGAATTGTAGCTTATGGTCCGCTTCAGAGAAATAAATATAATAATGAAGATGTAGAGAAATACTCTTATGATCCGGCAAAAGCAAAAGAAGTGTTAGAAGCGGCTGGCTGGACATTGGGAGATGACGGAATCTATGAGAGAAACGGAGAGAAGCTTTCTTTTACAATCAATGTGATGGAAGGTGATCAGGTGCGCGCAGATCTTGCGGCTATCGCATGTCAGCAGCTGAAAGAAGTTGGAGTTGATGCAAAAGCACAGGTTCAGTCAGAAATCGACTGGGCAAATCAGGAAGCATTTTTGATCGGATGGGGAAGCCCGTTTGATGCTGATGACCATACATATAAAGTGTTTGGTACAGATAAAGGAAGTAATTACAGTGGATATTCCAATGAACAGGTAGACACTTATCTGACACAGGCAAGACAGACAAGTGATGAGAATGAGCGTAAAGAAGCATATGCAAAGTTTCAGGTTGCACTTGCAGAAGATCCGGCATATACATTCTTCTGTTATTGCGATGTAGATTATGTGACGAATAAGAAGATCCAGGGAATTACAAAGGATACAGTTCTTGGCCATCATGGTGTTGGAATTTTCTGGAATGTAGAGGATTGGACAATCGAATGAAAATAGAAGAAATACTGGCAGTGAAGCATTTGTCAGTTGAATTTCAAACTTCAGATGGAAAGAAACAAGTAGTAAAGGACGTCTCCTTGTCGTTAAGACAAGGGGAGGTCCTTGCTCTTGTTGGAGAGTCAGGATGTGGAAAGACTGTACTGTGCCGATCAATTTTGAAATTACTGCCAAAGAGTGCCTCTGTGACAGGCGAAGCCATTCAATATAAAGATCAGAACCTGATTGGATATAATGAAAAAGAGATGCAGCAGATCCGAGGACATGGAATCGCGATGGTCTTTCAGGATCCACAGAGTACGTTAAACCCGACGATGACAGTTGGAAGTCAGATGGAAGAGGCTATTTTGCTGCATGAAAAAGCTTTAAATCAGAAGAAAAGAGAGAAAGATTTCGAGAAAAATAAGAAGAAATCAGCAAAAGAGCGGGCAATCGAACTGATAAAGCTCGTTGGGATCAAAGACGCAGAGCAGCGTTATGATCTGTATCCGTATCATTTTTCAGGTGGAATGCGTCAGAGATGTGTGCTTGCAATAGCACTTGCCTCAAATCCAAAGCTTTTAATTGCGGATGAACCGACGACAGCTTTGGATGTGACGATCCAGGCAGAGATTCTGAAACTGTTGAAAAAATTACAGAAAGAATTGAATTTAAGTATTCTGTTTATCACACATGATCTCGGAGTTGTTGCTCAGATCGCAGACCGGGTTGCTGTAATGCAGGATGGAAATATCGTGGAATTGGAAGAAGCAAAACAGCTTTTCACAGCTCCAAAACATTCTTATACAAAGAAATTGCTTCATGATCATCCTTATTATATGCATAGAAATGAATCAAAATTAATAAGTGGATCAGAATTGCATGAAAAACTGGTAGAAATCTCACATTTGTCCTACTTCTATCCTTTAGATAGAAAAAGGGTGTTTCAAGCGGTGAAAGATGTGTCCTTTGAGATACGAAGAGACGAGATTTTTGGACTGGTAGGTGAGTCAGGCTCTGGAAAGTCAACGGTTGGAAAATGTCTGATGGGGATTCTAAGTCCGAAAGCAGAAACATTTTCTTATAATGGGATAAATCTTCTTGATAAAAAAGCAAAAAAGAAAAATGCGAGAAGACTGCAAAAAGAGCGGCAGATGATCTTTCAGGATTCAACATCTTCCTTAAACCAGAAAATGAAGGTAGAGAGAATCCTGGCGGAACCACTGGAAATCCATAAAATATTTTCTGACAGGAAAGAACAGCATGATTTTTTATGTGAAATGATGGAAGAAGTGGAATTGCAGGAAGAACAGCTTCACGTGTGGCCACCGGAGTTGTCAGGCGGACAAAGACAGAGAGTTGCAATCGCAAGAGCATTTGCAATGAAGCCGAAGCTCTTGATCGCAGATGAACCAATCGCTTCGTTGGATGTAACTACACAGGCACAGATGGTGAAGCTGTTTCGGCATTTACAAAGAGAACATGACTGTGCAATCCTTTTTATTGCGCATGATCTTTCAATGGTGCGTCTGTTGTGCGACCGTGTCGGAGTGATGAAGGATGGAAAACTTGTGGAGATAGGAGAAACCGAGCAGGTGTTTGAACATCCGCAGCATTTATATACGAAGAAACTTCTGGAGGCGATTCCGATTCCGGAGATTTCAGGAGAGGAGCAGAGTGATGAAGAAACAATGGCTTAGAAAAATCGGACTGATCTTGCTATCTGTTTTTGTGCTCTCACTTCTTGTGTTTGTAATGTCGCGGTTGGCACCCGGGGATCCGCTGGTTTCTTATTATGGAGAACGTGCGGAGAGAATGTCGGTGGAAGAACATGAGCATGCAATGGAACGACTTGGATTAAACGAACCCATCCCTGTTCAGTATGTGAAATGGCTTGGAAATGCTCTTCAGGGGGAGTTTGGAATCTCTTATAAATATAAACAAGATGTTCTTACAGTAATCGAGGGACGTTTAGTCAATACATTATTGCTTGGCGGAATTGGTTTTATCCTGACATTTGGACTGGCACTTTTGCTTGGAATTTTCTGTGTGTATTATGAAAATCAGCTTCCAGACCGGATTTTGCGTAAGGTGGGAACAATCACAAGCTGTATTCCGGAATTCTGGTTGTCACTTATATTGATTTTGATTTTTAGTGTGAATCTAAAGCTCCTTCCGGGAAGTGGGGCATATGATCTTGGCCAATCGGCAAATCTGTTGAGCAGATTGATGCATCTGATTCTTCCGCTGACAGTTGTTGTGCTGAGCCACCTTTGGTATTATGCGTATTTGATCCGTAACCGATTGTTGGAAGAAACTAGAAAAGACTATGTTTTACTGGCAAAGGCAAAAGGAATGTCACGAAAAAGAGTATTGTTC
This sequence comes from Mediterraneibacter sp. 210702-DFI.3.120, assembly GCF_020561005.1. Classification (NCBI taxonomy): domain Bacteria; kingdom Bacillati; phylum Bacillota; class Clostridia; order Lachnospirales; family Lachnospiraceae; genus Mediterraneibacter; species Mediterraneibacter sp. 210702-DFI.3.120. The sequence goes on along the minus strand of NZ_JAJCNG010000001.1, from coordinate 203,586 downwards.
TTTCACTGTGTGAAAAATATTATGCCATCGTTCATCAGTCTGATGGCAATTTCACTTCAGCATGTGATCGAAGGGACGTATATCGTGGAAATGGTATTTTCCTATCCGGGAATCGGAACGCTTTCTTTTGAAAGTGCAAAATATCATGACTATAATATGCTGATGGTGCTTTGCGTATTTACCGGTATTTTTGTTATTGCAGGAAATGTGATCGGACAGTCTGTCAGTGAATGGATCGATCCAAGAATGAAAGAACTTAAAATGACAGGAAAGGCAAGTCAAATATAAGGTGGAGAAGATGAGAAAAGCTGAGAAGAATAATAGTTCATCCGAAAATAGAATAAGGACATTCAAAATGAATGATTTTGGAAAAAACAAGTCTTCTGTAATTGCCGGAAGTATTCTTGCAGTCATCATATTTGCCTGTGTTTTCTGTCGTTTCTTTATGACGAAAGACCCTACATACATGGATCTGGAGAACTGCAACATTTCACCGAATAAAGAGTTCTTTTTTGGAACGGATACGATGGGAAGAGATATTTTTTCAATGATTTTATACGGTGGTAGAATCTCGTTGTTTATCGGGTTGATATCCACCGTGTTATCGACTACGATTGCGGTGATCTACGGATCCTTCAGTGGAATCGCACCGGAGTGGATTGATGAACTGATGATGCGTTTTACAGAAATTTTATTGAGTATTCCTTCCATTCTGTTAATTATCTTTCTTCAGGCACTGGCAGGAAAGAACTCAGTTGTTGCAATCACCGTAGTGATTGGGTTTACCAGTTGGATGAATATTGCAAAAATGGTACGCACTGAGGTACGACAGCTCCGTGAGAGTGAATATCTGATTGCTGCAAAATGTATGGGTGGAAGTTTCTGGCATATTTTACGTGTGCATTTGCTGCCGAATTTTGTTTCATCGATTATGTTTATGGTCGTGATGAACATCAGAAGTGCAATCATAGCAGAGTCAACATTGAGCTTTCTTGGGATTGGTCTTCCGATGGAAATCATTTCCTGGGGGAGTATGCTCTCGCTTTCTGAAAAGGCATTGATGACAAACTCCTGGTGGATCATTCTGATTCCGGGAATCGTGCTTGTAATCACATTACTGTGTATTACGGAACTGGGAGAAGCTTTGCGTAAAAATGTGAATCAGAAAGAAGGCAATTTATAGAAAATTTCTATAGAAAAGTTTGATAACCCATAGTAAAAATGTTATACTGAAAAACAGAAGCCTGGAGGTTAAAATACCTGAACGAATAGGTAAAGGAGAGCGATAGAATGGTAACAGTAAATGCTATGGGAGACAAATGCCCACTTCCGGTAATTAAGACAAAGAAAGCATTAGATGCTTTGACAGCTCCGGAGACAATAGAAGTTCTCGTTGATAATGAGACAGCAGTGGCTAATGTGACAAAGATGGCACAGAGTACAGGCGCAACAGTAACACAGGAGAAGCTTGGAGAGGATGAATATAAAGTGACAATCCAGGCGCTTGCAGGAGAAGGAACTCAGACAGCACCGGCGGGTGCGGTTTGCGATTGTGTTCCGACAGGGGATACGGTAGTTGTGATTTCTTCTGACAAGATGGGAAGTGGAAATGATGAGCTCGGAAAAGTGCTGATCAAAGGTTGCATCTTTGCAATCACACAGCTTGATGAGCTTCCAAAGAAGATGATCTTCTACAACGGTGGCGCTAAGATCACATGTGAAGGATCTGACTCTCTGGAGGATCTGAAGAATCTGGAAAGCCAGGGCGTTGAGATTGTGACTTGCGGAACATGTCTGGATTATTATGGAATGAAAGACAAGCTTGCAGTAGGAACAGTTACAAATATGTATGACATTGTCGAGTCTATGAATAATGCAGGTAAGATTGTGAAACCTTGTTAGAAACATAGGAACAGTTACAGTAATTTGAAAATGTGATGGAAAAGCTGCTGCAACAGCTTTTTCGTATACCGAGGGAATTATTTTGAAAAAATATTCGAAAGGAAGTGGGCGAAATGAGTAAGGGACTCAAAGAGATTCATCTGACACAGATGACAAAGACAGCTGGTTGAGCGGCCAAAATCGGTCCTGAGACCCTTGCCCAGGTTCTGGGTAAGCTGCCTAAATTTTCCGATGAGCGTCTGCTTGTCGGTGTTGAGACATCAGATGATGCCGCAATTTATAAAATATCGGATGAGACTGCCATGATACAGACACTGGATTTCTTCACACCGGTTGTGGACGATCCGTATCTGTTCGGACAGATTGCAGCGGCGAACTCCTTAAGCGATGTATATGCAATGGGAGGAGAGCCGAAGGTTGCATTGAATATTGTATGTTTTCCAAATTGTCTGGATCCGGAGATCTTAGGGGAGATCTTGCGAGGCGGAGCAGACAAGGTGTTAGAAGCAGGAGCCGTTCTGGTCGGAGGTCATTCGGTGCAGGATGATGAACCGAAATACGGACTCTCGGTAACAGGCTTCGTTCACCCGGATAAGATTTATAAGAATTACGGGTGTCAGCCGGGAGATGTGCTGGTTCTGACCAAACAGCTTGGAAGTGGTATTGTGAATACAACAGTGAAAGCACAGATGGCTTCCGAAGCAGCCGCAGATGAAGCTGCGAAAGTAATGGCTTCATTGAATCAGAGAGCGAAAAGAGCAATTGAGAAACACACGATCCACGCATGTACAGATGTGACGGGATTTGGATTGCTAGGACATTGTACAGAGATGGCTGAGGCAAGTGACATGACTCTGGAATTATATCCGGAGCAGATTGAATATATGACAGAAGCGATTGCATATGCAAGGATGGGACTCGTTCCGGCAGGAGCATATAAGAACCGGGAGTTTGCAGCAGAAGGACTGGATGCAGGAGATATAGAAGAGGTCTATTTAGATCTGATCAGCGATCCGCAGACTTCAGGAGGACTTCTTGTCAGTGTCCCAAGAGAAGAATTAGATTGTCTGTTAGCAGACTTTGAGGCAGTGGGAATGGAAACGAAAGTTTCAGTTGTAGGCTGCGTCAAAGAGCGGCAGGAAAAACTCATCCAACTAAAAAAAGGAAAAATGGAAATGCTGTAAGAGATTTCTTGTTACTGTTCACAGTGCTCTGTGAGCAGTAACGGTTTCTTGCGGCATTTCGCTGTAGAAAGAGAAAATAAGGAGCAGCAGTAGTTGGAACAGTTAGATCAGAATAAGAAAAGAGAAAATTTACAGAAAGAAAAGAATCAGATCTTCCGCCTGCTTCCGCGAGTAGATGACTTGATGAAGAAAGAAAATGTTCAGAGACTGGCAGAGAAAGAAGGATATGAGCGTGTTCTCGGAGCAGTCAGAGATTCTGTGGAGAATCTGAGAAATGAAATCTCACAAGGAATCAAAAAGGGAATCAGTGAGCATGAAGCAAAAGAAATGATTCAGAAATTTCTGTATGAGATAGAATCAAGTTCAAAGAAATCAGAAGTGAACCATCTTTTGGAACAAGAACAGAAAAAGGAGATCCAACCAGTTTATAACGGAACAGGAGTAATCCTTCATACAGGGCTTGGACGTGCAACGCTTAGTTATGAGATTGCGGAAAAACTGAAAGCAGTTGCAGAGAATTATTCCAGTCTGGAATATGATTTACAGACTGGAAAACGTGGAAACAGGACCGGATATGCAGAAGAATTGCTTTGTCAGATCACGGGAGCAGAAGCGGCAATTGTTGTGAATAACAATGCCGGAGCTGTACTTCTTGCCCTGAGTGCATTGACAAAAGGAGGAGAAGTGATTGTCTCCAGAGGAGAACTTGTTGAAATCGGCGGGAAATTCCGTATTCCGGAAGTTCTTGAATTAAGCGGTGCTATTTTGAAAGAAGTCGGGACAACCAATCGTACAAGGATAGAAGATTATAGAGCAGCAGTCAGTGAAAAGACGAAAGCATTTTTGAAAGTCCACACAAGTAATTACAGAATTGTCGGGTTTACAGAATCGGTAAGTGCAGAAGAATTGTATGAATTAAGTACTGGTCTGATAGAGTGTACGCAGGAATTGACGCCTGAAAATTTCGAGAATCATACGGAACGAAGCGGAATTCCAGTGATTGAAGATCTGGGCAGTGGTGTACTTATAAATCTGGAGGAATATGGTTTATCCAAAGAACCAACCGTACAGGAAGAAGTAAAGGCCGGTGCAGATGTTGTTTGTTTTAGTGGTGATAAACTATTTGGTGGAGCACAGGCCGGAGTCCTTGTAGGAAAGAAAAAATATATTGATCAGATGCGTAATCATCCATTGCTTCGGGCTCTTCGAGCAGATAAATTTACAATGACAGCAATAGAAGAAGTGTTGAAATGTTATCTGGATCAGAAAGAAGCGGTTCAAAAGATTCCAACACTGAGAATGCTGACAAGACCTGTGGAGGAAATAAAAGAGAAAGCAATGGTTTGTGCTGATAGATGGAATCAAGAGGGAGCGTCCGTTCAGATTCAAGTGGAAAAATGTATTTCTAAGGCTGGTGGCGGTGCACTTCCCGAAACAGAGATTCCAAGTTATGGAGTAGCATTGGAATCAACTGAGATCACCGTTGAAGAAATAGAAAGCAGGATGAGAAATCTTTTAGTTCCGGTAATTGGAAGAATAAAGGAAGGGCGTTTCCTTTTGGATATGAGAACTTTCTCGGAAGAAGGAATCGAATATCTGGCGACACAGATCAGACATGTTATGGAAAGAAAGCATAACTAAGAAAGAAAAACAGCATTAAGAAAGGGACTGCATTAGATGGAAAGACATGTGATCATCGGAACTGCCGGACATATCGATCATGGTAAGACGACACTGATCAAGGCATTAACGGGAAGAGATACAGACCGTCTGAAAGAAGAGAAAGCACGTGGAATCACAATTGATCTAGGGTTTACATGGATGGATTTGACAGACGGAGAGCGTGTCGGAATCATTGATGTTCCCGGGCATGAGAAATTTATCTCTAATATGACTGCAGGTGTGGTAGGAATGGACCTTGTTCTTCTTGTAATTGCAGCAGATGAGGGGATTATGCCACAGACAAGGGAACATCTGGCAATTTTACGCCTTCTGGGTGTTGAGAATATCCTTGTTGTTTTGAATAAATGTGACCTTGTGGATGAGGAATGGCTGGAGATGGTAGAACAGCAGATCTGTGAAGAAATGCAACAGTTGCTTACAGTAGGTCAGAGAAATGATCAGGTAGAAGATAAGCTGGAATATAATGTGGACATTGTACGTGTTTCAGCAAAATCAGGAGCTGGAATAGAAGAATTAAGAAGTCAAATCCTGAAATGTGTAAAAAAGCAGAAAGAAATGTGGAAAATCCCTGCATTTCCAAGACTTCCTGTGGACAGAGTATTTTCAATTAAAGGAAGCGGAACAGTTGTGACGGGAACACTTCTTGACGGGAAAATTCATTCGGGAGATCGGGTGATGATCTATCCACAACAAACTTCGTGCAGAGTTCGTGGAGTTCAGGTGCATGAGCAGGAGGCAGAAGCTTGTGAAGCAGGTCAGCGAAGCGCACTGAACCTGGTTCAGACAGACCGAAGACAGAGCAGTGATGGGAAGTTTGTGTATCGAGGAAATGTGATCGCACCGGAAGGAAGTATGAAAGTCAGCCGCTATGTGAATGCAAAACTGACACTTCTTCCACAAAGTAAAAGAAGTATTGAACATCAGACTCGATTACATTTTTATAGCGGAACAACAGAAGTTCTGTGCAGAGCAGTTCCGTTGTCCTGTGAGAAAATTGAGCCGGGGGAATCAGCCTATGTCCAATTAAGGTTAGAAGAACCTGCTGCGTTTTGTCCAGGGGACAGGTTTATTGTCCGATTTTATTCACCACTCGAGACAATCGGTGGAGGAATTATCCTTGAAATGGGAGAAAAAAAAGAGCGAAAATATCATGATGGGGTTTTACAAAGACTGGAACTGTTGGAAAACAATCTTTGGAATCAAGAAAATAAGTGTTCAAAGGAAATCCCAGACCAAGAAAAGAGCCTGCAGGAACAGATTTCTTTAGAAAAGAGAATTATGGATGAATTGGAAAGCTGGTTGTCTGCTCATCCATATCGAAGAGGAATGCCAAAGACAGTTCTTTTCAATCAGATCAGCAAAGGGAAAAAGGAACAGAATCGGGAAATTCAGAAATGTCTTATACTATTGGAGGAACATGGAAATGTCGGTTGTATAAGGTTGCAACAGGAAAATTCTAGTATAGAGCTGATTTCTCCGGAGGGATATAAAGTAAAAGAGACGGAAGAAGTTTCTAAATTAAGAGAAATCTTTGCCAGTCAATCAGATGAGAATAAAGTTTTCTTTTTGAACAAAGTGGAATTGGAAACATTTTTTGAGTCAGCAAGAAAAACGAAAAAGAAAAGTGGAATACAAAGTCAGGATGAATTGATGGAAATTCTGAATTATATGCAGGAAGAAAACGAAATTACAGAGGTTTGTGAGAGTGTTTATACAACAACAGCGATTACGTTTAAAATTAGAACAGAAGTAAGCCGTATGTTATCTGTATCTAAAGTGATTACACTGAGTCAGGTGAAAGAAGTATTTCAGACAAGCAGAAAAAATGCCAGATTGATTTTTGAATATACAGATCGAATCGGATTTACAGCAAAAGAAGGTGCACAGACAGAACGCTCCGCAGGAAATAAATTGCAAAGAGAACAAATCAGAGGAAAGTAAGGGGAGAGTGAATGAACTTAAAACAACTGGAAGCGTTTGTGAAAGTAGCAGAAACAAAAAGTTTTTCGGAAGCGGCAAAGCAGTTATTCCTTACGCAGCCAACTATCAGTGCACATGTGTCTGCATTAGAAAAAGAACTGAATACCTGTTTTCTTATAAGAAATACAAGAGGAGTTGAGCTGTCAGAGAGTGGAAAAGAGCTTTATGCTTATGCGGTACAAATGCTTGAAATCGAAAAGACAATAAAAGGACGGTTTGGAAAAGAAATAAAACCGGAGGGAAATGTACTTCGTATTGGTGCTTCAACCGTACCGGCGCAATATATTCTTCCAAATGTAATGTCTACATTTCATGCAGAATATCCTGGTGAAAAATTGAAGCTTTTTGAGACAGACAGTAAAGGAGTTATCGATATGATTCTTTCCCATCATATTGATATTGGATTTACAGGAACCGTGATTGAGAAAGGAAACTGTAAATATCTTCCATTTTATGAAGACGAATTAGTTGTGCTTACTCCGGCAAATGAGAAATTTGTTGAAAAGCTTTGTGGTGGACAAATATTGGCGGATTGGATCATGGACGAGCCGGTGATCTTAAGAGAAGAAGGATCCGGAACAAAGAAAGAAGCAGAAAAAATGCTGGCAGAACAAGGGATTGATATGAAGAAACTGAAGCTTGCAGCATTGATGGAGAATCAGGAGACAATCAAAAGATCTGTAAGTAAAGGGATGGGAGTTACGATTTTGTCTAAACTTGCGGCAGAAGAGGAATTGAAAAATGGAACACTTCTGGCTTTTCCACTGGGCAGTCAAGGTGGAAAGAGAATGATCAACCTTGTCTATGATGCAGAATATCCGTTGCTTCCGGCAGCAGAGCGTTTTATAAAGATGATAAAGAGAATGTATTTGAAGAAAGAAAATACAGGGATAGGTGAATGCAAATAACACACCCTATTTATAGAAAAAGCCTATAAATAGGGCAGATCCATTACGGATTCCTATTAGACGGAAACAGAAAAGAGAAGTATACTATAACTAGTGATTTGTATCTGAAAAGTAAACGATATAAACACATACAGAAAGGAAGAGAAGCCCTATGATCTACATGGATAATGCGGCAACTACATTGCAGAAACCGGAAGAAGTAAAAGAGGCGATTCTCTATGCTCTCGAGCATATGGGAAATGCAGGGAGAGGCGGAACAGAAGCTGCACTCGATGCTTCGAGAAGTATCTATGCAGTAAGGGAAAAGCTTGCAGATTTTTTCAATGCAGAAAGTCCGACAAGAATTGCATTTACTGCAAATTCTACAGAGAGTCTTAATATTGCATTAAAAGGTTTATTTCAACCGGGCGATCATGTGATCACAACAGTGCTGGAACATAATTCAGTATTGCGTCCGCTGTATTGGTGTCAGGAACAGGGAGTAGAGCTTACAATTCTAAACTGTGACGAAAAGGGAAATCTGTCATATGAAGAGATGGAGAATGCAGTGCGGGAAAAGACAAAAGCAATTGTGTGTACGCATGCTTCGAATCTGACAGGAAATATGATCAATCTGAAACGGGTAGGACAGATTGCATCGAAAAAGCATATTTTGTTTGTTGTGGATGCTTCTCAGACAGCAGGTGTTTATCCAATTGATGTGCAGGAACTTGGGGTTGATGTATTGTGCTTCACAGGACATAAAGGTCTGCTTGGACCGCAGGGAACCGGAGGGCTTTATGTTAGGGAAGGTGTGGAAATTCGTCCGCTTCTGTGTGGAGGAAGTGGCGTGGATACTTATAACATGCATCATCCGTCCCAGATGCCGACGGCACTTGAGGCCGGAACTCTTAATGGGCATGGGATTGCAGGACTTGGCGCAGCGATTGATTATCTGAACCGTACAGGAATTGATGTGATCCGTGAGAAAGAACTTCATCTGATGCGCAGGTTTTATGATGGGATTTCTCAGATCCCGGATGTGAAGGTCTATGGAGATTTTACAGCAGAGGAAAGAGCTCCGATCGTGACTTTCAATCTGGGAGATTATGACTCTTCTGAAGTCAGTGATGAATTAAATGAAGTTTATGGGATTGCGACCAGACCGGGAGCACATTGTGCACCACTGATGCACAAAGCACTCGGTACAGTAGAACAGGGAGCTGTCCGATTCAGTTTTTCTCATTACAATACAGAAGAAGAGGTCGATTTTGCAATTCGTGCAATAAAAGAGTTGTAGAGAAAGAGAGGAAAAGGAAATGAATTTGTTTGATTCAAAGAAGAAACTGGGAATCGCCGGTGTTGTAATGGGTCTGGTGGCAGCAACACTTGCTTATTTTGGTAACCCAGCGAACATGGCAATCTGTATTGCGTGTTTTGTACGTGATACAGCAGGAGCACTTGGACTTCATTCCGCAGAACCGGTACAGTATGCAAGACCGGAAATCATCGGAATCGTCCTCGGTGCATTTATTATTTCAATTGCGACAAAAGAATATCGTGCAACAGCAGGATCTTCCACAATCGTACGTTTTGTACTCGGAATGATTCTTGTGATCGGAGCACTTGTATTCCTTGGATGTCCGCTTCGTATGGTGATACGTATGTCAGCCGGAGATCTGAATGCATGGGTAGCACTGATCGGATTTGCTCTTGGTGTTGCTACAGGCGTGTTTGCACTGAAGAAAGGTTTCAGCCTTGGACGTGCACATGTGACAAATAAAGTGAGCGGAAGTGTACTTCCACTTCTTATGATCGGAGTACTTGTACTTGCACTTGGAACAAATCTTTTAAAGAGTAGTACAGCAGGTCCGGGAAGTATGCATGCACCAATCATTATTTCTCTGATCGGTGGACTTCTCTTTGGAGCATTTGCTCAGAAATCAAGAATGTGTTTCGCAGGAAGTATCCGTGATATCATTCTTATGAAGAACTTTGACCTGATCACAATCATTGTAGGATTCTTCGCAGTTATGCTTGTATACAATGTTGCAACAGGACATTTTGTTCTTGCATTCAATACACCTGGAGTGATTGCTCACTCCCAGCACCTGTGGAGTATTCTTGGAATGTATGCAGTAGGATTTGCAGCAGTTCTCGCAGGAGGATGCCCGCTGCGTCAGCTTGTACTTGCAGGTCAGGGTTCATCTGATGCAGGTGTAACAGTGATCGGTATGTTCGCAGGTGGAGCACTTGCACACAACCTCGGTCTGGCAGCAAGTGGAACAGCACTGAATGCTGAGACAGGTGAGATCGTAGCCGGAGCTGTTCCGCCAGCAGGTAAGATCGCAGCAATTATTTGTATTATTGTATGTTTTGTAATCGCATTTACAAACAAGAGAAGCGAAGCAAAATAAGGAGAAAATAGTTATGAGAGAAGTAGATGCAAGAGGATTATCTTGTCCAGAACCATTGATGCTGACAGCAGAAGCGATTAAAAGTGACAGTAGTCCGGTAAAGGTTCTTGTGACAGAACCACATCAGAAAACAAATGTGGAGAAATTTGCAAAGGATCACGGAAAGAAAACAACAGTAGAAGAAATCGAAGATGGATTTGCTGTTGTGATCGAGTAAAATGAAATAGTAAAAAGCCCTGCTCCCTTTACTGAATGTGAATTTGGTAAAGGGAGCATTTTAGTAATGAAAAATGTTTTCTATTTGTCTGGTTTCGGTTATAATAAGAGAGTTGAGAAAAAGGAAAGTGTGAGGATAACAGCATGTATATTTCAACAAAATATCTGCATGTATTTCTTGATATCGGAGATGCGCTGCTTTCAAGCGGGGCGGAGATATTTCGTGTAGAAGATACATTGAACCGTATGGGATATGCATGCGGTGCAACACAGATGAATGTGTTCGTGATCACATCGAGTATTGTTATTACAATGGAATTTCCAGAAGAAAATGTACGAACTCAGACAAGGAGAATCCGAAAGACCGGAGGAAATGATTTCGAGAAGCTGGAGAAATTGAACAATCTGAGCAGACAGTTTTGCCAGAATCCTATGTCTCCTGAAGAACTCAGGGAAGTCTTCAATCAGATTGACAAAGTTGTTCCGACACAGACAGGAAAACTCGCAGGGAGTATTCTGGCAGCTTTTAGTTTTGCGCTTTTCTATGGAGGAAATCTTTGGGATGCATTACTGGCCGGATTAGCAGGCATCTTAATCTGGGGGGCACAGAGACATATAAGAAAGTATTGCATGAATGAAGTGACGTTTCAATTTGTGGCATCATTTCTTACGGGATGTTTTATTTGTGTTATGGCGAGGCTTTTTCCGGCTCTGCACGTGGATAAGATTATGATTGGTGATATTATGTTATTGATCCCGGGATTGATGGCAACCAATGCAATTCGTGATATATTGATTGGAGATACGATATCTGGGGTTATGCGTTTTATAGAGGCAATGCTTCTTGCAGCAGTGCTTGCACTTGGATTTATCGGAGCAATATTTCTGATTGGGAGGATTGGTTGATGACGTATATTGTTCAATTATTTACAGGTGCAGCAGGTTCGGTTGCATTTGGCATATTGTTTCATATGAAGAAGAAACACCTTCCATTGGCGGCACTTGGCGGTTTTCTGGGCTGGCTGTTATTTATCATCTGCAGAGGATTCTGGGGAGGTGTGTTCTTCCCGACATTGGCAGCAGCTTTTGGAATCGACTTATATGCGGAGATACTTGCGCGTAGTTGCAGGAGTACTTCGACTTCATTTTTTGTAACATCGGTGATTCCACTGATTCCAGGAAGCACGCTTTATTATTGTATGAGAAGTGTTGTTGAAGGAAATTTACATCAGGCATGGAATTATGGACGAGATACATTTTTATATGCATTGGGGATTGCGGCAGGTATGAGTATTGCCTGGGCAATCTGTGATTTTTTAAGAAAGATAAGAGGAAAACAGGAGATCTCATAAATGAGAAAGAAAGAATTAAAACTTGTGGTGACATTTCACACAACTGCGGATGCGATGGCGATGGAAAAAGCGTGCAAGGCAGAGGAGGTACCGGGCAGACTGATTCCGGTGCCAAGAGTAATCTCGGCCGGTTGTGGACTTGCCTGGGCGGCACCGCTTGAGGCGGTAGAACAGATCAAGCATGTAATGCAGGAAAAGGGGATTGAGAGAGAAGAACTTCATGAGTGCATGGTCTAATCTTTGGATTCAAGGCAAAATGCGCATAATCTGTGTTGAACAGTGGAGCGATAGATATGGAAGTGAAAAGTAATCATGTTTCCAAAAAAGAAACGAGAATATGAGAATGAACGTTGATTCTGAGGGCGGTTTGCGCTATACTCTATTCAGTAATAAAAGAAAAAAGGTTACTGTTCACACGAGAGTGTACAGTAACGAAAAAAGTGCTGCTCACAGATCAGTGGGAGCGGTAATGAAAAGACTGCTGATAGTTCGGCAGAGAAGGAGCATAATATGAGAATTACAGATGACATTTTATATGTAGGTGTAAATGATCACAACATTGATTTATTCGAGGGTCAGTATATCGTGCCGAATGGCATGGCTTACAATTCCTATGTGATCAATGATGAGAAAATTGCGGTTATGGATACAGTGGATGCAGCTTTTGGCGATGAGTGGCTGAAGAATATTGCAGATGTATTGAATGGAGCAACACCTGATTACCTGATCATTCAGCACATGGAGCCGGATCATTCAGCAAATATTCAGAAATTTCTGGAAGTATATCCGAATATAAAGGTGGTTGGAAATGCAAAGACATTTACAATGATCGGAAACTTCTTCCGTGACCTGAAACTTGCAGACGAGAACAAGCTGGAAGTGAAGAATAAAGATACACTGACACTTGGAAAACATGAGCTTACATTTGTATTTGCACCGATGGTACATTGGCCGGAGGTAATGGTAACATACGATAGCAAGGATAAGGTTCTTTTCTCTGCGGATGGATTCGGTAAGTTCGGAGCGCTTGATGTAGAGGAAGACTGGGATTGCGAAGCACGCCGTTACTATATCGGAATTGTTGGAAAATACGGAGCACAGGTTCAGAATCTTTTGAAGGTTGCAGCAACACTGGATATTCAGACAATCTGCCCGCTGCATGGACCGGTTCTTACAGAGAATCTGGAGCACTACATTGGACAGTATAATACATGGTCTTCTTATGGAACAGAATCTGAAGGTGTTATGATCGCGTACACATCTGTTTATGGAAATACAAAGAAGGCAGTTGAACTTCTTGCTGAGAAGCTGAAAGAAAAAGGATGCCCTAAGGTCGTAGTAACAGACCTTGCCCGTGAGGATATGGCAGAGGCTGTAGAAGATGCGTTCCGTTACGGTAAGATCGTTCTTGCTTCAACAACTTATAACGGAGATGTATTCCCGCTCATGAAGACATTTATCGAGCACTTGACAGAGCGTAACTATCAGAATAAGACAATTGGTCTGATTGAGAACGGATCCTGGGCTTCTATGGCTGGTAAAGTGATGAGAGGCATGTTTGAGAAGAGCAAGAATATCACATGGCTTGAGACTTCAGTAAAGATTATGTCTTCTATGGATGAGCAGAATAAAGCGGACATCGAGAAGATGGCAGAGGAACTGATGTAAGCAATTGTGATTTACAGGAAAGAAAGATTCTGTTAGGATAGAATCAGATGGCGGAGCGGATGACCAGATATCAGCTGGCGTTTGCTCCGTTTCTTAATAAATATATCAGCTGGGAGTCAATCCCCCAGCTGATATAGCCTCCGGCAGGATTGCAGAGGTGCGCAGTAGAAGTATGTCATGCAATTGCATGACGCGCACCTCGCAGCAAGAATGCCTAGGCATTCTTGAACAATGATGAATTGTCTAAGCATTATGGAGGCAGAAGAGTAACTGGTGTGCTTCCTGGTCTTCAAAACCAGTGTGGGGCGTGGTACGTCCCGGGTGGGTTCGATTCCCACATGTCTCCGCCAAAAGAAAGGAAAAAGAATATGGGTATGAATCAGACGCCGGTGTCCGAACGAGTGCACATCGGCTTTTTTGGTAAGCGCAATGCTGGAAAATCAAGCGTGATGAATGCGGTAACAGGACAGGATCTTGCGGTAGTTTCTGATGTGAAAGGAACAACAACGGATCCGGTTTATAAGACAATGGAACTTCTTCCGTTGGGTCCTGTTGTGATGATGGATACTCCTGGAATTGATGATGAAGGTGAACTGGGTGAACTTCGTGTGAAGAAGAGCTATCAGGTGTTGAATAAGACAGACATTGCTGTTGTTGTGATTGATGGAACGTGTGGCGTCAGTGAAGAAGATCTCAAGATAACAGAGCGGATTCAGAAAAAGAACATACCTTATATAATAGTACTGAATAAATGTGAACGGTTTACACAAGAAGATGAGAGATTGCGGGTACAGGAAAATACCGCAAGTTATTTGAAAACAGAGAAAGAGAAGATTCTTCTTGTAAGTGCAGCGGATAAAAGCGGAATTTATGAGCTGAAGGAAGAACTTGGAGCATTGAAAGGAAAGGAAGAGGAAGAACGAAAGATTGTTGGAGATCTTCTTGAACCGTCCGATTTTGTAGTACTTGTTGTGCCGATTGACAGTGCGGCACCAAAGGGACGCCTGATTTTGCCACAGCAGCAGACGATTCGTGACATTTTGGATGCAGATGCATCCGCTATTGTTGTAAAAGAAACAGAACTTGCAGGAACATTAGCTTCACTTGGAAAAAAGCCGAAGATGGTTATTACAGACAGTCAGGTGTTTGGTAGAGTGTCAAAAGATACACCAAAGGATATCTTATTAACTTCCTTTTCGATTCTATTTGCAAGATATAAAGGGAATCTGGAAACAATGGTACACGGAGTAAAGGCACTGGATATTCTGGAAGACGGTGATAAAGTACTGATCAGTGAAGGGTGCACACATCACAGACAGTGTGATGATATTGGTACGGTGAAGATTCCACGCTGGCTGAAAGAGTATACAGGAAAAGAACTTATAATAGAGACTTCTTCAGGAACAGAATTCCCAGATGACCTTGGTTCATACAAAATGATCATTCATTGTGGAGGGTGTATGCTGAATGAACGCGAAATGAAATACAGGATCAGTTGCGCACAGGATCAGGGAATCCCGATTGCAAACTATGGAATGGTGATCGCATATATTCATGGAATATTGAAAAGGAGTCTGAGTCCATTTCCGGAGATAGAAAAACTCTTATAAAAGTAAAGAATGCGTTACTGGTCGCACATCGTGTGAACAGTAACAAGAATGCATTATAACGGAAATGACGCCGCTTTGCTGGATCTGCAACTCCAGCAGGCGGCGTCATTTCTATGGTATGTAATTGAGAGGATCCTTTAGTTACCAGACAGAAACATCTGCACACGAAACTGGGGAATTCCTACAAAGAGGCTGTGCGCTGACGGTACTGCTGCGGCAGGGATGTTCTTGGGGAAAACATCCGGCGTTAGCGTACTGCATGATAACTGAAGTATCTGACCTGTAAAAACGAATAAAAAAAGACAGTTTCTCCTAGGTAAATAGGAAAACCGCCTTTGGTCTTACAAGTCGAGATAATAATATCATTCGAACAGAGTGATGTCAAGCATTTGAGAAGAAAAATTATGAGAATCTTAATTGGGATCCGGTTTAAACACATCATGTATTGAATAAAAAGGGGGAAATAATGATATAAAACGAGTTTCTTCTATATATAATAGGGAATGAAACGGAAAATATAATAGGAAGTGAATCAATCAATAATTAAACATATATACATGAGAAAACACAAGAATAAAGAAGAAAAAGATTGTACTTGAAAAAAAACAAAAAAAGTACTTGCAATTTTGCGCTCTCTCGGATATACTAAGAGAGCTGTGACATGATAGCAATGAAGCGCGAGGTTGCTGCCCGGCAAATGAATAAGCTGGTGCAGGTTTTCCGTGGAGCGAATGTCAAGTTAGGAAACTGGCGACAAGTCACTGTACGAATCAAAAACTGATTACTATTTGCCCCAATGGGATAACCAGGGTAGGAGTATGAAACAACGTGTGAGTTTCTCACGACACACACGGGAGAGTGTACAGTCACCGCTTGTCGTACTGATGTGAAAAGTACGAAAAGGAGGCGACTTTTTTTATGGCAAGTCAAGTAATGAGAATCACATTGAAGGCGTATGATCATCAGCTTGTTGATGCATCCGCAAAGAAAATCATCGAAACTGTAAAAAAGAACGGGTCACAGGTGAGTGGACCGGTACCACTTCCGACTAAGAAGGAAGTTGTAACAATTCTGAGAGCTGTACACAAGTACAAAGATTCCAGAGAGCAGTTCGAGCAGAGAACTCACAAAAGACTGATCGATATCATCACACCAACACAGAAAACTGTTGATGCACTTTCTAGATTAGAAATGCCAGCTGGTGTATTTATCGACATCAAGATGAAGTCCAAATAATAAGGACATCTTAATTTTAAACAGTATTCCTAAAATTTAGGATGAGCGCGAAAGCGTTCCGCTGTAAATCACAGGAGGTAATTATAATGAAGAAAGCTATCTTAGCTACAAAAGTTGGAATGACTCAGATCTTCAATGAAGAAGACGGAGTTCTGATTCCGGTAACGGTTCTGCAGGCTGGTCCTTGTGTAGTAACACAGGTTAAAACAGTTGAGAATGACGGTTACAGCGCAGTACAGGTTGGATATGTTGACAAGAAAGAAAAGATTGTCACAAAAGACAACAGTGGAAAGAAGTCCATCGCTCACAGAAACGGTGTGACAAAAGCTGAAAAAGGTCATTTTGACAAAGCAGGCGTATCCGGAAAGAGATATGTAAAAGAATTCAGATTTGAGAACGCTGAAGAGTATACACTTGCTCAGGAAATTAAAGCTGATATCTTTGCAGCAGGAGACAAGATTGATGCAACTGCTGTTTCAAAAGGTAAAGGTTTCCAGGGCGCAATCAAGCGTCACAACCAGAGCAGAGGACCTATGACTCACGGTTCCAAGTTCCATCGTCATGCTGGTTCTAACGGTTCAGCATCTGATCCAAGTAAGGTATTCAAAGGTAAGAAGATGCCAGGACAGATGGGTAACAAGAAGATCACTGTTCAGAATCTTGAAGTAGTAAGAGTTGATGCAGAGAACAATCTCATCCTCGTTAAAGGTTCTGTACCGGGACCAAAGAAATGCCTGGTAACAATCAAAGAGACAGTGAAGGCAAACTAGTCTGACAGCTAAGAAAGGAGGAACATACAGATGGCAAAAGTATCTGTTTACAATATCGAAGGTAAAGAAGTTGATACAATCGAACTGAACGATGCTGTATTCGGTGTTGAAGTTAATGAGCACCTCGTACACATGGCAGTTGTAAATCAGCTTGCAAACAATCGTCAGGGAACACAGAAAGCCAAGACACGTTCTGAAGTTTCCGGTGGCGGAAGAAAACCATGGAGACAGAAAGGAACAGGTCACGCAAGACAGGGATCAACAAGATCACCACAGTGGACAGGCGGTGGAGTTGTATTCGCTCCAGTTCCGAGAGACTATTCCTTCAAAATGAATAAGAAAGAGAAGAGAGCAGCTCTTAAGTCTGCACTTACTTCCAGAGTAGAAGAGAACAAATTCATCGTTGTTGATGAACTTAATTTCGACGAAATCAAAACAAAGAAATTCCAGGCAGTACTGAACAACCTGAACGTTAACAAAGCGCTGGTAGTTCTTGAAGATGGAAACAAGAATGTTGAGATTTCCGCAAAGAATATCCCGGATGTTAAAACAGCACATACAAACACAATCAACGTATATGACATCCTGAAATACAACACAGTAATCGCTACGAAAGCTGTTGTTGCAGCAATCGAGGAGGTGTACGCATAATGGCAAACATTCAGTATTATGATGTAATCCTTAAACCAGTTGTAACTGAGAAGAGCATGGAGCTTATGGCTGACAAGAAATATACATTCCTTGTACACACAGAGGCTACAAAATCTCAGATCAAAGAAGCTGTTGAAAAAATGTTCAACGGTACAAAAGTAAAAAGCGTCAACACAATGAACCTTGATGGTAAGAACAAAAGACGTGGAATGACTTTCGGAAAGACAGCTAAGACAAAGAAAGCTGTAGTAGCACTGACAGAAGACAGCGCTGATATTGAAATCTTTGAAGGTCTGTAAAAAATAAGACATTATACGGTGCAAACCCGTGAAACAAATAATCAGAGCAAACGAAAGGAGAGACAGTAATGGGAATCAAAACATATAACCCATATACACCTTCCAGAAGACAGATGACAGGTTCTGATTTCTCAGAGATCACAAAGACAACTCCAGAGAAATCCCTCCTCGAATCCAAGAAGAGAAAAGCTGGCCGTAACGCACAGGGTAAAATCACAGTAAGACATCGTGGCGGCGGAGCTAAGAAGAAATATAGAATTATCGACTTTAAGAGAAAGAAAGACGGAATTCCGGCAACAGTTGTTGGAATCGAGTATGATCCAAATAGAAGTGCTAACATCGCACTGATCTGCTACGCAGATGGTGAGAAAGCATACATCCTTGCTCCAGAAGGACTTACAGACGGCATGACAGTTATGAACGGTGCTGACGCTGAGGTTAGAGTAGGAAACTGCCTTCCACTTTCAGAGATTCCGGTTGGTACACAGATCCACAACATCGAGCTGTACCCGGGAAAAGGTGGACAGCTGGTTCGTTCCGCTGGTAACAGCGCACAGCTGATGGCGAAAGAAGGAAAGTACGCTACACTGAGACTTCCTTCAGGAGAAATGAGAATGGTTCCGATCATTTGCCGCGCATCTATCGGTGTTGTAGGAAACGGTGATCACAACCTGATCAATGTTGGTAAAGCAGGACGTAAGCGTCACATGGGAATCAGACCTACAGTTCGTGGTTCCGTAATGAACCCTAACGACCATCCACACGGAGGTGGAGAAGGTAAGACAAGTATCGGACGTCCAGGACCGTGTACTCCATGGGGTAAACCGGCACTTGGTCTTAAGACTCGTAAGAAGAACAAATCTTCTAACAAGCTGATTGTAAGAAGAAGAGATGGTAAAGCGATTAAATAATCAGATTCACAAGGAGGTTAGAACCTATGGCTCGCTCACTTAAAAAAGGACCATTTGCAGACGAAAGCTTACTTAAAAAAGTAGACGCTATGAACGCTGCAGGTGATAAAACAGTTATAAAGACATGGTCACGCCGTTCTACAATCTTCCCATCATTTGTAGGTCATACATTTGCCGTACATGATGGAAGAAGACATGTGCCTGTATATGTTACAGAGGATATGGTAGGCCACAAGCTCGGTGAGTTCGTTGCAACAAGAACTTACAGAGGACACGGAAAAGACGAGAAGAAGTCAAAAGTTAGATAATTTTCATATATTTTGAAAGGAGGGTTCATCCATGGCAAAAGGACATAGATCCCAAATCAAAAGAGAAAGAAACGAGCAGAGAGATACAAGACCTTCAGCTAAGATTTCTTACGCAAGAGTATCTGTTCAGAAGGCATGTTTCGTTCTTGATGCCATCAGAGGCAAGGATGTACAGACAGCACTTGGTATTTTAGCATACAATCCAAGATATGCTTCAAGCGTTATAGAGAAGTTACTGAAATCAGCAATCGCAAATGCTGAGAATAACAACGGTATGAGCGTTGAGAACCTCTACATCGAGGAATGCTACGCAAACAAAGGACCGACAATGAAGAGAATCAAACCTAGAGCACAGGGTAGAGCTTACAGAATCGAGAAGAGAATGAGCCACATCACAATCGTGCTCAATGAGAGATAGGAGGACAATATGGGACAGAAAGTTAATCCTCATGGCCTGAGAGTTGGCGTTATCAAAGACTGGGATTCCAAATGGTACGCAGAAAAAGATTTCGCTGACAATCTGGTTGAAGACCACGAGATCAGAAAGTTTTTAAAGAAGAGATTATACAGCGCTGGAATCTCTAAGATTGAAATCGAAAGAGCATCCGATCGCGTTAAGATCATCGTTTATACAGCTAAGCCTGGTGTCGTAATCGGCAAGGGTGGTTCCGAGATCGAAAAGGTGAAAGCAGAGCTTGCACAGTTCACAGATAAGAAGCTCATCGTTGACATCAAAGAAGTTAAGAGACCGGACAAAGATGCACAGCTTGTAGCTGAGAACATTGCTCAGCAGCTTGAGAACCGTATCTCCTTCAGACGTGCTATGAAATCATGCATGTCCAGAACTATGAAGGCTGGAGCACTCGGAGTTAAGACTTCCGTATCCGGACGTCTTGGCGGTGCTGATATGGCTCGTACAGAGTTCTACAGCGAGGGAACAATTCCGCTGCAGACACTTCGTGCTGACATCGATTATGGATTCGCAGAAGCTGATACAACTTACGGAAAAGTCGGTGTAAAGGTTTGGATTTACAAAGGCGAAGTTCTTCCGACTAAAGCAGATAAGGAAGGGAGAGATAGATAATGTTAATGCCAAAAAGAGTAAAACGTCGTAAACAGTTCCGTGGTACTATGAAAGGTAAGGCTCTTAGAGGTAATAAGATTTCTTACGGTGAATATGGTATCGTAGCTATGGAACCATGCTGGATTCGTTCTAACCAGATCGAGGCAGCCCGTGTTGCTATGACACGTTACATCAAGCGTGGTGGTAAGGTTTGGATCAAAATCTTCCCAGACAAGCCGATCACAGCAAAACCGGCTGAGACTCGTATGGGTAGTGGAAAAGGTACTGTTGAGTATTGGGCAGCAGTAGTTAAACCAGGCCGTGTTATGTTTGAGATTGCAGGAGTACCAGAGGAAACAGCTAGAGAGGCACTTCGACTTGCAATGCATAAATTACCTTGCAAATGCAAAATCGTTTCTCGCGCAGACTTAGAAGGCGGTGATAACAGTGAAAATTAATACATTTGTAAACGAGTTAAAAGGAAAATCCGTAGAGGAATTAAATGAAGAATTAGTAGCTGCTAAGAAGGAACTCTTTAATCTGAGATTCCAGAACGCAACAAATCAGTTGGATAATACAAGCAGAATCAAAGAAGTAAGAAAGAATATCGCTCGTATCCAGACTCTGATTACAGAGGCTAAAAGAGCATAGTGAAAGGAGCAGCAACCGTGGAAGAGAGAAATTTAAGAAAAACCCGTACGGGTAAGGTTGTCAGCGACAAGATGGACAAAACGATTGTTGTTGCTGTTGAAGACCATGTAAAACATCCACTTTACAACAAGATCGTAAAGAGAACTTACAAACTCAAAGCTCATGACGAGAACAACGAGTGTAAAGTTGGAGATACAGTAAAAGTTATGGAAACAAGACCGCTGTCCAAGGACAAGAGATGGAGACTTGTGGAAATCATGGAGAAAGCGAAATAATTATTTGAAGGAGGTTTACCTGCATGATACAGCAAGAAAGCAGACTTAAAGTAGCAGACAACACAGGTGCGAAAGAGTTACTGTGTATCCGTGTTCTTGGCGGTTCTACAAGAAGATACGCCAACATCGGAGATGTGATCGTTGCAACTGTTAAAGATGCAACACCAGGCGGCGTTGTTAAAAAAGGTGATGTCGTTAAAGCTGTTGTTGTCCGTTCTGTAAAAGGCGCTCGTCGTAAAGACGGTTCCTATATCAGATTCGATGAAAATGCTGCTGTTATTATAAAAGACGATTTGAACCCACGTGGAACACGTATTTTTGGACCAGTAGCAAGAGAGCTTAGAGAGAAACACTTTATGAAGATCGTTTCTCTGGCTCCGGAAGTACTGTAAGGAGGTGCCTGAGAATGTCAACTATGAAAATTAAAAAAGGTGATATGGTTAAGGTTATCGCCGGAAAAGATAAAGATAAAGAAGGCAAAGTTATTGCCGTAGATAAAAAAGACGGAAGAGTCCTGGTTGAAGGCGTCAATATGCTGACAAAGCACACAAAGCCAAGCATGGCAAACCAGAACGGCGGAATCGTACATCAGGAAGGTTACATTGATGCGTCAAACGTTATGTTACTTCATAACGGAAAAGCAACAAGAGTAGGCTTCAAGATGGATGGAGACAAAAAAGTTCGTTTTGCTAAGGCAACAGGCGAAGTTATTGATTAATTCAAGGAAGGAGGTCCAGGACTTTGAGTAGACTGAAAGAGCAGTATCAGAATGAGATCGTTGATGCAATGATCAAAAAATTTGGATATAAAAACATCATGGAAGTGCCGAAACTTGACAAGGTTGTAATTAACATGGGTGTCGGTGAGGCAAAAGACAATGCTAAACTTTTGGAGTCAGCTATTGCAGACATGGAGAAAATCGCAGGACAGAAAGCGGTTGTAACAAGAGCAAAGAATTCTGTAGCTAACTTCAAGATCAGAGAGGGTATGCCGATCGGATGTAAAGTTACTTTAAGAGGAGAGAAAATGTACGAGTTCGTTGATCGTCTGATCAACCTCTCACTTCCTCGTGTACGTGACTTCAGAGGAGTAAACCCGAACGCATTTGACGGAAGAGGTAACTATGCACTTGGAATCAAGGAGCAGCTTATCTTCCCGGAAATCGAGTACGATAAGATTGACAAAGTCAGAGGTATGGATGTAATTTTTGTTACAACAGCCAAGACTGATGAAGAAGCACGTGAATTATTGACACAGTTCAATATGCCATTCGCAAAGTAAAAAGGAGAGAAATTCATGGCTAAAACATCAATGAAAATCAAACAGCAGCGTGCACCAAAGTTCTCCACAAGAGAATACAGCCGTTGCAGAATTTGTGGTCGTCCGCATGCATATTTAAGAAAATACGGTATCTGCCGTATCTGCTTCCGCGAACTGGCTTATAAAGGACAGATCCCGGGTGTTAAAAAAGCAAGCTGGTAAGACGAAAGCAACTATATACTGTGAAATAACATAGGAGGAATCACACACATGACTATGAGCGATCCAATTGCAGATATGCTTACAAGAATCCGTAATGCAAACACTGCAAAACATGATACAGTAGATGTACCGGCATCAAAGATGAAACTTGCTATCGCAAACATTCTTGTTGATGAAGGATATATCGCAAAATATGACCTTGTAGAAGATGGAGCTTTCAAGACAATTCACATCACACTGAAATACGGTGCTGACAAGAACGAGAAAGTTATTTCCGGACTGAAGAGAATCTCCAAACCGGGACTTCGTGTTTACGCTAATACAGAGGATATCCCGAAGGTACTTGGCGGACTCGGAACAGCAATCATCTCTACAAACAAAGGTGTAGTAACAGACAAAGAAGCTAGAAAACTCGGCGTAGGCGGAGAGGTTCTTTGCTTCGTTTGGTAAGCCGAAAGCAACTTAGTGAGAACGAGGCGTAGCCGAAGTTTGAGCTTAGTGCGAGGTTGTTCTTTGAACTTAGCGAGGTTCTTTCGAGCTTAGTGAAAAGAACTTCCTTAAATCTGCTCATCTATCGAGTTGAGTGGATGATTCATTATAAAAGGTACGTTCTTTGAGCTAGCGAGACTACTTGCCTAGCGAAAAGAACTTCCTTATAAATGTAACTGAAAACAGAGAAGCCAACGCAGCTTCTCCGAGAATCTAAGTTAAGGAGGATAATGGTATGTCACGTATAGGAAGACTGCCTGTAGCAATTCCTGCAGGAGTAACTGTAGAAGTTGCTGAGAACAATGTAGTGACTGTAAAAGGTCCTAAGGGAACTCTTACAAAAGAGCTTCCAGTAGAAATGGAAATCAAAGTTGAAGGCGAAGAAGTAATCGTTACAAGACCGAGCGACTTAAAGAAAATGAAATCTCTTCATGGTCTGACAAGAACACTGATCAACAACATGGTTGTAGGTGTAACAGACGGATATGAGAAAGTTCTTGAGGTTAACGGTGTAGGTTACAGAGCTGCTAAATCAGGAAATAAACTGACACTGAACCTTGGTTATTCCCATCCAGTTGAGATGATCGATCCAGAAGGAATCGAGACTGTACTTGAGGGACAGAACAAGATCACTGTTAAAGGTATCGATAAAGAAAAAGTTGGACAGTTTGCGGCTGAGATCAGAGATAAGAGAAGACCGGAGCCATATAAGGGCAAGGGAATCAAGTATGCTGATGAAGTAATCAGACGTAAAGTCGGTAAGACTGGTAAGAAATAAATAAGGAGAGTGTGAAAATGGTTAGTAAGAAATCTAGAAGCGAAGTTCGTAGAAAAAAACACATGAAATTACGCAACCGTTTCAGCGGAACAGCGCAGAGACCGCGTTTAGCTGTATTCAGAAGTAATAATCATATGTATGCACAGATCATCGACGATACTGTTGGAAATACTCTTGTTTCCGCTTCCACTCTTCAGAAAGAAGTGAAAGCAGAGCTCGAGAAGACTAACGACGTTGAAGCAGCAGCATACCTTGGAAAAGTAATTGCCGAGAGAGCAAAAGCTAAAGGTATTGATGAAGTTGTATTTGATAGAGGCGGATTCATTTACCAGGGTAAAATCAAGGCATTAGCAGACGCAGCAAGAGAAGCTGGTCTGAATTTCTAAGGAAGGGAGAACACAGATGAGACAGGAACGTATTGATGCTAGTCAGATGGAATTAGTAGAAAAAGTGGTATCAATCAAGCGTGTAACCAAAGTTGTTAAAGGTGGTCGTAACTTCCGTTTCACAGCTTTAGTAGTTGTTGGTGATGGAAATGGCCATGTTGGTGCAGGTTTAGGAAAAGCTACTGAAATTCCGGAAGCTATTCGTAAAGGTAAAGAGGACGCTATGAAGAAAATGATCAGCGTATCTCTTGATGAAAACTCAAGTGTAACACACGATGTGATTGGTAAATTCGGAAGCGCTTCCGTACTTCTTAAGAAGGCTCCGGAAGGTACTGGTGTTATCGCCGGAGGACCGGCGCGTGCCGTAATTGAGGCGGCTGGAGTTAAGAACATCCGTACAAAATCTTTAGGATCCAACAACAAACAGAATGTTGTACTTGCTACAATCGAAGGACTTAAAGCAGTTAAGACTCCGGAAGATGTTGCAAGACTTCGTGGCAAATCAATTGAGGAGATCTTAGGCTAATCAACCGAGAAGCCCGATCAAGCGCATAGGAGGTAAGATTGAAATGGCAAATTTAAAAGTTACATTAGTAAAGTCTACAATCGGCGCCGTACCAAAGCATAGAAAAACAGTTGAGGCTCTTGGACTTAAGAAACTCAACAAAACAGTTGTATTGCCAGATAATGCAGCTACCAGAGGTATGGTACAGCAGGTTAGACATTTAGTTAAAGTTGAAGAAGAGGCTTAATTAAGATAAGGAGGTAATGTCATGGACTTATCAAACTTAAGACCGGCAGACGGTTCAAAACAGAGTGATAATTTCAGAAGAGGCCGTGGTCATGGTTCAGGAAACGGTAAGACAGCCGGAAAGGGCCACAAAGGACAGAAGGCTCGTTCAGGAGCTACAAGACCTGGTTTCGAAGGCGGTCAGATGCCTTTATACAGAAGAATTCCTAAGAGAGGTTTCACATGCAGAAACTCTAAGACAATCGTAGGAATCAACCTTAGCGCACTTGAAGTATTCGAGGATGGCGCTACAGTATCCGTTGAGACATTGATCGAAAGCGGTATTGTTAAGAATCCAAAAGACGGAGTAAAAATTCTTGGAAATGGAGAGTTAACTAAGAAGCTTACAGTTCAGGCTAATGCATTCAGTGCAAAAGCAGCTGAGAAGATTGAAGCTCTTGGTGGAAAAGCAGAGGTGATCTAATGCTTAAATCCTTGCGTAAAGCATTAAGTATTGAGGATATCAGAAATAGACTTCTCTATACATTGGCAATGCTTATCGTTGTTAGGTTAGGATCACAGTTGCCCACTCCGGGAGTAGATCCGACATTTATTCAGAATTTTTTTGCACAGCAGACCGGTGACGCATTTAACTTTTTTGAGGCGTTCACCGGCGGCTCATTTACAAGAATGTCAGTATTTGCCCTGAGTATCACTCCATATATCACATCATCTATTATCATGCAGCTTCTGACAATAGCGATTCCAAAGCTTGAAGAGATGCAGAAAGATGGTGAAGATGGAAGAAAGAAAATCGCAGCGATTACAAGATATGTGACAGTTGGTCTTGCACTGATTGAATCTATCGCAATGGCTGTAGGATTTGGACGTCAGGGACTTCTGGAAGAATATAATTTCGTAAATTGTGCAATCGTTGTATGTACGCTTACAGCTGGTAGTGCATTTCTTATGTGGATCGGTGAGCGTATTACTGAAAAGGGAGTTGGAAACGGTATTTCTATCGTACTTCTGATCAACATTGTTTCCCGTGTTCCGGATGATTTCGTGACACTGTATACACAGTTCATGAAAGGCAAAACAATTGCAAAGGCAGGACTTGCCGGTGTTATTATCCTTGCAGTTCTTCTGGTTGTGGTTGTGTTTGTTATCATTCTTCAGGACGGAGAAAGAAGAATTGCAGTTCAGTATTCCAAAAAAGTACAGGGAAGAAAAATGTATGGCGGTCAGTCAACATATATTCCGTTGAAGGTGAATACAGCCGGAGTAATCCCGGTTATCTTCTCTTCTTCACTGATGCAGACACCAATCGTGATTGCACAGTTCCTTGGAAAAGGAAATGGAACTGGAATTGGAAGTAAGATCCTTGCAGGTTTAAACTCCAATAACTGGTGTGATCCAGAGAATCCGATTTATTCAGTCGGACTTGTGGTTTACATTTTACTTACAATATTCTTTGCATATTTCTATACATCGATTACTTTCAATCCGATGGAGATTGCAAATAATATGAAAAAGAGCGGTGGATTTATCCCTGGAATTCGTCCGGGCAAACCAACAGTTGACTACCTTACAAAGATTTTGAATTATATCATCTTTGTTGGTGCGTGTGGTTTGATCATCGTACAGGTGATTCCATATTTCTTCAATGGTGTTTTCGGTGCAAACGTTTCCTTTGGTGGAACATCACTTATCATTATTGTAGGTGTTGTACTTGAGACAATTAAGAAGATTGAATCACAGATGCTTGTAAGAAATTACACAGGATTTTTAAATAATAAGAGATAACAGTTATTGATATTGTTTTCTATTAAATGTCTTTTAGCTCGCTTTGTTCTGTCCTCAATTGCAGGACGAACAGAGCGGGTTAAACTTGTATAAGGAGGATAAAGATATGAAACTCATCATGTTAGGAGCCCCAGGAGCCGGAAAAGGAACACAGGCAAAGAAGATTGCTGAGAAGTATTCTATTCCGCATATTTCTACTGGAGATATCTTTAGAGCAAACATCAAGAACGGAACAGAACTTGGTAAGAAAGCAAAAACTTTCATGGATCAGGGTCTTCTGGTTCCGGATGAGCTGGTTGTTGATCTTGTTGTAGACAGAGTAAACCAGGAAGATTGTAAGAATGGATATGTACTTGATGGATTCCCGCGTACAATTCCACAGGCAGAGGCACTTGATCGTGCACTTGCTGAGATGGGACAGAAGATTGATTATGCGATCAATGTTGAAGTTCCAGATGAGAATATTGTAAACCGTATGTCTGGAAGAAGAGCTTGTGTTGATTGTGGTGCTACTTATCATATCGTATATGCTCCGACTGCAAAAGAAGGCATCTGCGACAAGTGTGGCGGAGAGCTTATCTTGAGAGACGATGATAAACCAGAGACCGTACTTAAGAGACTTGGTGTTTATCATGAGCAGACACAGCCGCTGATCGATTATTATACAGAAGCAGGAGTACTCAGAGAAGTTGATGGTACAATCGATATCAACGATGTATTTGCTGCAATCGTTCAGATCCTTGGAGAGTAAGTTTTGTTGATTTCATTCAGGAGGATTAAAAATGTCAAAAACTGACGTGATTGAAATTGAAGGAGTTGTAGTTGAGAAACTTCCTAACGCAATGTTCAAAGTAGAACTTGAGAATGGCCATATTGTACTGGCACATATCAGCGGTAAGCTGCGTATGAACTTCATCAAGATTCTGCCGGGAGATAAGGTTACACTTGAGATGTCACCTTATGACCTGAGCAAAGGAAGAATTGTCTGGAGAGACAAGTAAGAATTCTACACATCAAATAACGGGAATGCTGTTGTTTACAACGTTCCGTATCTGAAAAGATAAAAAGATATTATTTTCTGAAAAGTATTTTTAGAAAATAATATCTTTTTTAATTTAGGTCTTGACTTTACCATATGTTTTGTGGTAAAGTATGAAATGGTCATTTTTGGAGAGGTGTGTCCAAAAATACCGGAATATATAGGCAGAGCAAAGTAGGGAAGGAGGATTTGACATGAAGGTTAGATCATCAGTTAAACCAATTTGTGAAAAATGCAAAATTATTAGAAGAAAAGGTAGTATCAGAGTAATCTGTGAGAACCCGAAACACAAACAGCGCCAGGGCTAAGGCATTGAACACTTGATGAGGTATTATCGAACCTAGTCGAGTGATGCTACTGATGTTTTGTGCAATTATCAAGCGGCTGACAGCATGACACGCCAGGAGGTGTGTGGAGCTGTTTAATATACAGTAAGGATACATCGCATCTGTCCGCAGGTACCGACAGAGCGTGTAGTCTGGGCATCTGACAGACGTTTGTCATCTTTATATGAAAGAGGGAAGATGCTATTGTATATTGCTTATAATACCCGGCATTTGCATTGGCGGATGAGAGTATGATCCGTGCCGGGAAAGGGTATGTAGTTTCCGTACATACCTGGGCTGGGATATCGGAAGGATACATTCCGGTAGGATGCAGCAGTAAATGAGTTACACCAGACTTCATTTATAAAAAGAAGAGACTCATTTCGCATTCGCAGCCTCAATTAGGGACAATTAACAAGAAAACCAGAAAAGAAAATGGAGGAAAGACACATGGCTCGTATTGCAGGTGTAGACTTACCAAGAGACAAACGTGTAGAAATCGGTCTTACTTATATCTACGGAATCGGTAGAACAAGTGCAGAACGTATCTTAAAGGATGCAGGAGTTAATCCTGATACTCGTGTAAGAGATCTTACAAGTGAAGAAGTAAAGAAAATCAGCGCAGTGATCGATGAGACTCAGGTTGTAGAAGGTGATCTCAGAAGAGAAATCCAGCTCAACATCAAGAGACTTAAAGAGATCGGATGCTACCGTGGAATCCGTCATAGAAAAGGACTTCCGGTACGTGGACAGAAAACTAAGACTAATGCAAGAACATGCAAAGGTCCTAAGAGAACTGTAGCAAATAAGAAGAAATAATATCGTATAAAATAAAGAAAGTAGGTTAGTTTAAATGGCTAAGAGAGTTGCGAAAAAAGTAACAAAAAAACGTGTCAAGAAAAACGTTGAACGCGGACAGGCACATATTCAGTCATCATTCAACAATACAATTGTTACACTGACTGACGCTCAGGGAAATGCTCTTTCATGGGCAAGTGCAGGCGGTCTGGGATTTAGAGGTTCAAGAAAATCTACTCCATATGCAGCACAGATGGCAGCTGAGACAGCAGCTAAAGCAGCATTAGTACATGGTCTTAAGACAGTAGATGTATTCGTAAAAGGACCGGGATCAGGAAGAGAAGCAGCAATCCGTGCACTTCAGGCATGCGGAATTGATGTAGTAAGCATCAAGGACGTAACACCGGTACCGCACAACGGATGTCGTCCACCGAAACGCAGAAGAGTGTAATTATACTCTGCTGTATAAGAAAAGCAGTTATTTAATAGTAAATGTTGACGCAGCGGCATGAGTACCGCTGGCATGTATAATATTAGGAGGATAGAAATGGCAGTAAATAGAGTTCCTGTTCTTAAAAGATGCCGTTCATTAGGAATGGATCCGATTTACCTCGGAATCAATAAGAAATCTAACAGACAGTTAAAAAGAGCAAACAGAAAGATGAGCGAGTATGGTCTTCAGCTTCGCGAGAAACAGAAAGCAAAATTCATCTACGGTGTTCTTGAAAAACCTTTCAGAAACTACTATGCAAAGGCAAAACAGCAGGAAGGAATGACAGGTGAAAACCTTATGATCATCCTTGAGTCAAGACTTGACAACGTTGTTTTCCGTCTTGGACTTGCTAGAACAAGAAAAGAAGCTAGACAGATCGTTGATCATAAGCACGTTCTTGTAAACGGCAAACAGGTTAACATCCCATCTTACCTTGTAAAGGCTGGAGATGTTATTGAAATCAAAGAGAACAAAAAAGGTTCACAGAGATACAAAGAGATTCTTGAAGCTACAGCTGGAAACATGGTACCAGAGTGGCTTGAGGCAGACGCTGAGAATCTTAGAGGTACAGTAAAAGAGCTTCCTAACAGAGAAGCAATCGATGTACCGGTTGACGAGATGCTTATCGTCGAGCTGTATTCTAAATAATAATTACGATTTGAAAGGATTGCGCAGGCATTTATGCAGGGCAATCCTAACTAATCTGAACAAGTTGTTTAGATACAGTTTTGTACCCCCTCAACATATATTAAGCCCATAAGGAGGGTCTGTGTAGTGTTTGATTTTAATAAACCGAATATTGAAATTACAGATGTTTCAGATGACAAGAAATACGGAAGATTTGTCGTAGAACCGCTGGAGAGAGGATACGGAACTACGCTTGGTAACGCGCTGAGAAGAATCATGCTTTCTTCCCTGCCGGGAGCAGCAATCAGTTCTGTGAAAATCGACGGTGTACTGCACGAGTTCAGTTCCATCCCGGGTGTTAAAGAAGATGTGACAGAGATCATCATGAACCTGAAATCTCTGGCTATCAAGAACACATCTGAGTCTGATGAAGTGAAGACAGCTTATATCGAGTTCGAAGGAGAAGGCGTTGTAACAGGTGCTGATATCCAGTGTGACTCTGATATTGAGATTGTAAACCCGGAGCAGGTAATTGCTACATTAAGCGGTGGCAAAGACAGCAAGCTTTATATGGAACTTACAATCACAAAAGGAAGAGGATATGTAAGCTCAGATAAGAATAAGACAGAAGATATGCCAATCGGTGTTCTTCCAATCGATTCTATCTACACACCGATTGATCGTGTCAACCTGACAGTTCAGGATACACGTGTAGGTCAGGTTACAGATTATGACAAACTGACACTTGATGTCTGGACAAAAGGTACAATGGCTCCTGATGAGGCTGTCAGCCTTGCAGCAAAAGTGTTAAGTGAGCATCTGAAACTCTTCATCGACCTGTCAGAGGTAGCTCAGCAGGCAGAAGTTATGATTGAGAAAGAGGATGACGAGAAAGAAAAAGTTCTTGAGATGAGCATTGATGAACTTGAGCTTTCTGTTCGTTCTTACAATTGTCTGAAGAGAGCCGGAATCAACACAGTTGAAGAGCTCACAAACAAGACTCCGGAAGACATGATGAAGGTTCGTAACCTTGGTCGTAAGTCTCTCGAAGAAGTTCTTGCAAAACTGAAAGAACTCAATCTGGAACTGAACCACGGAGAAGAATAATATTCTATATCCGTACTATGATAAATTATCAGGACACTCATGTCCTGCACAGGCTGTGATTACAGTTTTGTGAATTGCAGCCCGCTGAAGATTGAATATCCTGGTGGTAAGCCCGAAGAGCACAGCAGGAGCATTTGATTAGTAAGCCCGAAGATGCATAACCAAATGTTAATTAATGGAGGAAATTTGAAATGGCAAAGTATAGAAAACTTGGCAGAACAGCAAGCCAGAGAAAAGCTTTACTTAGAAACCAGGTAACAGCACTTCTTAACAACGGAAAGATCGTTACAACAGAAGCTAAGGCAAAAGAGATCCGTAAGCAGGCAGAAAGCCTGATTGCTCTTGCTGTAAAAGAGAAAGATAACTTCGAAGAAGTTACAGTAATGGCTAAAGTAGCACGTAAAGATGCTGATGGCAAACGTGTGAAAGAAGTTGTTGACGGTAAGAAAGTTACTGTTTATGACGAAGTTGAGAAGACAATCAAAAAAGATAAGCCAAGCAGACTGCACGCTAGACGTCAGATGCTGAAAGTTCTCTTCCCTGTTAAAGAAGGCGAGAAGAGAAACATGAAAGATGTTGACATGGTTGCAAAACTCTTTGATGAGATCGCTCCAAAATATGCTGATCGTAACGGTGGTTACACAAGAATCGTAAAGATTGGTCAGCGTAAAGGTGACGCAGCTATGGAAGTTCTGATCGAGCTTGTTTAATTTGATAATATAGCTGATTTTTGACTCTCATATAGGACAGAAATGTCCTGTATGGGAGTTTTTTGCATATTAGTAAAGTGTTTTTCATAGTTAAAAATGTCAAGTGAAAATTTGCTTTTGTGAAAACTGCACAAATGATGTTAAAAAAATAACGTTAAAACTTTAACAACTGGTACATTGACAATTAATTAACGAACTAGTATACTAATACCTGTAATCGGGAAACATAAAAATAACCCGATCGGATAAAACTTGCAGGTTACGAAAACAGTGACTATAAAAATGATTTATTCAAGTACAGGAGGAATACTCAGATGGCAAAGAAAGAGGCGGCAAAAACTGTAGAGACAAAGACAGTAAACACCGGATTCATTGATAACGTTGAAGCTCTTGAAGCAAAAATGAAAGAGATGCGCGAGGCACAGAAAATCTTCGCTACATTTACACAGGAGCAGGTTGACAAAATCTTCTATGAAGCAGCTATGGCAGCAAACAAGCAGCGTATCCCGCTTGCAAGACTTGCAGTAGAAGAGACTCAGAGAGGTATTCTCGAGGATAAGGTTATCAAAAACCATTACGCAGCAGAGTATATTTACAACGCATACAAAGATACAAAGACATGTGGTGTTGTAGAAGAAGATAAGGCATTTGGAATCAAAAAGATCGCAGAGCCAATCGGACTTGTTGCAGCAGTTATCCCTACAACAAACCCGACATCAACAGCAATTTTCAAAACACTGATCTGCTTAAAGACAAGAAATGCAATCATCATCAGCCCACATCCGGCTGCTAAAGCATCTACAATCGCAGCAGCTAAAGTTGTTCTTGATGCAGCAGTGAAAGCAGGAGCTCCGGAAGGAATCATCGGTTGGATCGATGCCCCATCACTGGAACTTACAAACACAGTAATGAGAGATGCAGATATCATCCTTGCAACAGGTGGTCCTGGAATGGTTAAAGCAGCTTACTCTTCAGGAAAGCCGGCACTCGGAGTTGGAGCTGGTAACACACCGGTTATCATCGACGATACAGCAGATGTAAGAATGGCAGTTAACTCAATCATCCACTCTAAGACATTTGATAATGGTATGATCTGTGCGTCTGAGCAGTCTGTAACAGTACTTGAA
The DNA here is from genome assembly GCF_020561005.1 of Mediterraneibacter sp. 210702-DFI.3.120. Taxonomy (NCBI): domain Bacteria; kingdom Bacillati; phylum Bacillota; class Clostridia; order Lachnospirales; family Lachnospiraceae; genus Mediterraneibacter; species Mediterraneibacter sp. 210702-DFI.3.120. Next base: position 170,625 of record NZ_JAJCNG010000001.1, on the reverse strand, counting down.
AGCGTATATGAGGAAGTTAAGAAAGAATTCCAGTACAGAGGATGCTACTTCCTGAAACCAGGTGAGGAGCTTGACAAAGTTCGTAAGACAATCATCATCAACGGTGCGCTGAACAGCAAGATCCCAGGAAAATCAGCTTATGAAATCGCTCAGATGGCAGGCGTTGATGTACCGAAGAATACAAAGATCCTGATCGGAGAAGTTGAATCTGTAGATATTTCAGAAGAATTTGCACATGAGAAATTATCACCGGTACTTGGTATGTACAAAGCTAAAACATTTGATGAGGCTCTTGAGAAAGCAGCTCAGCTTGTAGCAGACGGTGGATATGGACATACATCTTCACTCTACGTACATCCGGCAGAGACAGAGAAGATCGCAAAACATGCAGCAGCAATGAAGACTTGCCGTGTACTGATCAACACACCTTCTTCTCACGGTGGAATCGGAGACCTTTATAACTTCAAGATGGCTCCGTCCCTTACACTTGGATGTGGATCATGGGGTGGAAACTCTGTATCAGAGAACGTAGGAGTAAAACATCTGCTTAACATCAAGACAGTTGCAGAGAGGAGAGAAAATATGCTGTGGTTCAGAACACCTGAGAAAGTTTACTTCAAGAAAGGTTCTATGCCGGTTGCACTGGATGAGCTTGGAACAGTAATGCATAAGAAGAAAGCATTTATCGTAACAGACTCCTTCCTTTACAAGAACGGATATGTAAAACCGATCGAAGATAAATTAGATGAAATGGGAATCCAGCATACATGCTTCTTCGAAGTAGCACCAGACCCGACACTTCAGTGTGCACGCAAGGGTGTTGACCAGATGAGACAGTTCGAGCCAGATACAATCATCGCTCTTGGTGGTGGATCTGCAATGGACGCAGGTAAGATCATGTGGATCATGTATGAGCATCCGGAAGCAAACTTCGAAGATATGGCTATGGACTTCATGGACATCCGTAAGAGAGTATTTACATTCCCTAAGATGGGAGAGAAAGCTTACTTCATAGCTATCCCAACATCTTCAGGAACAGGTTCTGAGGTAACACCATTCGCAATCATCACAGACGCTGACACAGGTGTTAAATGGCCAATCGCTGACTACGCTCTGCTTCCAAACATGGCAATCGTAGACGTAGACAACATGATGACACAGCCGAAGGGACTGACAAGTGCTTCAGGTATCGACGTTATGACACATGCAATCGAGGCATATGTATCTATCATGGCAACAGATTACACAGATGGTCTTGCTATGAAGGCTGTTAAGCTTGTATTCGAGAACCTTCCATCTGCATACGAGAACGGAGCAAACGATCCGAAGGCTCGTGAAGAGATGGCAAACGCTTCCTGTATGGCTGGTATGGCATTCGCAAATGCATTCCTTGGTGTTAACCACTCCATGGCTCATAAGCTTGGTGCTTTCCACCACCTGCCACACGGTGTTGCTAACGCAGTAATCCTTACAGAAGTTATGAGATACAATGCAGCAGAAGTTCCGACAAAGATGGGAACATTCTCACAGTATCAGTACCCACATGCACTTGCAAGATACGCAGAACTCGGACGCTTCGCAGGATGCACAGGTAAAGATGATAAAGAAGTATTTGAGAACTTCATCGCTAAACTTGAAGAACTCAAAGAGAAGATCGGAATCAAGAAGACAATCAAAGATTACGGCATTGATGAGAAGTACTTCCTTGACACACTTGATGAAATGTCAGAGCAGGCATTCAACGATCAGTGTACAGGAGCTAACCCAAGATACCCACTCATCCAGGAGATCAAAGATCTGTACCTGAAATGCTACTACGGAAAATAAATCGCATTGCATAAGCAGGCATATGACCGTTAGAATCTAAAATATACGAAGAGAGACAGAATGATGTTGAAAAGCATTGTTCTGTCTTTTTTTTACGTGAGCAACGAGCCAAAGTCTGTGCTTGCACAAGACCTTGGCGACTGCCGCGATAACTTGGAAAATACAGTTTTTGAGTTTTCCAAGTATACGTGAGCAACGAGCTAAAGCTCATGATTGTTAATAAATAGACAATGTATAAGAGGTAAAAAATCTTGTTAAAAACTGCACAAACTTGCTCTAAAGGGGTTTTATTTCTAAAAATTGTGAGATATAATGACATCATCAAAACAAAGTAAGAGCCGTAAGGCAAAAGGAACAGCCCTGCAGAGCTGAGATAAAATAAGAGCAGACAAGAAGGGGCGTTCAAGATATAAGGAGGTCTATATTATGAAGTTAGAAGAAAAAAATCTCATCGTGAAACGTGCTTACAAATCAGTCTATAAATGTGATGATTGTATCGTGAAAGTTTTTAATGAAGGACATCCGAAGTCAGATGTATTTAATGAGGCTCTGAATACTGCAAGAGTAGAAGAGACAGGTCTGGACATTCCGAAGGTAAAAGAAGTAACTCAGATTGATGGAAAGTGGGCAATTGCTATTGAGTACAAAGCAGGTAAGACACTTGAGGACATGATGGAATCTGATATGAAGAATCTGGAAAAATATATGGAAGACTTTGTTGATCTCCAGTTACAGGTTCAGAGTAAGAAATCACCGCTTCTGAAAGGAATGAAAGATAAATTAGCTCGTCAGATCAATGGATTGAAAGATCTTGATGCGACTACACGTTATGAACTTCTGACAAGACTTGAGAGTATGCCAAAGCATAATAAAGTATGTCACGGAGACTTTAATCCGAGTAATGTGATCGTAGGAAAGAATGGAAAGATGACTGTAGTTGACTGGGCTCATGCAACACAGGGAAATGCAAGTGCAGATGCAGCGATGACATATTTGCTTTTCGCACTGAAAGATCAGAAAGTAGCAGATCTCTATCTGAAATTGTTCTGCAAGAAGAGTGATACAGCAATGCAGTATGTACAGCAGTGGCTTCCGATTGTGGCAGCAGCACAGTTATCTAAAGAAAATGAACTTGAAAAAGATTTTCTGATGAGATGGATTGATGTTGTTGATTATCAGTAGAAAATAGAGTTGTTTCTAAAAAAGAAGCGCTGGAAGATGAAAATGAAATCTTCCGGCGCTTCTTAATCTTCTTTTTATTATTTTACCAACTTGTAAAGAAAACGTTATCGCCAATTACAACACCGGTTCTGCTTGTCGATGGTGCGTACAGGAAGTAATAACAGTCGGCTACGGCAGCAAGACGAGCTCCGTTGATCGCATCCTGTGCAACCTGGATAGAAAGACTTCGTGGACCTTGCTTTAATACACGGTCTAAGGAACCTGTCCATACAGGAGCAAACTGTCCTTGGGCATAGATGACATCATGAATAGAATTCGGAAAGCGACTGCTATATACACGATTCATAATGACTGTAGCAACTGCAAGCATAGAGTCGTAATCATAGTGGGCCTCACATTGCAGGATTGCTGCAAGAAGTGTAAGGTCATCAGACGCAATGGCAGATCCGGAACTATTGGAGCCACCAGAAGAACTTGAACTTCCGGAGGATGAGGAACCTGAATTGCCGGAGTTCCCAGAGGAACTGGAAGTATTCGCTTTGTTCGCACTGGCAGCAGCCTCAGCTTTTGCAGCTGCTTCGGCTTTTGCAGCGGCTTCCGCCTGTTTCCTGGCTTCTTCTGCCTGACGAGCTGCCTCTTCTTCTTTGGCTTTCTGCAGTTTTGCATTCACTTCATTCAAATTAGTAGAAGTTGCAGCAGCTTTTGCCTGTAATTGTGTCTGCTGTGTCTGCAATTGGTTCTGTAAATCTTTCATGGAAGCCTGCTGTGCTTCCAGGTCTGCTTTCTGATCGGCAATCTGCTGGTGAACATCTTTCAGATCGTTCAGAGCTTTGCGGTCGTAGTTACTTAAATTTTCAATAAAATCAGCTTTGTTTAGAAAATCTGACATATTTTCTGCTGAGAAAAGCATCTCAAGCATTGTAGCACTTCCGTGCTCATACATATATTTGATACGGCTTTTCATATCTTCATACTGCTGATCTTCGTTTTTCTGCGCTTTCTCAAGATCATCCTGTGTTTTGTCTATATCACTGTTGAGGATCTCAACCTGCATCTCAGTATCAGATATCTTCTCACTCAGGGTGAGGATATCCTGGTTGATGCCTTTTAATTCGTTCTCAAGGGCAGAGGTCTGGTTTTGCAGATTGTCTATCGTGTCTGTAGCATAGACAGGAAGTGCAGAAAATACAATTGCAAGGGAACAAATGAGCGCGGTGCCCGTATGTAGCTTGCTTTTTTTGTAAAATGCCATAATCTCAATATCCTTTCTTTAAATGACATTGCATAGTTGTCGAAAACCTATTATACTATAAAACAGAGAATTAATCAAATTTGCGCGAAACATTTTATGATTGTTTTACAAAATAATTAAAAAGATATTGCTTTTTGTAACAATTGACGGATAGAAAATACAGAAGATAAGGAAAAAAGTATGGAAAAAAAGGAAATTAAGATTGTTGGATTAGATCTCGATGGAACACTTCTTACAGATAAGAAGGAACTTCTTCCTTATACGAAGAATGTGATCGGAGAGGCACTGCAGAATGGTACAGTTGTTCTTGTTGCAACCGGAAGACCATGGACAGGAGTTCCGGAAGAATTACGTGAGCTTCCGGGGATGGATTATGCACTGACTGCGAATGGGGCAAGGATTATCGAGACGAGAACCGGAAAGATACTGGAAGAACATCTGTTATCCAAAGAAGCAGCAAAAAAAGCAATTGCAATCGGAAGAAAATATGACACTCTGTTGGAAGTTTATTTTGATGGGCAGGGATATGCTCAGAAAGATGAGATCGCGCAGGTGAGAAAGTATCATAAGAATCCGAACATGTGGGATTATTTTCTGAGAACACGAATAGCGGTAGACAGACTGGAAGATCTGCTGGATGAAAAAGAAGGAAATCTTGATAAAGTACAGATGTTGTTTGCAGATATGGAAGAGAGAGAAGAGGCATGGAAAGAGTTGGAGCGAGAAGGCGTCTTTGAACTGGTTGGCTCTCTTCAATATAATATAGAAATCAATGCAGTTGGTGTAAATAAAGGAACCGGACTTGTGAATCTTGGCAAGATGCTTGGAATCAGGCGGGAAGAGATCATGGCGTGTGGGGATGGCGATAATGATATCGCAATGCTCAAGGAAGTTGGATTTGGGGTTGCCATGGCGAATGCCGAAGAAAAGGTCAAAGCTGTAGCTGATTATATTACGGAGAGCAATAATGATGAGGGGGCTGCAAAGGCCATCGAGAAGTTTGTTCTGAAACGAGGAGGGGAATCATGTTAGAAGTATTAAAGGTTATCATTTTAGGAATTGTGCAGGGAATCACAGAGTGGCTTCCAATCAGTAGTACAGGTCATCTGATTCTGGTAGAGCAGCTGATCCAACTGAAGCAGAGCGAGGCATTTACGAATATGTTCAATGTGGTGATTCAGTTTGGATCGATCCTGGCAGTTGTAGTAATTTATTTTCATAAGTTAAATCCGTTCTCACCGACGAAGACGGAAAAGCAGAAGAAGATGACAATTCAGTTATGGATTAAAGTAGTGATCGGAACAATTCCGGCACTGATCGGAGGAGTGTTGCTGAACGATCTGATTGAATCAAAACTGAGTAATGCATATGTTGTTGCATTGATGTTGATCGTTTATGGTATTTTATTCATTGTAATTGAAAAACGTAATGAGACAAGAGAACCGAAAGTAAAAAGACTCTCTCAGCTTTCTGTGAAGACAGTTCTTCTGATCGGAGTTTTCCAGATGATGGCGATGATTCCTGGGACGTCCAGATCCGGCGCAACGATTGTCGGAGCACTGGCACTTGGGGTTTCAAGAAGTGTTGCAGCAGAGTTTACATTTTTCCTTGCAATTCCGGTTATGTTTGGAGCAAGTGCACTGAAGTTGTTTAAGTTCGGTCTGGCATTTACCCCAATGCAGGTATTTCTGCTTCTTCTTGGAATGATCATATCCTTTGCAGTATCTGTTATAGCAATCAAGTTCCTGATGAAATATATCAAGAACCATGACTTTAAGGCATTTGGATATTACAGAATCGTACTTGGAATCGTTGTATTTTTATTCTTCGGTATCCAGGCTTTATTCAAATAAGGTATGTATTATTGAATAGAGTGCAGTGTGTTTTACTGTTCACAGTTATTGTGAACAGTAAAATTTTGTATTTCCAAAAGAAATCGTGCATAATTACGTCTTGCATTTCATGAAAAGCATGTTATAATTATTAACATGTTTTGAATTTTTATGCAGAGAAAAGAGGAGGAGCTTAAGATGAAGAAGTTTTTATCAGTATTTCTTACTGCAGCATTAGCAGTCAGCATGCTGGCAGGTTGTGGTAGTAAGAACGAAACAGTAACAGCAAAGGTAATCGATATTGATCTTACAAATGAAGAATATGCATTTGGTGTGGACAAGAATCAGCCGGAACTTCTTGAGAAGACAAATGAGTTTATTGCAAAGATCAAATCAGATGGAACACTTGATGAGATCTGCAAAAAGTATTTCTCAGACGGAGAGCCGGAAGCAGTAAAATCAGCAACACTTGATACATCTAAGGATCAGTTGGTTGTAGCTACAAATGCAGCATTCGAGCCATTTGAGTATACAAAGGGTGAAGATTATTATGGAATCGACATGGAGATTGCAAAGCTTCTTGCTGATGAACTTGGAAAAGAGCTTGTAATTGAGAACATGGATTTTGATGCAGTTTGTCTGTCTGTAAGCCAGCAGAAATGTGATATTGCTATGGCAGGACTTACAATCAATGAAGAGAGAGAAGAATATGTTACATTTACAGATTCTTACTATTCAGCATCCCAGCGTTTGATCGTTCCAAGCAATGTTACAACATTCGATGATTGTAAGACAGCAGATGACGTTGCAGCTAAGCTTGCTGAGACAAAATCATCTGACCAGATCGGTGTTCAGCAGGGAACAACAGGTCAGTACTATGTTGAAGGAAGCGAAGATTGGGACTTCCCGGGACTTCCGGCAAAATGTGTGACATACAAGAGCGGATCACTTGCAGTACAGGATATGCTCAATGGAAATATTCAGTATGTGATCATTGATGCAGCACCGGCGTCAGCAATCACAGAAGCAATCAACGCAGTTCAGTAAGAGTATTTACTAAGAATTTACAGGCAGTAAAATAACAGAATTTATTAACGAGGGAAATACAGGCAGAAGACGATGCATGCATTTTCCTCTTTTTGGAGAAAGGAAACAAATGGGGAATTTTAGTCAGAAAGTAGACAAATTTATTGATATATTTCTGAATCAGAATGGCTATGTGAAAGTAGTTCAGGGACTGCACAATACTTTGCTGATCGCAATCTGCGGTCTGATTATCGGTATTGTGATCGGTACTTTGATCGCTACAGTCCGTGTGATTCCGAAATATAAAACTCTTCCGAGAGTATTGAATCATATTTGCAGCTTTTACGTTGCATTATTCAGAGGAACTCCTATGGTAGTTCAGCTCCTTATCTTTTATTATGTACTCCTTCCGATTTTTGGGGTGAAGATTACCGGAGTACAGGTTTCTATGGTTGTATTTGGTCTGAATAGTGGTGCATATATTTCAGAGATCATGCGAAGCGGAATCCAGTCTGTCGATCCGGGACAGATGGAAGCCGGAAGAGCAGTCGGACTCAGTTTTGGAACAAGTATGATGAAGATTGTGATTCCGCAGGCTGTAAAGAATATTCTTCCGACACTTGGAAATGAGTTCATTTCTCTTATTAAAGAGACATCTGTAGTAAGTTTTGTCGGTGCAGCTGACCTTTATGTTGCATTTAACTATATCGGAAGTAACAGCTACGAATTCATGGTACCGTACCTTGTAATGGCGTTAATCTACATTGCACTTGTGCTTGTGATCACATTACTTGTTAAATTATTAGAAAGGAGCCTGAAGAAGAGTGATAGACGTAATTAATCTGCAAAAAAGCTTTGGGGACAAAGAGATTCTGAAGGGAATCAATGTTACGATCAATAAAGGCGATATCGTTGCGGTGCTCGGACCATCCGGCTCCGGTAAAAGTACATTTTTACGATGCCTGAACTGTATGGAAGACCCGACAGGCGGAAGTATTATCTTCAATGGTGTTGATATCGCAGACATGAAGGTTGATATTAATCAGCATCGCCGCCATATGGGAATGGTTTTCCAGCATTTCAATCTTTATAATAATAAGACAGTTCTTCAGAATGTCATGATGGCACCTGCATATCTAAGATGTAAGGACATTGATAAGGCAAAGAAAAAGAATCGTATGATCAAATTTAAAAATATGTTCCGTGGAAGTGACAAGAAGGAAGAACTGATTCCGATCACTGAGACAAAGGAGCAGATCAAGAAAGAAGTAAAGGAGCAGGCAATGGCTCTTTTGAAGAGAATCGGATTGGAAGATAAAGCGGATGTGTATCCGTCTACACTTTCCGGTGGACAGAAACAGCGTGTCGCGATTATCCGTTCCATGGCTATGAATCCTGACGTGATTCTTTTTGATGAGCCGACTTCAGCACTTGACCCGGAAATGGTAGGAGAAGTACTTGAACTGATGAAAGATCTGGCAAAAGAGGGAATGACAATGGTTGTTGTTACTCATGAGATGGGATTTGCCCGTGAGGTTGCTTCAAGAGTTCTTTTCATTGATGACGGTCAGATTAAGGAAGAAGCTGCCCCGGCAGAATTCTTTGAACATCCGAAAGATCCAAGACTTCAGGAGTTCCTTTCAAAGATCCTGTAAAAGAAAATGCGTAGCATTTTGGAGGTTGGCTCTGAACAGTTACGAAAAAATATTTAATTTTTAATCTATAGAATATCTGTTTGGTATTGTGTTACAATATTGAACAGATATTTTTATATATAAGGAAATGGTATTGAATGAAATGTAATAGAAAGAAAAAATACGAAGCAGATGCTTTGGCATGTGAGAGGCTGCAAGAGACAGTAGAACCACTTGTTGAATGGTTTCGGGAGAATCAGAGAGATCTTCCGTGGCGGAAGCATGTGAATGCGTATCGGGTCTGGATTTCAGAGATTATGCTGCAGCAGACGAGAGTGGAAGCAGTTAAATCTTATTACACACGATTCCTGGAAGAACTGCCGGATATCAAAGCGCTGGCTGAAGTGCCGGAAGACAGACTGCTTAAGCTGTGGGAAGGACTTGGCTACTACAACAGGGCGAGGAATTTAAAGGCAGCAGCACAACAGGTAATGGAAGAATATAATGGTGTATTCCCGGATACATTTGAAGAGATAAAAAAGTTGAAGGGAATTGGCAGTTATACAGCCGGTGCGATCAGCTCTTTTGTTTATCATCAGCAGAAACCAGCGGTAGATGGCAATGTTTTTCGGGTGGTTACAAGAATTCTGGAAGATAGTGATGACATTATGAAAGCAAGTACAAGGACAAAGATAGAACGTATGCTTGAACAGGTGATTCCGGCAGAGGCACCGGGAGATTTTAATCAAGGATTGATCGAACTTGGGGCAATCGTCTGTCTGCCAAATGGAGAACCAAGGTGTGAGAGCTGTCCGATAAGGGAATTTTGTCTTGCATACCAGGATGAATGTCAGATGGACTATCCGGTCAAGAAAAAGGCGAAAGAGCGAAGAATCGAGAAAAGAACGATTCTAAGATTCTGTGATAATGAGGAAATTGCGATTCGCAAAAGGCCGGGAAAAGGACTCCTTGCAGGATTGTATGAATTTCCTAATGTAGAGGGACATTTAACACAAAAAGAAGTTATAGAATATGCAAAAGAGTCAGGTCTTACGCCGGTGCGCGTGAAGAAGCTGCCAAAGGCGAAGCACATTTTCAGTCATGTGGAATGGCATATGACCGGATATGAGATTTTGGTGGATGAGTTGGAAAAAGAATTTCAGAATCCTGAGATCATATTTGCAGGAAAGAAGGACCTGGAGAAAAATTATGCAATTCCGAGTGCATTTTCTGCATATCTATAAATGAAGAGGATGAGAATACTGTGGTAGCTGAAAAATCTGGAAAATAAAAATAGAGCGCTTAAAATAGAGTCCACTCTGTTTTATTGAAAAAAAGGGCGAAATATGTTATAATATCTCTTATAGTTTAAAATGCATACGGGAGAGTTTTAGCAGAAATGAGTACAAAAACAGAATTATCGAAGCAGCAGAAAAAATCACAGGAAACAAAGGAAAAAATCTTTCAGGCAGCGAAGAAGATTCTTCAGAAGAGCGGATATGAAAAATTGTCAATCAAGAATATCTGTGAAGAAGCAGGAGTGTCGAACGGAAGTTTCTATCATCACTTTAAGACAAAAGATGATTTGCTGTCTTATTATATAGAAGACCAGCCTACGATGGGACCGGATCTGCTGGAGACACCGAAAAGTCTGGAAGATGTAAAGGACGGAATTGTCCGTGTTTATTTGAATTATGTAGCTTATTGCCGTGAGCTTGGTGTAGAATTTATGGCAGGGTATTATGATACAAAGAATCAGGCATTGAATCCGGCGATAAGAACAGAACGTCCATATCCGATCGTGACAGTGCAGGCTTATGTAGAGCAGGCTGCGAAGGATGGGATTATTAACATTAGAGAGAGTATTGACGAATTTACAACAGATATCCGGATGATCGTGATCGGAAATGTATTTGAATGGTGTCTGAGAGAGGGAAATGCTGATTTCGAGGGCAACATGAGTCGTTCTTTAAGGCGGTATCTGGACAGTACACTGGAGGAAGGTTGATGATTTATCACTTTATTGTGAATCCGCGGGCTCGTTCAGGGCTTGGCGAGATGCTGTGGAAACAGCTGGAACCTGAGTTGTGCAGAAAAAGAATCGATTATCAGATTCATCTGACAACAAAGAAAAAGGATGCAGGAAAGATTGCATCAGAGATTACGGAAGATGGCCAGGAGCACATGCTTGTTGTTCTTGGAGGCGACGGTACACTCAATGAAGTACTAAGCGGAATTAAATCACTGGAGAAAGTGACGTTGGGATATATTCCGATTGGATCAAGCAATGATTTTGCAAGAGGAACAGGAATCCCGGGAGATCCTTTTGAAGCATTGGACACAATTCTTTCACCCAAAAGGGTTGAAAAGATGGATATAGGTGTGCTAAAAAGGGAAGGGAAAGGAAGAAGATTTGCAGTGAGTGCCGGCATTGGATTTGATGCTGCAGTTTGTCATGAAGTATGTGTTTCAAAATGGAAACGTGTATTGAACCTTCTGAAAATCGGTAAGCTGAGTTATGCGGTTGTGGCAATGGATCGTATTATAAAGGATCGGCCGGTGAAACTTGAACTGACACTGGATGATGGAAGCATGAAAGTGTTTGAGAGGACTTATTTTGCAGCATTTATGAATCTTCCTTATGAAGGAGGAGGCTTTAAGTTTTGTCCGGACGCTTCCGGAAGTGATGGATTTCTTGATATTATGGTTGTGTCGGATCTGTCGAAGCTCAAGATTCTGTGTCTGCTTCCGACCGCTTTTTCAGGAAAGCATACAAGATTTAAAGGGGTGACGATATTAAAATGTCGTAGTGTAAAGGTAGTGACAGATCGTGCACTGCCGTTACATACAGATGGAGAACCTTCCTTTTTATCAAAAGAGATAGAAGTCTCACTGGAAAAAGAAAAACTTAATGTGATCGTTGAATAGAAGAAAGGTGATGAAACAGGATGCATATAGGGATTGTTTTAGCGATTGGGTTATGTATTGTAATAGGAATACCAGCTTTCTTAATTTTTTTGCTGGCTCCAAGACTGTCGGGCAGAAAAAGAGTGCATCCGTTTCTTGGCGTAAAGTGGGCGCATAGAGGACTTCATGATAAGAAGCGTGGGATTCCGGAAAATTCATTTCCGGCATTTCGTGCGGCAATCGAAGCAGGAGATGGAATAGAACTGGATGTTCATCTGACAAAGGATGGACAGTTGGTGGTTTTTCATGATGATACATTTGAAAGAATCTGTGGAAGACGGGGCAGAGTGGAAGATACTTCATATGAAGAGATGCAGAAGTATAGACTTGCGGAGACAAAAGAGCGGATTCCACTATTGTCAGAAGTACTGCAGTTGGTAGATGGAAAGGTACCACTTCTGATCGAGGTGAAACTTCCTAACACAGATACAAAGATTTGCAGAAAATTGGATGAAGAACTGCGAAAATATCATGGCGAATACATGATCCAATCCTTTAACAGCCTGGTACTTCGCTGGATGAAGAAACATCGGAATGAAATCCCAAGAGGACAATTATCTGAGAATCTGACGAAAAACGACAGAACAACGCATTATCTCTTGAGATTTTGTGTAAAATATCTTTTGAGTAACTGTATGTGCAGACCGGATTTTATTTCTTACCGGTGGTCGGACAGAAAGAATCCGGGATTATGGCTGAACAGGGTTCTTTTTAAAACGCCGGCAGCGGCATGGACACTGCATGGAGAAAAAGATGTTAAGGCGGCAAGAAGAAGCTTTGATATGTATATTTTTGAGATGAGTTAAAGAAGAGTAAATCTGATTTCTATTGAAAGTGCTGATTCAAAAAGTAAAGGTGAACAAAAGAAGAGACAGATGTTGATAATTCATAAGAAAAAGAAAAGAAATGTTAAAAACTTATGAAGTCGGTTGAGATTGTGTTTTAAAAGTGCTATAATCGAGCCTATCAAAAAAGAGCGTTAAATGAAAATAGCGCAGAAGTAGCAAGTGCTGTATCGGTTTGATGAAAAGCGGAGGAGTGTCAGATATGAAATGGAAGACAAAGTTCATAGAGACAATAAAAAGATATAAGCATGCATGGGTGTTTTTATACGCGTTAATCTATATGCCGTGGTTTTGGTTTCTTGAGAAACATGTGACGATGAATTATCATGTGGTGCAGACAGCATTAGATGAAGAGATTCCTTTTATTGAATATTTTATTGTACCGTATATGTTATGGTTTGTATTTATCGCAGCTACATTTTTGTACTTTTTCGTTACAGATGTACAGGGATTTTACAAACTGGCGAAGATTTCGTTTGCAGGAATGACAATTTTCCTTATTATTTGTTCCGTATTTCCGAATGGTCAGGATTTACGACCGGTTGTGTTTGAGCGGGATAATATTTTTGTAGATGCAGTTCGGATGCTGTATCGGACAGATACTTGTACGAATGTATTTCCAAGTCTTCATGTGTTTAATACTCTATGCGCATGTATTGCAATCCATAAGAGTCAGGCACTTAAGAAACACAAAGCTGTTTGTATTGGAGCATATGTGCTTGGAGCGTTGATTATAATGGCGACCATGTTCTTGAAGCAGCATTCCGTACTTGATGTGACAGGAGCATTTATTATGGCTTATCTGTTGTATCAGTGGGTATATGCAGAAGAGACGAAGAAAGTTCCGGGATATTCAAAGCGTCCGGTATTTCAGAATAAGTAAGAGTTAGAAAAAGAATTACAGGAAGTGCTTTTGGCTGATGAGGTCAAGGGCACTTTTTTGTATATTAGGAAAGTCCTTTCCTAATATACAGAAGTTTCTATAGAAAAGCATCTGGGGAAATGTTATAATAAAAGCCAGTGAATTACTGTGGGCAGATTAGCCTGACAGTTACGAATAAAGTATTACATGAGATTTAGGAGGACTAGAGCATGAAGAAGGTTATGCTTACTGGTGACAGACCGACAGGAAGATTACACGTAGGACATTATGTGGGTTCCCTGCGTCGTCGTGTTGAATTACAGAATACAGGAGATTTTGATGACATTTTTATTATGATCGCAGATGCACAGGCATTGACTGATAATGCTGATAACCCGGAAAAGGTACGTCAGAATATTATCGAAGTAGCATTGGACTACATGGCTTGTGGATTGAATCCGGAGAAGTCTACGCTGTTTATCCAGTCACAGGTACCGGAACTGACAGAGTTATCATTCTATTACATGAATCTTGTGACAGTCTCAAGACTGCAGAGAAATCCTACTGTAAAGAATGAGATCAAGATGAGAAATTTTGAGGCAAGTATCCCGGTTGGATTCTTCACATATCCGATCAGCCAGGCAGCAGATATTACAGCATTCAAGGCTACTGTTGTACCGGTAGGAGAAGATCAGCTCCCGATGCTTGAGCAGACAAAGGAGATTGTACATAAATTTAATTCCGTTTATGGAGATACACTGATCGATCCGAAGATTCTTCTTCCGGAGAATGAAGCATGCCTTCGTCTCCCGGGAATTGATGGTAAGGCGAAGATGAGTAAGTCTCTGGGTAACTGTATTTATCTGTCAGAGGAACCTGAAGATATTAAGAAGAAAGTATTCAGCATGTTTACTGATCCGAATCATATCCGTGTGGAAGATCCGGGAAGTCTGGAAGGAAATACTGTATTCACATATCTGGATGCATTTTGTAAACCAGAGTATTTTGCGGAATTCCTGCCAGAATATCAGAATCTGGATGAGCTGAAAGCACATTACCAGAGAGGCGGACTTGGAGATATGAAAGTGAAGAGATTCCTGAACAATGTTCTTCAGGCAGAACTGGAGCCAATCCGCAACAGAAGAAAAGAACTTCAGAAAGACATTCCTGCAATCTACGAGATTCTTAAAAAGGGAAGCGAGAAGGCAGAGGCTGTTGCAGCACAGACATTGAAAGAAGTAAAAGATGCTATGAAGATCAATTATTTTGATGACAAGGCACTGATTGAGGCGCAGGCAGAGAGATTTTCAAAATAGAGTGTTGTTGGAATAGTTATAATGTAGTTTTGAATCAGGCTAGGCGGTGCAAATTTGAGTTTGCTTATATGTGAACTTGAATCTGGCACCGCCTTTGCTTGGTTTTGGGTAAATTTTTGGGTGTCTGTTCGGAGAGGATCCTTTGAAGTGAGATTTTCCAAAGATACAAAAAAGACTGTAAGGAAATTTCCTTACAGTCTCTATAGCGTGCGATAGAAGATTCGAACTCCCGGCCTTCTGATCCGTAGTCAGACGCTCTATCCAGCTGAGCTAATCGCACATTTTGTTGTTTGCTCTTTTGTATCGCTCACAACAAAGAAGATTATATAACGGATATTGAAAAATGTCAACACTAATTTTGAAATTTTTTCAAAAAAATTTGAAGCGGATTTTAGAAGCTATTTTCAATCTATCTTTTGTACGCTACCGAGTGTTATTCTTCAATAATTTGAATCTCCAGATAGTCAAAGTCAATCTCATCGACAAAATTGTCCTGATAGAAACGCGCTTTGGCGTGGCGCTTGAACTCATTGATTGTTGAGTCGAGCCAGATCGGCTTGCTCAGATCAAATTCATAGCAGATTTTATCGAGTGCATGAAAGATCTTATGTGTACGTGTATCATCCGTCTTGTCGCAGATGACAGTGTCACGAAGCATCCGGTTGTCCTTGAATTCTTTTCCCCATAAACGAAACATAATAGACTCCTTTCCGGCAGCAGAAGAAACTATCTGATCTTCTGAAAATACCTGTCTCTTGTATCCTAACATAAGAAAAACAAAAAGTCATTTCTTTTTTAGAGACTTTTTGGTATAGTGGAACGGTAATGTTACTGTTCACTCCCGTGTCAATCACTCCGCTGATTGACACGGAGGATGCGTGTTTTGACTTGAATGCATCTCGCCCCATCGCCAAAGGCGATTTAAAATGGCGAGATGCGTTGCTGGTCGCACATCGTGTGAACAGTAACACGGTAATGATAACAGCAATATAGTAATTGATAGAATGATTGGAGAGCAGTTATGATTAGAGAATGTACAGAGACAGACAGAGAAATACTGGGAAGTTATCTGGAAGAAGACAGTTATGGACAGGCAATCTTTCATCTGATTGATGAATTTGGATTTGAACAGAAATTCCAGTCCGTTTATATGGATATTGAAGAAGAACAGTGCAAAGGTGTTTATCTTATGATTTACAAAAATGTACTGCTTTATTCGAAAGAGAACCAGGTGGAAATTGATTTCCTGGAGCAGATGCTCTCTGTGCTTGTGCCGGAGATGGTGATTGGACGAAAGGATAATGTGAATATTGTAAGCTGGCTTCTGACAGACTACCGGATGGATACCGTAGATCAGATCCCGGAGCTTTGTGATGAGGAAGGCAATGCGTTGAAGAGGGACACCCGGAAGAAGGAAGGACAGGAATGGGGCGTCCTGTATAAGGAGGACTAGAAGAGCGATGAAGAGAATATTTATTGACGGACTCAGCGGAATGGCGCAGGGCTTGTTTGCAACATTGATCATAGGAACAATCATCCAGCAGATAGGAATGTTTGTTGGAGGAAATTATGGAGATTTAATTTATTTGATCGGGAAAGTTGCTGCAGCGCTTACAGGAGCAGGTATTGGTGTCGGAGTAGCAAGGAAGCTGGAGGCTCAGCAGCTTGTTACAGTTTGTGCAGCTGTTGCCGGTATGATCGGAGCATTCGCGGGGAAAATTCTGGCAGGTCAGGTACTTGTAGATGGGAATATTGTATTAGCCGGACCGGGGGAACCACTGGGAGCTTTCGTGGCAGCTTATGTGGCAATTGAGATTGGAATTTTAGTTACAGGAAGAACAAAACTAGATATTATCCTGACACCATTGATCTGCATTGGAGTTGGTGGAGTTGTTGGATTGTTTGTCGGACCACCGATTTCTTCCTTTATGAACTGGCTGGGTTCTTTGATTAACTGGGGAACAGAACAGCAGCCGTTCCTTATGGGAATTGTAGTTTCGGTCTTGATGGGAATGATCCTGACATTGCCGATCAGCTCCGCGGCTTTGGGGGTAATCCTGAATCTGTCAGGTCTTGCAGCTGGAGCAGCTACGGTTGGATGTTGTTGCAATATGATTGGATTTGCAGTTGCAAGCTACAGAGAGAATAAGATTGGTGGATTTTTGGCACAGGGAATTGGTACTTCTATGCTTCAGGTACCGAATATTATGAGACATCCATTGATTTGGATCCCATCCATTTTGTCAAGCGCAATTTTAGGACCGGTAAGTACAATGTTACTCCATATGACGAATAATGCAACCGGATCTGGAATGGGAACAGCCGGGCTGGTTGGTCCGTTGATGACGTGGCAGGTGATGATCCAGACAGAAGATCCGATGATTGTTCTGGTGAAGATCATTGTGATCCAGTTTGTACTTCCGGCAGTGATCACACTTGGGATTTCAGAATTTATGAGAAAGAAGGGCTGGATTCGCCAGGGAGACATGAAACTGGAGCTGTAGGCAGAAAATGGATTACAGAGATTGGAAAGATACTATTACAGTAACACTAAAATATCTCTAAAAAAGAAGTGAATTCTGTGACAGAAAAATGGGAGTATGTTATACTTAATATATATAAACAGACCGGGGGAAGACTGTTATGAGAAGTGAACAACAGGTAGAAGCTGCGCTAAAGAGTTATGAAGATGTTGACAGCTGGAAGACAATCATTTTCCTGTATAATGCAGCGTTGAAAGAAGTTGGTACAAAGCTGGAGATTCTTAATGATGAATTTCAGCATGTACATCAGTATAATCCAATTGAACATATTAAGACAAGAATCAAGACACCGGACAGTATTGTGAAAAAGCTGAAGAGGTATGGACATGAGACGTCCATAGAGAACATGGTTCGCTATGTGAATGATATTGCAGGAGTAAGATTGATCTGTTCATTTACATCAGACATATATCGTCTGGCAGAGATGATAGGGAATCAAAGCGATTTGAAAGTTCTTTCAATTAAGGATTATATTAAGAATCCCAAAGAAAGTGGATATAAAAGTTATCATATGTTAGTTTCTGTGCCGATATTCCTTTCGGATAGTGTAGTAGACACGAAGGTTGAGATTCAGATCCGAACCATTGCAATGGACTTCTGGGCAAGCCTTGAACATAAGATCTACTACAAATTTGAAGGGAATGCACCGGAGTATATCAGCAAGGATTTGCAGGAATGCGCAAAGATGGTATCAGAGCTGGATGATAAGATGCTTTCATTGAATGAGGCAATTCAGGAATGCATTGCCCAACAGGATAAGGATCAGATTCGGATGAATGAAGAACTGATGAATGATGTGTGCAGAGATGTTCTTGGAAATAACAAAGAATATAAAGATTCGAAAGTACAGGAAAAAGTGACAGAGATTGTAACATAAGACAGTAATCTGTAGAAAATATAAAACTGTAATAAACGAAGTGAGCTGTGGGAAATGAGAGATTCATATT
This sequence comes from Mediterraneibacter sp. 210702-DFI.3.120, assembly GCF_020561005.1. Lineage (NCBI taxonomy): Bacteria > Bacillati > Bacillota > Clostridia > Lachnospirales > Lachnospiraceae > Mediterraneibacter > Mediterraneibacter sp. 210702-DFI.3.120. The sequence continues at coordinate 152,392 of NZ_JAJCNG010000001.1, read as the reverse complement.
TTCACAGCTCTTGTTGTTAAAAGTGATTGTGTTACTGTTTACACGATGTGCGACCAGAAACGCATCTCGTTATTTCAAATCGCCTTTGGCGATGGGGCTTGATGATTTTCTATAGGTTCGGTATACTATAGCAATAGAAGAATGGAAAATATGAAAGATGTTTAGCATAGAAAGATGAGGAAAATAGATGATGATAAGAAAAAAACTGGCAGTTTTGATGTTGGCTGGTGTGACTTGTTTAGCATCCGGCTGTGGAAATGTGGTCAAGGACGGAACAGAGGCGCTTGGTGAAGGAAGATATGATGCGGCAGAGACGGCATTTGAAGAGGCAACTAAGAATGAGAATAAAGAAGTTGCGGCAGATGGATATCAGGGACTTGGGATGACTTATTACGAGCAGAAAGAGTATGACAAGGCATTGGAAGCATTTCAGACCGCATTGGATCAGGGAGCAGAGCAGACGCAGGAACTTCATAATCTGACCGCAGTTTGCGCAATGAAGACGGAAGATTATGCGAAGGCACTCGAATGTTTCCAGGCTGGAATCGCACTTGCAGAAAGCAAGACAGGAGATGACAAAACGAAAGCAGATACAGCACTTCTTCAAGAAATGGAATATAATGTGATTGTCTGCTACGAACAACAGGCAGACTGGGAAAATGCAAAGAGTGCGATGAAACAGTATCAGGAAGATTTCCCGGAAGATGATTCTGTGAGTAAGGAAGCAGAGTTCCTTCAGACAAGATAAAAAGGTTACTGCGGTCAGTAGCAAGGCAGGTTGCATATTAGCAGATCATGATAAGTAGATAAGGAAAAGAAAATATGATATCAATGGATGAAATAAAAGAGAGGGTAATTCTCGTTGCGGTAGATACGGATGGATCTGATCAGGCAGAACGATCCCTGGATGAGCTTGGAGAGCTTGCGAAGACAGCAGGTGCAGAAGTTGTCGGCCGTATGATCCAGCCAAGAGAAAATATCCATCCGGGAACTTATATAGGAAAAGGAAAAATTCTGGAATTAAAGGAATTATTGTGGGAGACGCACGGAACAGGAATTATCTGTGATGACGAGTTGACAAGTGTGCAGATGGGGAATCTGGAAGCAGAACTGGATTGTAAAATCATGGACAGAACACTTCTGATTCTTGATATATTTGCGGCCAGAGCAGTGTCAGGAGAAGGTAAGATCCAGGTAGAATTAGCACAGTTAAAGTACCGTGCTTCAAGACTGGCCGGACTTGGAAAATCACTTTCCAGACTTGGAGGAGGAATCGGAACAAGAGGACCGGGAGAGAAAAAACTGGAGATGGACCGCCGTCTGATCAGAGAACGTATCAGCAGACTGAAGAAAGAATTGAAAGATGTAGAGCGCCACAGAGAATTGATTCGTGGACAGAGAAAGCAGTCCGGACTGAAAGTAGCAGCATTAGTAGGTTATACTTCAGCAGGGAAGAGCAGTATTGAGAATGCACTGACACAGGCAGGAGTATTGGAGGATGCGATGCTTTTCTCAACATTGGATACAACAACGAGAGCTTTGACACTGGATAACACACAGGAAATTCTTTTGACAGATACGGTTGGATTTATCAACAAGCTGCCGCATCATTTGGTAGAGGCATTTAAGAGCACACTGGAAGAAGCAAAGTATGCGGATATTATCGTGCACGTAGTTGATGCTTCGAATCCACAGATGGATGCACAGATGCATGTAGTTTATGAGACACTCAGACAGCTTGGAGCCGAAGGAAAACCGGTCATTACACTGTTTAACAAGCAAGATAAGGTTGAGAATCCGGTTAATCACAAAGATCTTCAGGCAGATTATTCCATTGCGACATCTGCGAAGACCGGGCAGGGGCTGGAAGAGTTTAAACAGGCGTTATTGGAGATTATCCGTAAAGAGCAGATTTATATTGAACGCTTATATGATTTCAGTGAAGCGGGCAAGATTCAGCTGATCCGCAGTAAGGGGCAGCTGTTATCCGAAGAATATGTGCCGGAAGGAATTGAGGTTAAGGCATATGTGCCGCAGGATATTTATGGGAGATTATAAATGCGCCCTAAATTTTAATGTTATGGAATAAGAAAATAGATAACAAAACCGTAAGAGAAGCAGGAAATGAGCTTCATCTTACGGTTTTTCTTATAAGAACAGCGGAAAGACTGTTCTTGGAATTGTGTGTGATATTATATGGTGTTTCTGTAAAGTTATATCCTACTGTAGATACGGTGTTGCCGGGCTCTCTGGGTAACTTCCCATGGAGACAAGCAGCTGAAGCCCTACATCTCTTGCGGTGAGGACTGCATTCTTAACAGCATCCGCATCACCGGTTACCGCTACGATCACTTCGTTCGAATGGCTTGTTCCCTGGTCCGGGGTCATATACTTGATGACTTCAACCGGGGAAGACTTCACCGCAAGGTCAGCCATGACAAGTCCAATAGCAGCAGGGGAACCACAGAAGAATCCAAATGGTTTTCCAATCGGGGCGTTGAATGCCATATGAAGTGCTTTGTCTGCACAGGCAGAGAAAGTGAACTCCAGATGTCCGGCCTGGCTTATGTAGAGTTCACCGGCATATTTGCCGATATATTCAAGTGCAATGTCAACCGCACGGCGCACGTCAGAGACATTGTCTCCGCCAATCACGATGAAACATCCGTGTCCGCCCCAGCCTTTTGTATCACGAGGAAGCTCAATAGAGACAATCTCCGTGTTCGTTGACTTGACAGCTTCGTCTGCTGCATTGATCTGTCCGGCTGCACCTGTTCTTGAACTGATCAGGCCGAGACTTTTATATGCCTTCTTCAGATTCATCTTCTCAAGAAGAGAAGGGTCAATTCCTGGAATTACAAGTCCGATTGTATCCAAAACGGTTGTTCCAACGAATTCAGTAAGGGAACAATCCTGTGAAATCTGTTCAATGTGATGTACGTCTATCATATGAATCCTCCATCTATTCCAATAATCTGTCCGGTCATATAAGCCGGCGTATCTGTGAGCTTCAGTGCAAGCTCGGCAACTTCCGCCGGATCGGCAAAACGTCCGGAAGGAATCTCATCCATAAGGTCTTGGCGTTCCTCTTCGTTCAAACGACCATTCATTTCTGTGTCAATCACACCGCAGGCGATTGCATTCACCTGAATATTACTCGGTGCAAGTTCCTTGGCAAGTGCTCGTGTCAATCCGTGTATTCCGGATTTTGTTGCGGAATAAGCAACTTCACAGGAAGCACCGACAGTTCCCCACATAGAAGAAATATTCAGAATCTTTCCACATTTTTTAGATACCATGTATGGAATGGCTGCGCGGCTGCAGTAGAAGACGGAAGAAAGATTCGTGGCAAGAATCTTATCCCAGTCATTGTCAGTCATGTCAGTCAGAAGTCCGAACCAGGCGATCCCGGCATTGTTGATCAGAATATCAACGCCACCACACTCTTTTTCAATAATCTGAAAAATCTTCCGGACTTCGTCGGGGTTACTGACATCTCCGGGAACTGCTGTACAGGAACCACCGTCTGAGAGAATCTCATGTGCGAGTTCTTCTAAGCGTTCTACCTGGTGGACACAGTTGAGAAATACGTGATAACCGGCCTTGGCGTATGCTTTCGCACAGGCACGCCCGATGCCGCGGGAAGAACCGGTGATCAGTATGGATTTTTTATTCATAAAAGAAAACCTCAGTCTTTCTGAGCCCTTAAATAAGCGGCTGATTTGGAGAGTAATCATGATAAAATTCTAATGATTACTCAGATACAATAACTATAACATAAAATGGATTGGATTTCATTGTCTTTCGTAAATGGATATGCTAAAATTTTAGAAAAGGGCGTTACTGGATACAGTAATTAGGATAGATTTGATGATTTCGGAAGAAGGAGAGAACACAATGGCAAAGACAAAGGTAATCTGTTTTACGAATAATAAGGGAGGAAGCGGAAAGACCACAACTTGTTCAAATGTTGGATTTGGTTTGAGAGAGCTTGGGAAAAAAGTTCTGATGATCGACGGAGATATGCAGCTGAATCTCTCCCTTTCTTTGTTTGACGAAGATACAGTGCTTGCATATGCACAGAGTGAAAAAAATTTGTATGAAGCAATCAAGCGACAGGATGATCTGACAGATTATATCGTGAATACAAAATACGAAGGACTTGATCTGATTCCGTCTTCTACATTGATGAGTTCGATTGAATACGAACTTTTTACAAAATGGCAGAGAGAGTATATTTTGAAAAAAGGATTGAAGAAGATCCGCGAGTCAGAGGTTTATGATTATATTCTGATCGATGCACCGCCGACACTTGGGGGATGGGTGATGAATATTCTGTGTGCGTCCGATTATGTGATTCTTCCGGTAGAGGCATCTCCATGGGGACTGTTTGGTCTTGGAAATATGTTCGAATTCCTGGACAGTGTAGAAGAAATTGCACCGGATCTCAAGCTTGGTGGAATTGTGATCACAAAGGTTGATACAAGAAAGAATTATTTCAAACAGACATTAGAGACTCTGCAAGAGTTAGATGATGTGAAAGTATTTGATACTTACATCCGTGTGGACAGTGGAATTGAGTGGTCGCAGGATAATAATGCACCGGTGATCGCATATAAGAAGAGCAGTAGAAGTGCGAAAGAGTACATGGAATTAACGAGAGAGATTGCAGCTACATTAAAAGGATAAACCAGAAAGGCAGGCAATAGATGCATCAGGAACTGATCCGGGAACTGGCGATGATCACAGATGAGGAACGCCGGATCCTTGAAGGGAAACAGGAGATCGATCCACAGCTTTATACAGAAAAGAAGGAAATGGTTGTGGACAGTGCGAAACTTCTGAAGAAGGGGAAGTTGATCCAGGTCAGACCGCATACTCGCTTTGTACATTTCCCGGCGCATACACACAATTATATAGAAGTAATTTATATGTGCCAGGGAACAACGACACATATCGTGAACGGCAATCAGGTTGTGCTCGAACAGGGTGACCTTCTGTTTCTGAATCAGAATGCAGTGCAGGAGATCCTTCCGGCCGGAGAGTATGATATTGCAGTGAACTTTATTGTCCTGCCGGAGTTTTTTAACACAGCATTCTCTATGATCGGGGCAGAAGAAAATCAGCTGAAAGATTTCCTTGTCGGGGCGTTGTGCGGAAGAGATGAAGAGACGTCTTATCTGTATTTTCATGTGGCTGATATTCTCCCGGTGCAGAATCTGATCGAGAATATGGTCTGGACGATCTTCTATGATATTTCCAATAAACGAAGCAGCAATCAGATCACAATGGGACTTTTGTTTCTTCAGTTGTTGAATTATATGGATAAGATGGAAGCCGGCGGACGCAAATTTGACACAGAGATTATGGCGAATGTGTATCGCTATATTGAGGATCATTTTAAAGAAGGCACGCTGTCAGAACTGGCGGTAGAGATGAAAGTGGATGTCTATTGGCTGAGTCGTGAGATTAAGAAGAAATCAGGGAAAACATATAAAGAACTTCTTCAGGAAAAGAGGATGCAGCAGGCAGTGTATCTTCTGATAAACAGCAGGATTGCGGTGTCGGACATTATAGAAGCAGTTGGATACGACAATACAAGCTATTTTTATAGAAAATTTAAAGAACGCTACGGAATCAGTCCGAAAGAATATCGGATTGAAAACATGAGTTAAGGATAAAGTATAGAGAGGATGCTATTTTTCACAGATGGCATCTTCTTTTTTTACGCGAATAGTAAACCGAAGACTATACTGAAGTGAGAGTTGGCAATTTGCATCAGTAACAACGTATGGAAACAGATAAAAATAAAAAAACGACGAAATAAAATTGCAAAAATAATATCAAAATAGCACTATGCACAAAAGAAGATAGGATGTATAATGAAACATATGTGAAAAATACAAAAAGGAGGGGCACGATGTTAGATATATCCTATTACGAAAAAACAGATGAGATTATTGCACAGTATACATGTGAAGAAAAGTCTTTGATCCCGATTATACAGGGGATTCAGGAAGAATATCGCTATCTTCCACCGGAGCTTTTAACTTATGTTGCGGAGAAACTGGGAATCTCCGAGGCGAAAGCTTACAGTGTAGCAAGCTTTTATGAAAATTTTTCTTTTGAGGCAAAAGGAAAATATGTGATAAAAGTATGTGATGGAACAGCCTGTCATGTGCGCAAATCTATTCCGATTCTGGAAGGACTTTACAAGGAACTGGGGCTTGGGAAAAAGAAACACACAACAGATGACCAGTTGTTTACAGTAGAGACGGTTTCATGCTTAGGCGCATGCGGACTGGCACCGGCCGTAATGGTCAATGATGAAGTACATCCGAAAATGACACCTGAGAAAATGAGCGAGCTGATCAAGAAGCTGCGGGAGGAAGAGGAATGAGGATAGAAAACAGAATGCAGCTCCAGTTATGGAGAGAAGAGTGTAAGGAAAAGCGGCAGAAAGAAAACTGCTGTATTCTGGTCTGTGGAGGAACAGGATGTCTGGCAGGTGGTTCAGATAAAATATATGCCCGTTTGAAAGAACTAACTTCCAATATGGATCATGTAACAGTCAAAATCGGTGAAGAAATCGCTCATGTGGGACTTAAGATGAGCGGATGCCATGGATTCTGTGAGATGGGTCCGCTGGTTCGTATTGAACCTTATAACTATCTGTATCTGAAAGTAAAACTGGAAGACTGCGAAGAAATTTTTGAAAAGACGATTCTTCATGGAGAACCGGTTACAAGATTGATGTATGAAGATAATGGTCATGTATATCAGACACAGGAAGAAATTCCATTCTATGCCAAGCAGACCCGTCTAGTGTTGAGAAACTGCGGTCATATTGATGCAGAGCATATTGAAGATGCAATGGCGGTAGGAGCATATGAGTCTTTCGAAAAAGCTGTGTTTGAAATGACTCCGGAAGCAGTGATTAAGACGGTTACAGATGCAGGTCTTCGTGGAAGAGGCGGAGCAGGATTTCCGGCGGGAAGAAAATGGTCACAGGTAGCGAGTCAGCCGGAAAAGATCCGTTATGTAGTCTGCAATGGTGATGAAGGAGATCCGGGTGCATTTATGGATCGAAGCGTTATGGAAGGTGATCCTCACCGAATGATCGAAGGTATGATGCTGGCAGCTTATGCAGTACAGGCCCAGGAAGGATATATTTACGTTCGTGCAGAGTATCCGCTGGCAGTACGAAGACTGCAGATCGCTATCGCTCAGGCGGAAGAGAAAGGACTTTTGGGAGATAATATCCTTGGAACAGGATTCAGCTTCAAATTACATATCAATCGCGGAGCAGGTGCTTTTGTATGTGGGGAAGGTTCCGCACTTACAGCTTCGATCGAAGGCAAGCGAGGCATGCCGAGAGTAAAACCACCGAGAACAGTAGAACAGGGATTATGGGAGAAGCCAACCGTATTGAATAACGTAGAGACTTATGCAAATATCCCGATGATCATTAAAAACGGAGCAGACTGGTACAGCCGTATCGGTACACCGCAAAGCCCAGGAACGAAAGCGTTTGCCCTTACCGGAAATGTAAAAAATACCGGATTGATCGAAGTGCCTATGGGAATAAGTTTACGTGAAATCATCTTTGATATCGGAGGCGGCATCAAGGACGATAAAGGGTTCAAGGCAGTTCAGATCGGTGGTCCATCCGGTGGATGTCTGGTAGAATCCCAGCTTGACAGTAAGATGGATTTTGACTCACTGTCAAAGATCGGCGCCATGATCGGTTCCGGTGGACTTGTTGTTATGGATGAAGACACCTGTATGGTAGAGGTTGCAAGATTCTTTATGAACTTCACACAGAGAGAAAGTTGTGGAAAATGCGTTCCGTGCAGAGAAGGAACTAAGCGTATGCTGGAGATTCTGGAACGTATAGTTGCCGGAAACGGAGAAATGAGCGACCTTGATGAACTGGAAGAACTGGCAGACATGATTGAAAATACTGCCTTATGTGGTCTTGGAAAGAGTGCACCAAAGCCGGTTGTAAGTACGATTCATGCATTCCGAAAAGAATATGAAGAGCACATAATAGATAAGAAATGTCGTGCGGGAGTCTGTTCTAATCTTCGTGTGTTTAAGATTGATCCGGAGAAATGCAAAGGATGTTCGAAATGTGCGAAGAACTGTCCGGTAAATGCAATCACAGGAAAAATAAAATCACCATTTACAATTGATAATTCAAAGTGCATCAAGTGTGGAAGTTGTATCGATAACTGCCCATTTGGAGCTGTTTATACAGAGTAGGGAGGATAGAGATTTATGGGAATTATGACAATTGACGGACAGGCCATTGAGTTCACGGATGAACCTAATGTATTGTCTGTAATAAGAAAAGCCGGGATTGATATCCCTACCTTGTGTTATCATTCGGAATTATCTATCTATGGTGCCTGCCGATTATGCACGGTAGAAGATGACAGAGGGAAAACATTTGCCTCATGTTCAGAAAAGCCGAGAGACGGAATGATTATTTATACAAATACACCAAGGCTGATGCGCTACCGGAAACTGATACTGGAACTGCTTCTGGCTGCTCACTGCAGAGATTGTACGACGTGTATCAAGAGCGGCGAGTGTCATCTGCAGGAACTGGCGCACCGTATGGGAGTTCATGAGATCCGCTTTGAAAATGTAAGAGAGATACAGCCAATTGATACAAGTTCACACGCAATTATCAGAGATCCGAATAAATGTATCCTGTGTGGTGACTGTGTCAGAATGTGTGATAATGTACAGAATATCAATGCAATCGACTTCGCGTATCGTGGAACTGATGCACAGGTAATACCGGCATTTAATAAGAAGATTGCAGAAACAGACTGCGTAGGTTGTGGACAGTGTCGTGTTGTCTGTCCGACCGGTGCAATCAGTATTCATACCAATATTGATGAAGTGTGGGAAGCTTTGGCAGACAAGAATATAAAGGTGATCGCTCAGATCGCTCCGGCTGTACGTGTTGCAATCGGTGATAATTTTGGTTATGCCAAAGGCGAAAATGTAATGGGTAAGTTAGTAGGAGTACTGCATCGTCTGGGATTTGATGAAGTATATGACACATCCTATGGCGCAGACCTGACAGTTGTGGAGGAATCCAAAGAGTTTATTGAGAGATTTACTTCCGGTGAGAAGATGCCACTCTTTACATCCTGTTGTCCGGCATGGGTAAAATATTGTGAGAATAAATATCCCGAATTCGTGCCGAATCTTTCAACATGCAGATCACCGCAGCAGATGTTTGGAGCAGTTGTAAGAGAGTATTATAAAGATCCTGAGAAAAATGAAGGAAAGAAGATCGTATCTGTATCTATCATGCCTTGTACGGCGAAGAAGGAAGAAATCTTACGTCCGGAATCTTATACAAATGGCAAGCAGGATGTTGATTACGTGCTTACAACAACAGAAATCGTAAGAATGATCCGCAAATCAGGAATTGTATTTGACAAAGTTGAGATCGAAGCAGCTGATGTACCGTTTGGTATCGGCTCCGGAAGTGGTGTGATCTTCGGTGTTACCGGTGGTGTTACAGAGGCAGTGCTCCGTAGGCTGCAGCAGGGACACAACAGAGTAGACATGGAGTCTATTAAAAAGAGTGGTGTGCGTGGGGACGACGGTATTAAAGTGCTGACTTATAATTATAATGGAAGAGAGATTAAGGCAGCAGTTGTAAATGGCCTTGCAAATGCAGATAAAGTATTGCAGCAGATTAAAAATCACGAAGCAGAGTATGATTTTGTGGAAGTGATGGCTTGCCGCAGAGGATGTATCATGGGTGGAGGTCAGCCGGTGAATGCAGGACCGAGAACCAGAAAAGCAAGAATGAAGGGCTTATATGATACAGATGTAAACACTCAGATCAAGAAATCAAATGAGAACCCAATGATTCTTTCCTTGTACGATACTTTGTTGAAGGGAAAAGAGCATGAGCTTCTTCATAGAAATTTCTCCGGTAAATAAAGTATCTGGTTGTGGAGAATTACATTTGAAATGAAGATATACATTTTCAACAAAAATAGTAATTGAAAATTGTACAAGGTGCAAAAGAGAACCCTAAAAGCAAAATATAATGCAAATAAGGACGCTGTTTTTCGTAAATAGCGTCCTTTTTTTACATAAAAAGCGTGGGTATAATAAAGTCATAAGAAATGAACAGTAATAGAAAAATAACAAGGAGGCACCAAACAATGGGCAATTATTATCTGGCAGTTGATATCGGAGCATCCAGTGGACGTCATATGCTGGCATCCATGGAAGATGGAAAGATGAAACTGGAAGAGGTTTACCGTTTTCCAAATGGAATGGATAACAAAAACGGTACTTTATGCTGGGATGTAGATCGTCTTTTTACAGAAATCAAGAACGGATTGAAGAAATGTAAAGAGCTTGGAAAGATACCGGCAACAATGGGAATTGATACTTGGGGAGTTGACTATGTGCTTCTTGATGAGAAGGATCAGATCCTCGGAGATACAGTAGGCTATCGTGACAGTCGTACGAATGGAATGGATGAGAAAGTGTATGAAAAGATTTCCCTTTCCGCATTGTATGAGAGAACAGGTATCCAGAAGCAGATATTCAATACAATCTATCAGCTGATGGCTGTAAAAGAGACTCATCCGGAGTACCTTGAACAGGCAAAAGCAATCCTGATGATTCCGGATTACTTCCATTTTCTGCTGACAGGTGTGAAGAAAAATGAATATACAAATGCGACAACAGGACAGCTTGTGAATCCGACGACAAATGACTGGGATTATGAACTGATCGATATGCTCGGATACAACAAAGAGATGTTCCAGCCGGTATCTATGCCGGGAACAGTAGTAGGCGAATTTACACAGGACATTCAGAACGAGGTTGGATTCAACTGCAAGGTTGTTCTTCCAGCCACTCATGATACAGGCTCAGCGGTACTTGCGGTACCAACCAACGATGACAATGCCATTTATATCAGCTCCGGCACATGGTCTTTGATGGGAATTGAGAGAAAAGAAGCAGACTGCTCACTGAGAAGTATGCAGGCAAACTTCACAAACGAAGGTGGATACGATCACCGTTTCCGTTACCTGAAAAATATCATGGGACTCTGGATGATCCAGTCTGTAAAGAAAGAATTCACAGAGGATCTTTCTTTTGCAGAGATTTGTGAGAGAGCTTCCAAAGAGACGATCACATCTTTAGTAGACTGTAATGATGACTGCTTCCTTGCTCCGAAGAGCATGATTGAAGCTGTGAAGAAGTTCTGCCGTGATTCCAAGCAGCAGGTGCCTGAAACAGTGGGCGAGATTGCAGCAGTTATCTACAACAGTCTTGCAAAATGTTATGGCGATACGATCGAAGAGATTGAAGCATTAACAGGAAAAAAATACACTACAATCTATGTTGTCGGTGGCGGTGCCAATGCAGGATATCTTAACGAACTGACAGCAAAATATACAGGAAAAAAAGTTTCCGCAGGGCCTTCTGAAGCAACAGCAATCGGAAATATTGTTGTCCAGATGCTACATGATGGAGTGTTTAAAGACCTGCCGGAAGCAAGAACATGTGTTGGAAAATCGTTTGATGTAAAAATATACGAAAATGTGTAATTCAAATTCACAAAAATGGAGGAAGAAAAGATGACAAGATATGAATCAGCCAAAGAAATCTATGCAAAATTAGGAGTGGACACAGACGCAGCAATCGCGAAATGTAAAGAAATTCCGGTTTCTCTTCACTGCTGGCAGGGAGATGATGTAACAGGATTTGACCACGACGGCCCTCTGACAGGAGGAATCCAGACAACAGGAAACTATCCGGGAAAAGCAAGAACTCCGGAAGAACTGTTAGCTGATATGGATAAGGCAATGAGCCTGATGCCGGGTAAAAAGAAAATCAATGTTCATGCATGCTACGCAATCTTTGAAGATGGTGAATTCGTAGATCGTGATAAATTAGAGCCAAAACATTTCCAGAAATGGGTTGATTTTGCAAAAGAAAGAGGAATGGGACTTGATTTTAATCCAACATTCTTCTCACATCCAATGGTAAAAGACGGACTTACACTTTCAAGCCCGGATGAGGAAGTAAGAAACTTCTGGATCGAGCATGGAAAAGCCTGCATCCGCATTTCACAGTATTTTGCGGAGCAGACAGGAGTTCCTTGTGTAATGAATATCTGGACAGGTGACGGATTCAAAGATATTCCGGCTGACCGTATGGGACCTCGTGTACGCTACAAAGAGTCTATCGATGCAATCCTTTCCGAGCCATTTGACACAAACCTTGTAAAACCTTGTGTAGAGTCTAAAGTATTCGGTATCGGTGTTGAGGCTTATACAGTAGGGTCAGCTGAATTCTCACTGAGCTACGCTGCAATGAACAAAGACAAATGTCTGCCACTGATGGACAACGGACATTATCATCCAACAGAAGTAGTATCCGATAAGATTCCGGCACTGCTTACATTCTTCCCGGAGATTGCTCTGCATGTTACACGTCCGATCCGTTGGGATTCAGACCATGTAGTTCTCTTTGATGATGAGACAAAAGAGATCGCAAAAGAGATCGTTCGCTGCGAGAACGGAATTGACCGTACATATATTGCACTGGATTACTTTGATGCTTCCATCAACCGTATCTCCGCATGGGTAACAGGATTCCGCAGCTTCCAGAAAGCACTGCTTGATGCACTTTGCCAGCCAAGTGAGATGCTCAAAGAGCTTCAGGATACAAACCAGATGAGTAAGAAGATGGTTGTTATGGAACAGTGCAAGACACTTCCAATCGGTGATGTATGGGAAGAGTACTGCCGTCAGTGTGGTGTAGAAGCTGAAGGATGGTTTGACGAGATTCAGAAATATGAGGATGAAGTGCTGTCTAAGAGAGCATAATAAAGAGTGAAAAAATGGGGGATATCAGGAAATTGATATGCCCCATTTTTGTTCGAAAATGCGAAGTTGGTCAAGGAATTGAGTATCCTTTTTAAATCAAATTCAGATATTCCAGCGCCTGGCGGATTCCGCCGTCTTCCAAGGCGCCGGTCACATAATCAGCCTGTGATTTCAAGTCTTTAGATCCATTTCCCATAGCAACCTTAAATCCGGCAGCTTGGAACATTGGCAAGTCATTATTGCTATCGCCGAAAGCAATAACATCCCTCTTTTCGTATCCAAGTACATTACTCATAACACTGATCGCAAGTCCTTTGGAACAGCCTTTCATGACAAATTCAATCGTTCTTCCAACAAAAGATCCACTGTGAATAATATAATCATACCATAGGGATAATTCCTGGCATAATTTCTCTGGATTACATCCGGGTGTGCGTTTGGCACTTATTTTGTTAAAGTGAAGATTATGTTCATTTCCACGAATAGGAAGCAGTTTGTCACCGAGTTCCTGAGTGATCAGATCAGCAAACCAGTCTATGTCACTTGTATATTCATCCAGATTATAGTACATATAATCATTGCCTTCCAGTACAGGGATAAAACCGTTTGCCTTAATGATCTCTACGGTATTCCATGCCAGGTCGGTTGGCATCTCACGCTCAAATACCCGCGTTCCATTATATTCGATATATGCTCCAAGATTAGCGATAAGTCCGTCAAATCCAATCTCCTTCATAAGATATTCAGGAACAAAAGCGTTTGAACGACCGGTACAGATGAAAGTCTTATGTCCGTTTTTTCTCAACTGTTGAAGTGCAAGTTTTGTATCTTCTGGTGTTCCTTTTACAATATCTAAAATTGTTCCATCTGCATCAAAGAAAAGACATTTTCCCATTGTAAGTATTCCTTCTATATTATAGTATTATCTCTCACCTAAAAATCCCATAAACTTACGTACAGAGTAATTCAGGATAAGATCCTCCGGAATGTCAGCTTTTCGAGCCAAAGCTTCGGCATACTGGAAGTCACCGATATGTTCGGTGCCGTGGCTGTCACTGGAGAACAGAACCGGATAATTAAAGTGCTTGGACAGATTCAATATTAAGAGATCAGCGTAGGTCGTATCCCCACGATATCCATTCGGACTTAAAGAACTGTTGTTGATCTCAAGCAGAACATGGTTCTCCATTGCAGCACGGAAAAGCGCAAAATAATCTACAGGGAATTTTTCGTCATCGCAATGACCGATGATATTAACATTAGGATTCTCCATAGTCTTGATATAAGCACGGGTGTTCTCATCTGCTGTTCCGGATTTAAAAATTGGACGGTGCATACTTGCTATAACATAATCCAGAGACTCTAAAATCTCATCATCAAGATCCAGTTTTCCTTCCTGATCCAGAATATTTACCTCTGCACCGTAAAGCATTCTAACACCGAGACGCTTTGGTTGTGCAAATGCAAGGCTGCGGAAATAAGAAATGCGTCCGCCACCAAGCGTTTTCGGACCATGATCGGAAATTCCAAGCATCTTAAGCCCAGCTGCATTGGCAGCTTTTGCCATATCAGTCATGGTCGCACAGGTTCCGTGCCCGCTGGCGATGGAATGTGTGTGGACATCAAATTCATAAGAAGCCATATAATCCAACCCTTCTTTCTAATCGTTCGCGCGAGAGACACAGTGTCGATTAACGTGTCATGGTCGCATATATACCTTAATTATGCGGTATTTCGAGTGAAATGTCAATTAATTCGAGGCAAAATACAGAGAAAAAACAAATAAAACACAACACAAACCATGTTGGGATTTGTTGTAACTTTAGAGAAATATAATGTGGGATGTATTGTGTTTTAATTGACTTTGGGGGATAAATAAAGTATAATAAATGTTAATATTGGAAGAAAGGAGTTTAAGAGTAAAATGGGACTTTATACTTATGACAGTACTCCCATCCCGAAGTCGGACAGAATTCCAAAACTGGTAGAAAACCTGTATGCGAAGATGCCTGAGATTGAGTCGGCGAGAGCAGTACTGATTACGGAGTCGTACAAACAGACTGAGAATGAACCAATGATCATCCGTAGAGCAAAAGCATTCCAGCACATTTTGGAGAATATTCCGATTACGATCCGTGACCTGGAACTTGTTGTTGGAAGCAGCACACTTGCCCCAAGAGGATGCCAGACATTTCCGGAGTTCTCTTACGAGTGGTTGGAGGCAGAGTTTGATACAGTTGAAACAAGAAGTGCTGACCCGTTCTACATCTCTGAGCAGACGAAGAAGGAACTGAAAGAGGCGAATGCTTACTGGAAAGGCCGTACAACAAGTGACCTGGCTACAGCATACATGGAGCCGGAGACATTACTTGACATTGAACACAATATCTTTACACCTGGAAACTATTTCTATAATGGTGTAGGACATGTGACAGTTAAGTACGGTGAAGTTCTCGAGATCGGATTTTCTGGAATTCGCAAGAAAGCAGAAGATGAGCTTGCTTCTATGAAGGTTAGTGATGGTAACTACCAGACAAAATCACGTTTCCTTGAGGCAGTGATGATCAGCTGTGATGCTGCAATTACATATGCCCGTCGTTATGCAAAGCTTGCACTTGAGATGGCGGAGAAATGTTCTGATCCGGTAAGAAAGAAAGAACTTCTTATCATTGCACAGAATTGTGCGAATGTACCGGAGAAGGGGGCGACAGGATTCTACGAAGCATGTCAGTCCTTCTGGTTTGTACAGCAGCTGTTACAGATTGAGTCCAGTGGACATTCAATCTCCCCTGGAAGATTTGATCAGTATATGTATCCTTATTATAAGAAGGATCTCGACAGCGGCAAGATCACAAGAGAGTTTGCACAGGAACTGCTGGATTGTATCTGGGTTAAATTAAATGACCTGAACAAGTGCCGTGATGCGGCTTCAGCAGAAGGATTCGCAGGTTACAGTCTGTTCCAGAACCTGATTGCAGGAGGACAGAATGAAGATGGTATAGATGTTACGAATGATCTTTCATTTATGTGTATTACATCATCTATGCATGTATTCCTTCCAATGCCTTCTCTTTCTGTAAGAGTTTGGAATGGATCACCACATGAATTCCTGATTTATGCAGCAGAACTTACAAGAACAGGAATCGGACTCCCGGCTTATTATAATGATGAGGTTATTATCCCGTCACTTGAGAGCCGTGGACTGACTTTACAGGATGCGAGAGACTACAACATCATCGGATGTGTAGAACCACAGAAGTCTGGTAAGACAAATGGATGGCATGATGCAGCATTCTTCAATATGTGTCGTCCGCTGGAACTGGTATTTTCAAATGGTGTGGACAAGGGTGTACAGATTGGTCCAAAGACAGGTAATGTTGAGGATATGAAGACATTTGATGAATTCTATGATGCTTATAAAGCACAGATGGATTACGCGATCGCACTGCTTGTTAATGCTGACAATGCCATTGATATGGCACATGCGGAGAGAGCACCGTTGCCGTTTCTTGCATGTATGGTTGATGACTGTATCAAGAGAGGAAAGACACTGGAACAGGGAGGCGCTGTATATAACTTTACAGGTCCGCAGGGATTCGGTGTTGCCAATATGGCAGATGCACTTTACGCAGTAAAGAAACTCGTTTATGACGAGAATAAGATCACGATGCATGATCTGAAGATGGCTCTTAGCACAAACTATGGAAAGGGCCTGAGCAACGAGGATGTTGCAGAGATGGTATCAGAGGTTGCTTCTGCAATGAAATCTGCCGGACAGCCGGTAGGTGAGAAAGAAGTTGCAGCAATCCTGAAAACTGTTGTTGCAGCAACAGAATCAGAACAGGTGAAGGCAAACGGCGAGAGAATCCTCAAGCTGATCGATGCAGTGCCGAAGTTCGGAAATGATATTCCGGAAGTTGACGCATTTGCAAGAGATGTTGCCTATACTTATACAAAACCACTGGAGAAATATAAAAACCCGCGTGGAGGTATGTTCCAGGCAGGATTGTATCCGGTATCAGCAAATGTACCGCTTGGCGGACAGACAGGAGCTACACCGGATGGACGTCTGGCACACATGCCTGTAGCCGATGGAGTATCTCCATCAGCAGGTAAGGATGTAAGCGGACCGACAGCAGCTGCAAACTCCGTTTCTAGATTAGACCACTATATTGCTTCAAACGGAACACTGTTCAATCAGAAGTTCCATCCGTCAGCACTGAGTGGAAGAGAAGGACTTGAGAAGTTTGTAGGACTGATCCAGTCATACTTCGATCAGAAGGGAAGCCACATGCAGTTTAACGTTGTCAGCCGTGAGACACTTCTGGATGCACAGAAGCATCCGGAGCAGTACAAACATCTGGTTGTACGTGTAGCTGGATACAGCGCACTGTTTACGACATTGTCCAAGTCACTGCAGGATGATATCATCCGCAGAACGGAGCAGGGATTTTAAGAATAAGAAGGAGACAGCATGGAAGAATATCTGAAGACCAAAGGAAGAATCTTCGATATCCAGCGGTATTCCATCCATGATGGGAATGGAATTCGAACCATTGTGTTCCTAAAGGGCTGCGTGCTCAGATGCCGCTGGTGCTGTAATCCGGAATCACAGCACTACGAGATCGAGACAATGATGGTACAGGGAGAACCGAAAGTGATCGGTGAGGACACTACGGTTGCAGAAGTAATGAAGACGGTAGAAAAAGATCGTACTTATTATAGAAGAACCGGAGGCGGACTTACACTTTCCGGAGGCGAAAGCCTTTGCCAGCCGAAGTTCGCGAGAGACCTTCTGCGAGCAGCGAAAGAGTCAGGAATCACAACTGCGATGGAAAGTATGGGATGCGCACCATACAGTACAATCGAAGAGATTCTTCCATATTTAGACCAGTATCTGTTGGATATCAAACATATGAATCCGGAGAAACATAAAGAATTTACAGGACGCTCGAATGAACTGATGTTAGAGAACGCAAAGAAGATTGCAGATTCTCATATGACAGAGTTGAGTATCCGTGTTCCAGTTATTCCGGGATTCAATGATACAGAGCTGGAGATTCGTGATATTGCCGCATATGTCCGTAAGCTTGGCAATGTGAGAAGAATGCATCTTCTTCCTTACCACAGACTGGGACAGGACAAATATGACGGACTGAACCGCCCATACCTGATGGGGGATGTAAAACCACCGACAAATGAAAAGATGGAACGACTTCTGAAAGTAGCAGAAGAAGTTTCCGGTGTAGAGTGCCGGATCGGTGGTTAAAAATAAAAAACACAATCAGATAATCTGCACGAAGTCGAAAACAGAGAAAATAGTGAAAATAATCACAAGAAACAACAAAAACAACGGCTGTTCAAATTGACTAATGTGGGATTGTGTGGTAAAATAAGTTAAGAAACAACACAAAACAAAAGTTTTGACACGATTCCAAGGAGGAGAAAAAATGCAAAACGAATACGAAATCAAAAAAGAAATGTGTGAAATCGGAAGAAGAGTTTACAACCGTGGAATGGTTGCAGCTAATGACGGAAACTTTTCTGTAAAACTGAACGACCATGAGTTCCTGTGTACACCAACAGGTGTCAGCAAAGGATTCATGACACCAGAGTACATCTGTAAAGTAGATGAGAATGGTAATGTTCTTCAGGCAAATAAAGGATTCAGACCATCTTCAGAAATTAAGATGCACATGCGTGTGTACAGAGAGAGACCAGACGTTCAGTCTGTAGTACATGCTCATCCACTGTACGCTACAACATTCGCTATCGCTGGTATTCCGCTTACACAGCCAATCATGCCAGAAGCAGTTATCGCTCTTGGATGTGTTCCGATCGCTAAATACGGTACACCTTCTACAATGGAGATTCCGGACGCTATCGAGCCATACCTTCAGCACTTTGATGCAGTTCTTCTTGAGAACCACGGAGCACTTGCTTACTCAGACAGCCTTCTGAGCGCATACCACAAGATGGAGTCTCTTGAGTTCTACGCACGTCTGTTATGGCAGTCCATGCAGGTTGGCGGACCTCAGGAACTGAACGATGAGCAGGTTCAGAGACTGTACGAACTGAGAAGACAGATGGGACTTCCAGGAAAACACCCGGCAAACCTTTGCCCGAACGCTAAAGCTGGTAAGCCAAGCTGCCATTCATGCGGTGGAAACTGTGGCGGATCTTCAGCAGCAGCTCCAGAAGGAACAGATGCTGATCTTGTAGCTTCTATCACAAAGAAAGTTATGGAACAGCTGGGAATGTAATCTGACAGATTAGTAAAGGAGCAATGCTATGAATGAGCAGGAAATTACCAGTGCAGTTCAGGCTGTGCTGGATCAGATGAAGGAAGCAGCTCCACAACATACACACAAACATGTCTGTAAATGCAAAAAGCATCAGATGACATTGAAGCTTGCCAATACCTTGATTGAAAAAGTTAAGGCAGAAGCGGCACGTGTGGGCGTGAATGCGGTTGTAGCAGTTTCCGACAAGGCAGGCAGACCTGTAGCCGTCCAGTGTATGGATGACGCCTACATAGCGAGCTTTGACATTGCGTTAAATAAGACATATACTTCCGCGAGCCTTAAGATGTCCACAGCAGAGTTAAGTCAGTTGAGTCAGCCGGGACAGCCGTTATACGGAATTCAGTTTACGAATGACGGTAAGATCGTGATCTTCGGGGGTGGAGAGGTACTCGAAGCTGATGGCAAGATCGTCGGTGCACTCGGAGTCAGCGGTGGAACTGCTGAGCAGGACACAGCAATCGCAGCTTACGGAAAACAAGTCTTCAAGGAGGTATTAGAGTGTCTATAAATGAACAGATGGTTCAGGACATCGTACAGGACGTTCTTGCAAAGATGCAGATCGCTTCTGATGTACAGGGAGACCGTGGAGTATTCAAGGACATGAACGAGGCCATTGAGGCAGCGAAAGAGTCCCAGAAGATCGTTTCCAGGATGTCACTGGATCACAGAGAGAAAGTTATCTCCAACATCCGTAAAAAGATCAAGGAGAACGCAGAAATCCTGGCCCGTATGGGAGTTCAGGAGACTGGCATGGGAAATGTCGGACATAAAATTTTAAAACACCAGCTGGTAGCTGAGAAGACTCCGGGAACAGAGGATATCACTACACAGGCATGGTCAGGAGACAGAGGTCTTACATTGATCGAGATGGGACCGTTCGGGGTAATCGGAGCGATCACACCTTGTACAAACCCAAGTGAGACAGTTCTCTGTAACACAATCGGAATGTTCGCAGGTGGAAATACAGTAGTATTCAACCCACATCCGGCAGCAATCAAAACATCAATCTACGCAGTTAATCTTCTGAACGAAGCATCTGTTGAGGCTGGTGGACCGGACAACATTGCTTGTACAGTAGAGCATCCGACACTTGAGACAAGTAACATCATGATGAAACATCCTGCAATTCAGCTGATCGCTGCAACAGGAGGTCCGGGAGTTGTTACAGCAGTTCTTTCTTCAGGAAGAAGAGGAATCGGAGCTGGAGCAGGTAACCCACCGGCACTCGTTGATGAGACAGCAGATATCCGTAAGGCAGCTGAGGACATTGTAAACGGATGTACATTTGATAACAACCTTCCGTGTATCGCAGAAAAAGAGATTGTTGCAGTTGATTCTATCGCTGATGAACTGATGCACTACATGGTAAATGAGCAGGGATGCTACCTGGCTTCCAAGGAAGAGCAGGATGCACTGACAAATGTAGTTCTTGCAGGCGGAAAGCTGAACAGAAAATGTGTTGGACGTGATGCAAAGACACTGCTTGGAATGATCGGAGTTACAGTTCCGGACAATATCAGATGTATTACATTTGAAGGACCAAAGGAACATCCGCTGATCGCAACAGAGCTTATGATGCCAATTCTTGGTGTAGTAAGAGCGAAAGATTTCGACGATGCTGTAGAGCAGGCTGTATGGCTTGAGCATGGCAACAGACATTCCGCTCACATTCACTCCAAGAATGTAGATCGTATTACAAAATATGCAAAAGCAATTGACACAGCAATTCTTGTTAAGAACGGACCATCCTATGCGGCACTTGGATTCGGAGGCGAAGGCTTCTGTACATTTACAATTGCCAGCAGAACTGGTGAAGGACTTACAAGCGCAAGCAGCTTCACAAAGAGAAGACGTTGCGTAATGACAGACAGCTTATGTATAAGATAACGGAGGTATAGACAATGGAAATGAATTCTGCTAATGTAGAAGCTGTTGTAAAACAGGTACTTGAGAGCATGCTGGAAAAGAAAGTTCCAGAAGCAGCTCCGGCACAGAAAGCAGCAGGAAATGAAATTCCAAAGACAGCTCATGTAGCTATGCTTACAGCACTTGAGCATTTTGAGATCAAAGAGTATCCGATGCCGGAAGTTGGTGACGGAGATATTCTTGTTAAAGTTGAAGGATGTGGTGTTTGTGGAACAGACGCTCACGAATTCAAGAGAGACCCATTCAGTCTTATTCCTGTAGTACTCGGACATGAGGGAACAGGTGAGATCGTTAAGATGGGTAAAAACGTTAAAGTTGACAGCGCTGGAAAAGCTCTGAATCTTGGAGATAAAGTTGTTACATGTATGATCTTCAAGGATGATCCGGAGATCACAATGTACGACCTCAACAAACAGAACGTAGGCGGAGCTGATGTATACGGACTTCTTCCGGACGATGATGTTCATCTGAATGGATGGTTCTCAGATTACATCCTGATCCGTGAGGGATCTACAGTATTCAACGTAAGTGATCTGGATCTGAAATCCCGTGTACTGATCGAGCCATGTGCAGTACTTGTACATGCAGTAGAAAGAGCTAAGACAACAGGAATCTTAAGATTCAACAGCAGAGTTGTTGTTCAGGGATGTGGACCGATCGGACTGATCTGTATCGCAGTTCTTCGTACAATGGGTATTGAGAATATCGTAGCTGTAGACGGAGAGCAGAAGAGACTTGACTTTGCTAAGAGAATGGGAGCTGAGAAGTCAGTTAACTTCAAAGATTTCCAGGGAATCGATGCACTTGCACAGGGAGTAAAAGATGCATTCGGCGGACATGCTGCTGACTTCGCATTCCAGTGTACAGGATCACCGATCGCTCATGCAAACATTTACAAATTCATCCGCAATGGTGGTGGACTTTGTGAGCTTGGATTCTTTATCAATGGTGGAGATGCAACAATCAACCCACACTTCGATCTTTGCTCAAAAGAGATCACACTGGTTGGCTCATGGGTATACACTCTGAGAGATTATGCAACTACATTTGATTTCCTTAAGAGAGCAAAAGCAATCGGACTTCCGATGGATGATCTGATCACACACGAGTTCCCACTCGAGCAGATCAATGAGGCTCACCAGACAAACCTGGCTATGAAAGGTCTTAAGATTGCAATCATCAACAAATAAGGTGAGAGAGTATGGAAGCAGTAGGTATGCTGGAAGTATTTGGACTTGCAACAGCATTTGCAGCGGCTGACGCCGGATGTAAAGCAGGAAATGTAAGACTGGAGAACTTCGATAAAAATAAACCTGCGAATGCAGACGAATTGCCTGTACCGTTGATCGTAATGGTCAAGTTCCGCGGACAGGTTGCAGATGTGGAGGCAGCACTTGAGGCTGCTACAGCGAAAGCAGAGTCAATGACAGGAATTGTCACAAAGTATAAGATCTCAAGACCGACTGAGGATACTGAGAAGATGCTTAAGCTTAACGCATTTGATAAAGGAACACCACACAAAGTAACAGACGAAGAAGTCGAAGAAATTTAGGAGGATATTACAATGGCAATGGCACAGCTTGCATTAGGAATGGTAGAAACAAGAGGACTTACAGCAGCAATCGAGGCTGCAGATGCAATGACAAAAGCAGCAGAGGTTACACTCGTAGGAACAGAGAAGATCGGATCCGGACTTGTAACAGTTATGGTTCGTGGAGATGTTGGAGCTGTTAAAGCAGCAGTTGAGACAGGTGCTGACGCAGCTGGAAGACTTGGAGAGCTTGTAGCTACACACGTAATCCCAAGACCACACAACGACGTTGAGAAGATCCTTCCTACAGTATAGTTTGAAGTCAAACAGCTAGAAAAGGAGCAGTCTCATGGGAAAAGCGTATGGATTCTTTGAAATCCCAAGTGTTACGGCAGCAGTGGTAGCCGTGGATATCATGTGCAAGACTGCTGATGTGCAGTTCGTTACATGGGAGAAAAAACTGGGTGGAAGACTTGTCACGATCATAATTCGTGGTGATGTATCCGCAGTTGCGCAGGCCATTGAAGCTGCCGAGCAGAATGGAATCAAAAAACCAGTGAGCACAGTAGTGATCCCAAGTCCTCATGAGGAGATCTTGAGAATCATTAACACAAGTGTAAACAAGGTTGTATAGGAGGCAGCTACAGATGGCAGACGAAAAAGAAAAGAAAACAACAACAGCCAAAGCGCCAGCCAAAACTGTACGCAGAGTAAGAAAGACGGCGCAAAAGGCAGAAACGGTTCAGAAGAAACCGGAAGTTCAGAAGGAGGAACGCAGAATGTCACAGGAAGCATTAGGAATGGTTGAAACAAGAGGACTTGTAGCATCTATCGAGGCAGCAGATTCAATGTTAAAGGCTGCTAACGTAGCACTCGTTGGAACAGAGAAGATCGGATCTGGTCTTGTAACAGTTATGGTTCGTGGAGACGTTGGAGCAGTTAAATCAGCAGTTGAGTCTGGAGCAGAGTCAGCAGGAAGACTTGGAGAGCTTGTAGCTACACATGTAATCCCAAGACCACATACAGATGTTGAGAAGATTCTTCCACAGATCAAATAATAGTCAAAGGTAAATAAAACCGGTACTTTTAGGGGATTAAGCGCCGGGCGCTGATCCCCTGAGAGTGCTTAAATAAGTAAGTGGAGCAATCCACTTTGCGAGGAGACACAAATATGGATAACAGTAATGTGGAATTAATTACAAAAATGGTTCTCGAAGCAGTAGAGAAAAAGAATGCTGCTCAGTCTGGAGAAGGTTTTCTCGTTCCAATCGGAGTGTCCGCAAGACATATCCATCTCACACAGGAGCATGTCGAGATTCTGTTTGGAGAAGGCTACCATCTTACAAAGTTCAAAGAACTTATGGGTGGACAGTTTGCATCAAACGAAAAGGTTACAATTGTTGGTCTTAAATTAAGAGCAATCGAGAATGTAAGAGTTCTTGGACCAGTCAGAAAGAATACTCAGGTAGAGATTTCTGCAACAGATGCAATCAGCCTCGGTGTAAAAGCACCAATCAGAGAATCAGGAAATATTGCAGGAAGCGCACCAATCGCGATCATCGGACCAAAAGGTGCGGTGTATCTGAACGAGGGATGCATTGTTGCGAAGAGACATATTCACATGGCTCCGAAAGATGCGATGGCAGCAGGAGTTCATGATGGTGATATCGTATCTGTAAAAGCAGATAATGAGAGAGGAACCATCTTTAACAACGTACAGATCCGTGTAGATGACAGCTTTACACTTGAGATGCACATCGATACAGATGAAGCAAATGCAGCGCAGATTAAGAGCGGGGATACCGTGAGGATTGTATCATGTTAATGGGAAAAGTTGTTGGCAGTGTTGTATCAACACGCAAGAATGAAAACTTAGTCGGAAATAAATTCATGATTGTAGAAGTGGCAGATCATATGCGTCAGGGAGCAAAACAGATCATTGCAATCGATAAGATCGGCGCAGGAATCGGCGAATACGTTCTGGTTGTACAGGGAAGTGCTGCGAGAATCGGAAGTGGTATGCCGGAAGCACCAATCGATGCTGCAATCGTTGGAATTATTGACGAAGGATTAGGACTGGAGTAGTGAAATTATGGATATGAAAGAATTAAGCAGCATATTGCAGCAGAACGGTATCGTTGGTGCTGGTGGTGCAGGCTTTCCTACATATGCTAAATTAGATGAACGTGCAGAGACAATCATTCTGAACTGTGCAGAGTGTGAGCCACTGCTTCGACTTCACAGACAGCTCCTTGAGAAATATGCAAAGGAGATCATTGATACATTTCATATGATCGGCGAGACAGTCGGTGCGAAAGAAGTCATCATTGGTATTAAGAAAGCTTACACAGCAACGATCGAAGCTGTAAAGGCCGTTATGGGACAGTATCCGGAAGTAAGACTTGGACTGTTGGATGAAGTATATCCGGCAGGTGATGAGGTTGTTCTTATTTATGAGACAACAGGTAAAGTTGTAAGACCGGGCGGACTTCCAATCGAAAGCGGCGTAGCTGTATTCAACGTAGAGACAGTTTACAATGTATACAGAGCACTGAATGAGAAGACACCCGTTGAGGACAAGCTTGTATCAGTAGTAGCTGAGGTAGAGCACCCGATCACAGTACGTGTTCCGATCGGAACACCACTGGAAGAAGTAGTAGCTCTTGCCGGCGGTGTGACTACAAAAGATGCAGTTTACTTCGTTGGTGGACCTATGATGGGTAATATCGGAACAGGAGCGCAGCCTGTTACAAAGACAACAAATGCAATCCTTGTTCTTCCGAAAGACCATCACATCATTCAGAAGAAATTAAAGAAAAACTCAATTGATATGAAGAGAGCAGCAGCTTGCTGTTGCCAGTGTACAATGTGTACAGACTTATGTCCAAGACATCTGTTAGGACATCCGATTGAGCCAAATAAATTTATGCTTGCAGCAACATGCAAGGATGTACAGGAGCCGAACATCTTCATCAATACGTTGTTCTGCTCATCCTGCGGACTTTGTGAGATGTATTCCTGTTTCCAGGGACTTTCACCAAGAAGTCTTATGGCAGAGTACAAGGGAGGTCTTCGTGCAAACGGAATCCGTCCTCCGAAAGTAGAAGCAAAACCTGTAGGACCGGAAAGAGAATACAGAAAAGTTCCGATGGAGAGACTTATGGCGCGTCTTGATCTTACGAGATATAACCGTGAAGCACCGCTTGATGAATCAGCAGTGCCGGTTAAGACAGTACGTATTCTGTTAAGTCAGCATATTGGAGCACCTGCTTCTGCAATTGTGAAAGCAGGCGACATGGTAACTAAAGGACAGATGATTGCTGAACCAGGAAAGGGATTAAGCGTTGGAATCCACGCATCCGTGAATGGTTTAGTTACAGAAGTAAATGAGAAATATATTGTCATAGAATCTCAGGAAGGACGTGCAGGCAATGAGTAAGGCTATTGGAATGGTAGAATATAAGACTGTTTCAGCAGGTATTACCGCAGCTGATGCTATGGTAAAGACTTCTGAAGTCAGCATAATCGAAGCACAGACAGTATGTCCGGGCAAATATATCGCGATCATTACAGGTGACTTAAGTGCCGTTAAAGCAGCAGTGGATAATGCAAAAGAGATGCATGGTCTTCACCTGATCGACAGTTTTGTGCTCGGTAATCCGCACGAGTCCATCTTCCCGGCAATCTACGGTGCTGCACATATTGAAGACGTATCCGCTCTTGGTATTATGGAGACATACGATGCATCTTCAATTATTGTAGCTGCTGATGAGGCTGCGAAGACGGCTATCGTTGATTTGATCGAGCTTCGTATCGCACGTGGTATGTGCGGAAAATCCTACATGCTGCTCACTGGTGAAGTGGCTGCTGTAGAAGCTGCAATCGAAAAAGCTAAGGAAGCAATCAAAGATAGAGGAATGTTCCTTGACTCTTCCGTTATTGCTCATCCGGATGCTCAGATTCGCGACGCAATCTTATAATGAACTCTGCTTTAATGTCTGAGGGAATTATAGTTCAATACCAGTAACATTCTATTGGACTTAGGACAGGAGGCAGTTAGATGCTTGCGATAGAGAGAAGAAATGAAATATTAGAAAAACTGCAGAACGACAGAAGAGTCGTAGTAAGCGAACTGAGTCAGATTTACGAGGTTTCCGAGGAGACAATCCGAAGAGACCTCGATAAACTGGTTCAGGACGGTTTCGCCATAAAAAGCTATGGCGGTGCCGTGATCAATGAAAATGTGAATATCGAGCTTCCGTTCAACATCAGAAAGAATCGCAATATTGTTGGTAAACAGCATATTGCGGAACTGGTGAGTGAACAGATCAAAGATGGGGATAGCATCATGCTTGATGCAAGTTCTACAGCAGTGTATGTTGCAAAGACGCTTCTCGAACAGGGAAAGAAGAATCTTACCGTACTTACAAACTCTGTGGAGATTATCATAGAGCTTTTTGGGGCGCAGGATTGGAAGGTTCTCTCTACCGGAGGAGAGTCAAGAGAAGGATCCTTTGCACTGGTAGGTTATCAGACAGACCGGATGCTTCGATCTTATCATGTAGATAAGGCAATTATCTCTGCAAAGGGAATCGATATGAACGCTGGACTTACAGATTCAGATGATCTGCATGCGAATAATAAGCGAACAATGCTGACAAGAGCAAAAGAAAAAATTCTTGCTGTAGACAGCAGTAAGTTCGATCAAGTAGCATTTGCTGAGATAGGTTCATTAGATCAGATCACAACTATAGTTACGGATGCAAAGCCGGAAACAAGATGGCTTCAGCATTTTGATAAGATTGGTGTAAAATGTATCTATCCAAAGTAAGGAAGGGCAGTTATGAAAAGCTTTCAGATTAAAACTAGAGTAAATTTTGGAGATAATGCGCTGGATCGACTGGCAGAAGTGCCATATAAGAAGATCCTGATTGTTACAGACCCATTTATGGCGAAAAGCAAAAATCTGAACCTGATTCTCGATCCAATCAAAAAAGCAGGTAAGGAATATGATATCTTTCAGGATATTGTTCCGGATCCACCGATTGAGAAGATCAGTCTCGGTGTTAAGAAAATGCTTGAATATAAGCCGGATGCAATTGTTGCAGTTGGTGGCGGATCAGCAATTGACTCCTCCAAGTCAATCCGTGAATTTGCACTTCGCGTAGATCATTACGCAGAGGTAGGGCTGATTGCAATTCCAACAACAAGCGGTACAGGATCAGAGGTAACTTCATTTGCCGTTGTATCAGACCCGGCAGAACAGAGAAAATATCCACTTGTATCCTGGGAATTGACACCGGACGAGGCAATCCTCGATGCAGAACTTGTAAAGAGTGTGCCACCGGCGATTACAGCAGATACAGGAATGGACGTATTTACACACGCACTTGAAGCATGTGTAAGTACAGCTAGAAGCGATTTCTCAACAGCACTTGCAGAGAAATCGATCGAGTTGGTTGGAGTATTCCTTCTCAGAGCATATCTGGATGGAAATGATACTCATGCACGTCAGAAGATGCATTCCGCATCCTGTCTGGCAGGACTGGCATTCAACTCAGCATCTCTCGGACTGAACCATGGTATGGCTCATCAGTTAGGTGCAAAGTTCCACATCCCACACGGACGTGCGAACGCAATGCTTCTTCCACATATCATTGAATTCAACAGTGATATCAATAAACATAGTAAGAGTCAGAAAGAATATCTTCCGGCTGTTAAGCGTTATGCAACCGTAGCTCAGATCCTTGGACTGAGCAGCTACAATGAAATTATGACAGTCAGATCCCTTGTAAACTGGGTACAGTTTATGTTAAAAGAGATGGATATTCCGCTGTCAATCTCTCAGATGGGTACAATCTCAGAGGAAGAGTACTTCAATGCAATCGACAGTATGGCAGATGCCGCACTCGAGGATGGATGTACAGCAACAAACCCGAGAGTACCAAATAAGGAAGATGTTATTGAAATCTACAAGAAATTGTGGAAATAATAAGTGTAAAAAGAAGTAAAAAGAAGCTGCGTATTGTAGCTTCTTTTTTTACACTCTCTTTTGCTTCTATTTTTAGGCATGTTTTTAAAGTTCTCGGATAACGGTACCTATTTATTAATTGAGTGTTATCTGAAAGAATTGTTGTATATACTATATCAAATACCTGGGAAATGGACAGGAAGCGTGAAATGAAATTACCTATTTATATAGAAGCAGCAATGGGAGTTTTTCTGGTAGTGATTTTGGCAATGGCAGGAAGAAACGGAATGATTCCTCAGAACCAGAAAAATAATGTTATGAAACAGTCAGAAGTAGAACAGAAATCAGATTCTGACATGCAAAACGAAAAGGAAGCAGTTGCGGAAGAGGCAACAGATTCGATAGAAGAAGTTGCACAGACTGACAGCGTAGCAATAACAGCACAGATGTGTTCTCCGGCCGGACAGTATCCGGTCATGGGGGAGAGTGTTGTTACGGTGGATGAACTTGCAGATTATTTCAATCAATCGGGATACGAATATCCGTCAGAAGAACTGGCAAAAGGTGGAGCAGATACCATAGAAACATTCTGCCAGATCTACTGTGAAGAAGCAGAGGCAGAAGATATCCGGGCAGAGGTTGCATTTACCCAGGCAATGAAAGAGACCGGCTTTCTTCAGTTTGGTGGAGATGTAAGTATTGAACAGTTTAATTTTGCCGGAATAGGAACAACCGGGGGAGGAGTGCCGGGGAATTCTTATCCGGATGTCAGAACAGGAGTGCGGGCACAAATCCAGCATCTGAAGGCCTATGCGACAGATGAACCGCTGAATCAGACTTGCGTGGATAACCGTTATGAATATGTGAAAAAAGCTTCCGCACCTTATGTACAATGGCTGGGACAGAAAGAGAACCCGGAAGGAGCCGGTTGGGCGACAGGAGAGAACTACGGGTATGATATTGCAGGGATGTTGCAACATTTACTTTTAAAAGAGCAAGGTTAAGAAGATATGGCTGGACTTCCGGCAGTGGTTATGATGTTTTAAGATTTCTTAAAGAAAGGGAAATCCCTTGACAAATCAGCCTTTGACAGCTATAGTAGTAACAGTTAAAAAGTATTTAACAACTATGTAAAGATACAGGTGTTGAAGAAGAGGAGTACGTCATTACTTCCCACAGAGAGAACCGTTCAGATTGCTAAGAGGATCTGGCTGTGAGACGGTTTGGAAAAAGGATGATGGAAGGTAGCTTCGGAGCCGGAATTCTGAAAGGTCGAAGAGGTTGGATAGGAGTTCCCGGAGTCGTTCACGTTACAGAACGAAGAGATGTATATGTAAAGAACAAGGTTAATACAAACAGTAACAAGTTCTTACAGATATAAATAAGGTGGTACCGCGAGATTTTCGCCCTTTACGTGAAGTAGAGGGCGTTTTCTAGTTATAGAAGAAAGAGATATCCACTTTAAAAACAGAGATATCCACTTTTAAAACAATGAGATTGTGGAAAACAATTACAAAATTAACATAATATGTGGAAAAAGGAGAACAATCATGAGCAAAGAACTCGCAAAGACTTACGATCCGAAACAGATCGAAGAGAAACTCTATGAGAGATGGTGTGAGAACAAGTATTTTCATGCTGAAGTAGACAGAAGTAAGAAACCATTTACAACAGTAATGCCGCCTCCGAATATTACAGGAAAGCTGCATATGGGACATGCACTTGACAATACACTGCAGGATATCCTGATCCGTTACAAGAGAATGGAAGGATATAACGCACTGTGGATTCCGGGAACAGACCATGCAGCAATCTCTACAGAGGTTAAGGTTACAAATCAGCTCAAAGAAGAGGGAATCGACAAGAAAGAACTCGGACGTGAGGGATTCCTTGAGAGAACATGGCAGTGGAAAGAAGAATATGCAGGAACAATCGAGAACCAGTTGAAGAAGCTTGGTATTTCCTGTGACTGGGACAGAGAGCG
This sequence comes from Mediterraneibacter sp. 210702-DFI.3.120, assembly GCF_020561005.1. Classification (NCBI taxonomy): domain Bacteria; kingdom Bacillati; phylum Bacillota; class Clostridia; order Lachnospirales; family Lachnospiraceae; genus Mediterraneibacter; species Mediterraneibacter sp. 210702-DFI.3.120. The sequence continues at coordinate 121,785 of NZ_JAJCNG010000001.1, read as the reverse complement.
TTTCACAATGGACGAGGGATGTTCTAAGGCTGTAGAAGAAGTATTCATCAATTTATACAACAAGGGATATATTTACAAAGGTTCCAGAATCATCAACTGGTGTCCAAAATGTAAGACATCTCTGTCAGACGCAGAGGTAGAGCATGAGGATCAGGACGGAAACTTCTGGCACATTAAGTACCCGATCGCCGGAACAGACCGTTTCCTTGAGATTGCAACAACACGTCCGGAGACACTGCTTGGAGATACAGCGATCGCCGTTCACCCGGATGATGAGAGATACAAAGATATCGTAGGAAAGATGGCAATCCTTCCGCTTGTAAATCGTGAGATTCCGATCGTTGCAGATTATTATGTAGACAAAGAATTCGGAACAGGTGCTGTTAAGATCACACCGGCACATGACCCGAACGATTTCGAAGTAGGAAAGCGTCATAACCTTCCGGAGATCAACATCATGAACGATGATGCAACAATTAACGAGAAGGGTGGAAAATATGCAGGAATGGATCGTTACGAGGCGAGAAAAGCAATCGTAGCTGATCTTGATGAGCAGGGATACCTTGTAAAGGTTGTTCCTCACATGCATGCAGTAGGAACACATGACCGTTGTGGTACAACCGTTGAGCCGCTGATCAAACAGCAGTGGTTTGTAAAGATGGATGAGCTTGCAAAACCGGCGATCAACGCACTGAAGACCGGTGAACTTCGTTTCGTACCGGAGCGTTTTGACAAGATTTACCTTCACTGGCTTGAGAACATCAAAGACTGGTGTATCTCCCGTCAGATCTGGTGGGGACACAGAATTCCGGCTTATTACTGTGATGAGTGCGGTGAATTCGTAGTTGCGAAAGAAGCGCCGGAGAAATGCCCACACTGTGGATGTACACATTTCACACAGGATGAGGATACACTGGATACATGGTTCTCTTCCGCACTGTGGCCGTTCTCCACACTTGGATGGCCGGAGAAGACAGAAGACCTTGATTACTTCTATCCGACAGATGTTCTTGTAACAGGATATGACATTATCTTCTTCTGGGTAATCCGTATGGTATTCTCAGGATATGAGCATACAGGAAAAGCTCCGTTTAACACAGTACTGATTCACGGTCTTGTAAGAGACTCTCAGGGACGTAAGATGAGTAAGTCTCTTGGAAATGGTATCGATCCGCTTGAGATCATCGACAAGTACGGTGCAGATGCCCTGAGACTGACACTGATCACAGGAAATGCACCTGGTAACGATATGCGTTTTTACAACGAGCGTGTTGAGGCAAGCCGTAATTTTGCAAACAAAGTATGGAATGCATCAAGATTTATCATGATGAACATGGAGAAGAACGTTGTAGAAGAACCGGAAGACTTCATGCTGAAACCAGCAGACAGATGGATCCTTTCCAAGGTAAACAGTCTGACAAAAGAAATGACAGAGAACATGGATAAGTTCGAACTCGGTATCGCAGTTCAGAAAGTTCATGACTTTATCTGGGATGAGTTCTGTGACTGGTATGTAGAGATCGCAAAATATCGTATCTACCATGCGGAGGAAGATTCACAGTCCGCAAACTGTGCTCTGTGGGTACTTAAGACAGTACTTGGACAGGCACTTAAGCTCCTTCATCCATTTATGCCATTTATTACAGAAGAGATCTACGGAGCACTTGTACCGGAGGAAGAGTCACTGATGATGTCAAGCTGGCCGGTATACAGAGAAGATTGGGAATTCCCATATGCTACAGAAGTTATTGAGCATGTAAAAGCAATCACACGCGGAATCAGAAATATGCGTGCTGAGATGAATGTTCCGAATAACAAACGTACAAAGGTTTATATTATCAGCAGTGATTCAAAACTGCTTACAGCACTTGAAGTACTCAAGGAATCTGTAAAACCGTTGATGCTGGCAAACGATATTATTCTTCACTATGAGAAGAAAGATGTTGCTGATGATGCAGTATCTATCGTTGTTCCGGGAGCAACAGTTTACCTGCCGCTGGAAGACCTTGTAGACTTCGAGCAGGAGAGAGAAAGACTGAAGAAAGAGGAAGAGAGACTCAACAGCGAGATAAAGAGAGCACAGGGAATGCTTGCAAATGAAAGATTCACAAGCAAAGCACCTGCAGATAAAGTTCAGGCTGAGCGTGATAAACTTGAGAAATATACAAAGATGCTTGAGCAGGTAAAAGAGAGAATCGATAGTCTCAGATAACTGTGGGGGGAGAAAAGCTGCGAAAAAGCAGGAAACTGCAAACAGCAGTTTAGACACAGTATCAGGTATTAGACGGCAAAAAGTCGCACGGCAGAAAGGAGCTAAGATCCCATGCCGTGCATTTTGCCTATAAGAAAGAGGTTATAGATGAAGCGGATTCATATTAAAAAACCAGATATCAAAGGATTTTTTACAAAGGTCAAAAATCTGAAACCGGAAGATATCAAGAGACACTATCAGGAGAAAAAAGCAAGACGCCAGAGAATCCTGGAACAGAGAAGAAACAGTAAATTTGCGAAAAAGATGCAGCCGGTTTATAAGTGGATGAACAGATTTTCACTCGTCCTTCATTATCTGCTGGCCTGTGCTTTAAATTTTTTGATTGAGGTGATCTCAAGGCATTCCTTTTTTGAAGCATGGAGCTACATGACAGGAACACCGCTCGTGTTTCTGTTTAACGCATTTTTAATTTTTGCAACATTTATGATTGTTTATCTGTTCCGCAGACGTGTATTTGTCAGAATTCTTCTCAGTGTATTCTGGCTGTTTCTGGGAGCATGTAACGGATATCTGCTCCTGAAGCGAGTGACACCGTTCAATGCACAGGACTTGAAAGTTCTGTCAGATGCTTTGGAACTGACAAGCAATTACTTTAATGGTTTTGAGATCGTGATGCTAACCATTGGAATCGTTGCTGTTGTTTTGTGGGTGATTTCCATGTGGCGCCGCGGTGGGCAGTATACTGGAAAGATGCACCGCATTATTGCAGTGATCGCTGTTGTGGCATCCGGATTTGCCTATGTAGGACTTACTGATGTTGCAATCGACAAGCGAGTGATCTCAAATTATTTTGGAAATATCGCATTTGCTTACGAAGACTATGGATTCCCATATTGCTTCGCAGCAAGCTTATTTAATACAGGAATCAATCAGCCGGCCGGTTACAGTGAAGAGACGATGGCAGAGATCAACAAGGATGGATGTCTTAACGTGAGTGAGACAAGCCGTTCAAAAGAGGAACTGCCGAATATCATGTTTGTCCAGCTGGAATCTTATTTTGATCCGACAGAGGTAGAATGGCTGAGATTTTCCGAGGATCCGATCCCAAATCTCAGAAAGCTTTATGCTGACTATTCTTCCGGATATTTTAAAGTTCCATCTGTCGGAGCAGGTACAGCGAATACAGAGTTCGAGGTGCTTACCGGAATGAATATGCGTTTCTTCGGACCGGGAGAGTATCCATACAAGACTTATGTGAAGACGACACCTCTTGAGAGTGCGGCAAGTGCGCTTTCATCCCTTGGATATGGTGCAGAGGCGCTTCACAACAACGGCGGTAATTTCTACAGTCGTGCCAAAGTATACAACAACATGGGATTCGACCATTATACAAGTAAGGAATTCATGAATATCTTAAAGACGACTCCGAAGGGATGGGCGACAGACGATATTCTTGTTCCAAACATCATGGAGTCTTTGGACACAACAGACGGAACAGATTTTGTATGTACAATCAGTGTGCAGGGACATGGAGATTATCCGACAGAGCCGACCTTGGAAAATCCGGAGATCAATGTAACCGGAGTGGAAGATGAAGGCAAGAGAAATGCATGGGAGTACTATGTAAATGAAGTCCATGAGATGGACAAATTCGTTGGACAGCTGATCGATGCAATCGAGCAGAGAGGGGAACCGACAGTGCTCGTATTCTACGGAGACCATCTCCCGACACTTGGTCTGGAAGCAAAAGACCTGAAAGGAAAATATCTGTACAATACGAATTATGTTATCTGGGACAATATTGGACTGGAAAAGAAAGATGGGAATATCGCTGCTTACCAGATTATGGCAGAAGTCTTTGATCGTTTGGATATTCATACAGGAACTATTTTCAATTACCATCAGCAGAGAAGACAGACAAAGAATTATCTTGCTGATCTGGAATTACTCCAGTATGATATCATGTACGGAAAACAGTATGTATACAAGGACAGTGGAGCTCCAATCACAGAAGGACATATGGTCATGGGGGTAAAGGATGCGACGATCACCAGTGTTGTGGAGCAGCTGAAAGGAACTTATAGCATTTACGGAGAGAACTTTACAAAACAAAGTAAGGTCTATATCAACGGAGAGAAGCAGACAACAAAATTCCTGAACAATACAAGACTGGATCTGAAGGAGTCAGAAATCAAAGATGGCGATCAGATCATGGTTGCGCAGTGCGGTTCAAGCAATACAATCTTCCGTACATCGAAGACTTATGAATATACAGGAGGCCAGCTTGTAGAAGTGACAGACCAGGATACGGATGTTGAGAATGGAAGACAGGCCTTTGTAGAACAAAAGGAAGAAAAGAAAAAATGACCTATAAGGAAATCGTAACCTATATAGAAGAAATTCCGAGATTTACAAGAAAGCACTCTCTGGCTCATACCAGAGAGATGCTTCTGTTTTTGGGAAATCCGCAGAATGGAAAGAAGATCATTCATGTAGCGGGAACGAATGGAAAAGGTTCTGTATGCGCTTATCTGGATGCGATGCTCAGGGCAGAAGGAAAAAGCACCGGATTGTTTACTTCACCGCATCTGGTGAAAATGAATGAACGGATTGTTCTGAACGGAAAGCAGATCAGTGATGAGGGTTTCTGCGAAGTATTTGAGGAGACCATGCAGGCTGTCCGCAGGATGCAGGATGCAGGATTGGAGCATCCGACATTTTTCGAATTCTTATTTGCAATGGCGATGAAAGCTTATGACAGAGCAGGAATGGAATACATTGTCCTTGAGACAGGACTTGGAGGTCGGTTGGATGCAACAAGTTCTGTAGAACCGGTTGCCTGCGTGATCACATCGATCGGTCTGGATCATATGGAATATCTTGGTGATACAGTGGAACAGATTGCGGGAGAGAAAGCAGGAATCATCCGGCCGGAAGTTCCGGTGTTCTTTGCACAGACAGCACCGGGAAGTGATTCTGTAATTGAAAAAACAGCAGAAAAAGAAGGCTGTTTCTGTAAAAAAATAGGGAAAGATGCGTACGAAATTCTTGGAATTGAAGATAAACATATTGCATTTTCCTGCGCAAGTGCTTATTATGGAACTACCACGTGGAAATTAAATAATATTGGAACCTATCAGCCGGGGAATGCACTGCTTGCGATGGAAGTGATGCGTTATCTTTTCAAAGAAAACGGTCATCTACAAGAGTGGAGAACAGCACTTGCCAGGGTGAAATGGGCAGGAAGAATGGAAGAGATTCTTCCAAAAGTATACGTTGACGGAGCACATAATGTAAGTGCCATTCAGGCATTTGCAAGAAGTGTTCCGAAGAATCCAGATGGAAATATTATTTTATTTTCGGCGGTAAAAGATAAAGAATATGAAGAAATGATTTCGTATCTATGTAAACATGCTGATGCGGAAGAATATGTAGTAACATTGATCGACGGAGATCGTGCGACAGACGCACACATTCTGGGTGAACTGTTCCGGAAATATACAGAACAGCCGGTGACTGTGATTGAATCTGTCAAAGAGGCAATGCAGTATGTATTGCGGATTCAGGGGAGAAGAACGGTATATTGTCTCGGGTCTCTTTACCTGACAGGAATGATCAAAGAGATTATACAGGAATCTTTAAGCGGATGTGGGGAGGTTTGATTGCAGATGCTTAATTATGAAGAAGAACTCAAAAAATTCAAGCCAAGTCTCGAGGTGGACCAGATTGAGGAAGCTGTTTACAAGGAAGATCTGACAGATATGCAGGATATCGTAAAAGAGGTTATGGCAAAGAAAGAAAAAACGGTGAGAAGATAGAAAGATAGTGGTGGGTATAAATGGATTACACAAAGAAGATCATGTATCAGTCAAATTCCTGGTACAATGATGGACTGCGCAAAGCCCAGGTGAGAGATATGTCCGGGGCAATTGTTTCCTTGCAGCAGAGCCTGCAGTATAACAGGGAGAATATTGCGGCGCGGAATCTTTTAGGTCTTGTGTATTATGGCATAGGGGAAGTTTCAGAAGCTCTTGTGGAGTGGATCATCAGTAAGAATCTGTGCCCAAGAGACAATATTGCAGATTATTATATTAAAAATGTACAGAATTCAGCGAATGAATTAGAATCACTGAATCAGGCAATTAAGAAGTTTAACCAGTGTCTGGTTTACTGTCAGCAGAACGGGGAAGATCTTGCGATCATCCAGTTGAAACAGGTGATCGCGTCTCATCCGACATTTCTGAAGGCGTATCAGCTTCTGGCTCTGATCTATATACAGATGAATCAGAATACAAAGGCAAGACAGATTCTTATAGAAGCAAAGAAATTAGATACAACAAATGAACTGACACTGACCTATTTGCAAGAAGTTACAAAACAGCGTGGCAGATATGGGAAGAATGCAGAGAGAAGTTTCCGGAAACCAAAAAGTGCGACAGTAGAATACAGTCTTGGAAATGAGACGATCATTCAGCCGAAACGTTCTAAGATCCGGGATATGGCACAGCAGCTTGCATTTGCCAATATATTGATCGGAATGGTTCTTGGTGCTGCTTTGATCTGGTTTCTTGTTGCTCCGGCGGTGAATCAGAACCGCTCGGAGAAGTTGAATAATCAGATGCGTGCATACAGTGAACAAATCAACACACTGGAAGCACAGGTGAGTGCCCAGACAAGAACACTGGATCAGTATCGAACAGCCGGAGACGAGGCACAGAAAGCAGTTGATCAGGCAAAGGCAACATCTGACAGCTATGAGAAACTGCTTCAGGTTTCAAGTCAGAGCCGTTCCGGAGAATATAGTTATACGGATATGGCAGACGCGCTGCTTGAGATTACAAGAGATTCTCTTGGAGACAGTGGAAAAGAGATGTATGATACACTTTCTGATTCTATTTTCCCAACAGCATGCAGGAGAAGATATGCAGCCGGTGTAGATTCACTGGAATCAGAGGACTATGATCAGGCGATTGAGTACCTGACAAAGGTTGTGAAGATGGACGAAAGTTATAATGATGGACAGGCTATTTATCGTCTGGCACAGGCTTATCAGGGAAAAGGTGATACAGAGAATGCAAAGACCTGGTATCAGAAGATGGTAGATACTTATAATAATTCCAGATATATTGAGGATGCGAAAAAGCAGCTTGCAATTCTGAATGGAGATGCCAGTGCAGATACAAGTTCAGATACAAGTGCAGATAGTAGTTCAGATACAAGTTCAGATAGTAGTTCAGTATCAGAGGACTCAGAAAATTCCGATGACTCCAATAGCTATGATAATTCTCAGGATAATGGAGATTACGATAATTCTGACAATACAGAGGATGACGAATAAGATTACGAAGGAAAAGGATATGCGAAGAAGCATATCCTTTTTTAGCGTACGGATTCAGGTAATTAAACGGAAAATGAGAAAAGCAGGAGGCATGAAAATATATGAGATATCAGGTACAGGAAAATTGTCTGACGATCTATCTTCCAAGAGAGGTAGACCATCATAATGCAGATGAAATCAGGAAAGAAGCGGATGCAGTGATCAGCAGAAATCATATCAGATATGTGATCTTTGACTTTGACAGGACAGATTTTATGGATAGTTCAGGAATTGGAATCATTATGGGGAGGTATAAGACCGTCAGTCTGATCGGAGGAGAAGTCTGGGCGGTACATACGAACGAAAGAATCCGGAAGATTCTTACATTTTCAGGAGCAGCAAAGATTATGCAGATTTATGAGGGGGAAAAGTGATGGAGGCGAGTAATACACAGAATAATGAGATGGAGATCTGCTTTGACAGCAGATCAGAAAATGAGGGATTTGCCAGAGTATCGGTAGCATCCTTTTTAACACAACTTAATCCAACGGTGGAAGAAGTAGCAGATGTGAAGACTGCAGTGTCAGAAGCTGTAACAAATGCGATTATCCACGGATATGAACAGAGAGTAGAGAAAGTAAAGATACATTGTAGTATAGAAAACCAGCTTTTTACAGTAGAAATATCGGACCGTGGAAAAGGTATTGCAAATGTGGAAAAAGCAATGGAACCGATGTTTACAACAAAACCGGAGGATGATCGGTCAGGAATGGGATTTTCTTTTATGGAAGCATTTATGGATACTGTGGAAGTAGAGTCAAAGGTAGGGGAAGGAACCAGTGTAAAAATGACTAAGACAATAGGTAAAGGGAGCAGAATATGGACGACACAATCGCTTTAATCAGAAAGTCACACGACGGAGATAAAAAAGCGAGAGAAGAACTTGTTGAAAAAAATATAGGTCTTATCTGGTGCGTAGTAAAGCGATTTTACGGAAGAGGTGCAGAACCGGAAGACTTGTTTCAGATTGGAAGCATTGGACTGCTTAAGGCAATTGATAAATTTGATTTTTCTTATGAAGTACAGTTTTCAACCTATGCTGTTCCAATGATATCCGGAGAAATCCGGCGTTTTTTGAGAGATGACGGAATGATAAAAGTCAGCCGTTCATTGAGAGAGCTGTCCTATAAGAGTCTGCAGGCGAGAGAAAAGATGACCAGGATACTCGGGAGAGAACCGACATTGAAAGAGTTATCAGAAGAGCTTCAGATAGATTGTGAGGAGATCGTCCAGGCAATGGAGTCGTCAGTGGAGGTGGAATCCATATATAAGCCGATCCATCAGAAAGAGGGAAGCGAGATCCTTCTGATGGATAAGCTGGAAGAAAAAGACAGGCAGGAAGAAAAGGTGCTTGATCGGATTGTATTAAAAGAAGTACTGGAAACACTTGAAGCGAAGGAACGGACAATCATTTATCTGAGATATTTTGCAGGAAAGACGCAGGCTGAGATAGGAAAGAAAATGGGAATGTCTCAGGTGCAGGTGTCAAGGACAGAAAAGAAGGTGCTGGAGCGGATGCGGAAAGAAATGAAGCGGTAGAGTTTACCATCTTTTCCAAAAAAACAATCCCGCTCCGATTCCTTTCCCTAATGCAACCATTATCACAAACACCGCGAGATACCGGACAATCCTTGCCCGTCTCATAAAAATGGGAAATACATTCAAAATTTCTGCAAGTGCCATTGCCCAGCAACCAACAAAAATCCCTCCGAAAAGTCCATAAATTGCAAGAAATATCATCCTTCCCGGAAGATTAACTTCAAAAATCTGAAACAAGTTTCCAAGGATCGCACCAGCTGCTACCATATCTTCATAAATTAAAATATGATTGCCGGTATGGGTACGATCTGCAAAATCTGAGATCACACCAAGTTCCACAATGAAAGAAAAGACACCGCCAGCTACTACCATTCCGGCACTTAAACCAAGCAATGCCAGGAAAATTGTCTGCAACAAGTTCATTTTCCAACCTCCAGTTCTTTCTTTTGCCGTGCTGCATTTTCCACCAGAGTTGTCTGGATATCATTTTCATAAAGACGCATCTGTATTTCCATCGGTGTAGGATCTACTGTAAAGCGTTTCTTACCAAAGTGATTAAAAAATATTAGAATTCCGATTGCAAGCCCTATGGAATACGTGACTTCCAGAACAGAAAAACCATCTGTCTTCTTTCCCATGATCAGTTCATAAATCTGACCAAATAGCTTCGTTACCCCAACATCATTATTGAATGCCATGATCGAGAAGGCAGATCCAAAGAAAATCACTGCTGATACCAGCACTACTTTTAAAATGTGCCAGAGAAGAGGTGGTGTTTTCTGATTTTCATAAGTAACGATAATATCTGTTTCGCCCAGATTCTGAATCTCCAGCCGGGGATACTGTTCATGAATACAGGCAATGATTTTCAACACGGAAATTACATAGCGCTGTTCTTTTTCCTCCCGGATCTTCAAAATCCGCAAAGTTTTTACTTTCATCAGGATGGTCTTGTCTGAACACTCCATATTCAGGAGGTCTCCTAACATGACGTTTTGCTTTGATACCTCAACATTCCTGTCTGCTTTGAGATAAAGAGTTGTTGATTCAGATGCCATGGACGATCACCTCCAGTTTCTTATTCGGAGCAGAATATTTGTTACTGTTCACACGATGTGCGACCAGCAACGCATCTCGCCATTTTAAATCGCCTTTGGCGATGGGGCGAGATGCATTCAAGTCAAAACGCGCATCCTCCGTGTCAATCAGCGGAGTGATTGACACGGGAGTGAACAGTAACGAATATTTCACAAGATATCCTTCATCATTTTGCATTTTTTTCTGTCCATTCCAATAAAACAGACCAATAACAACTGCGCATAGTAAAAGGATTATTAAAGCAAACCATCTCTTTTTCGCTCTGTTTTTCATTTCATCAGACCTCCTGAAGTGTTTTTTTCTATTATTTGGTAACTGTTCAGAGCCAAGCAAAATTTCAAAAAACAGGTATAAAATGCTTGCATTTTTAAAACTGTTTTTGAAATTTTATTTGGCGGATACGCCACACCGACGAAATGCGTAGCATTTTGGAGGTTGGCTCTGAACAGTTACATTATTTGCAGCTTTAATAAAAATATACTTTTCGTTTTCATTATCTTGACAAGCAATAAATCCTGTACTAAAATAAACACATAAGCAAAACCGAAACGTTTCGGTTTTGAAAATAAGGAGGACGATACGATGCCATTAGTTACATCAGAAAAGATGCTTTTAGACGCAAAGAAGGATGGATACGCAGTAGGCGCATTCAATGTAGAGAATATGGAGATGGTTAAAGCAGTCATCGCTGCAGCGGAGGAGCTGAACGCACCGGTGATGCTTCAGACAACACCTTCTACTGTAAAGTACGGAACATTGGAGACATTTGCAGGAATCGTGAAAGCAGAAGCTGCGAAAACAAAGATCCCGGTATGCCTGCATCTGGATCATGGCAATAGCTTTGAACTTGCAGTTCAGGCAATGAAAGCTGGTTACACATCTGTTATGATCGACGGTTCCCACGAAGATTTTGAGAATAATATCGCAGTGACGAAGAAGGTTGTAGATGTAGCAAATGCATTTGGTATTCCGGTAGAAGCTGAACTTGGTAAAGTTGGCGGAAAGGAAGACGACCTTGAGGCTGATGCTGATACGAACACAGATCCGCAGGAAGCGAAAGAATTCGTAGAGCGCACAGGAGTTTCCTCTCTTGCAGTAGCGATTGGAACAGCGCACGGCTTTTATGTAGGAACCCCGGTTCTTGACAAGCCAAGAGTAAGCGCAATCAAAGAAGTTGTAGATGTTCCGCTCGTGCTTCATGGAGCTTCCGGACTGAGTGAAGAAGACGTAAGAGAATGTGTAGAGCGTGGAATGTGTAAAGTCAACTTTGCTACTGAGCTTCGTGTTGCATACACAGATGCCGTGAAGAAACTGCTTGAAGAGAAGCCGGAGACATTCGATCCGAAGAAACTCGGTGTTGTTGCGATGGAAGCTGTAAAAGAACAGGTGATCGCACGCATGAAGATGTGCGGATGTGATGGAAAAGCAAAATAAAACAAGTGATAGCTTACAAGATACAGAATAAGGAAATAAGTTTATGGGTGCAACGATGAAAGACATTGCCCGAGAGACAGGGCTCGGACTTGCAACAATTTCTTCTTATCTAAATGGAGGAAATGTGCGTGAGAAAAACAGAATCAAGATCGAAGAGGCAATTGAGAAGCTTCATTTTGAGGTAAATGAAGTTGCAAGAGGATTAAAGACAAACCGAACGAAGACCATCGGAATCATCTTACCCGAGTTGAACAACATTTTCTTTTCAGAGATCATTACAGCAGCGGAAGATTTATTAAGAAGTCATGGGTATGCGACGATGATCTGTGACTGCAGATCCGATGTGAAGCGAGAAGAAGAGGCCGCAGAATTCCTTCTTCACAGAAGAGTGGATGGCTTGATCATGATGCCAACCGGAGCAGAGAAGAAAGTATTTGATAGATTTAGAAAATCCGGAAGACCGGTTGTACTGATCGACCGAAGGATGGAGAACGGAGATTGTGACTGCGTTCTTGTAGACAATGAAGGAGCAGCGCAGAACGCAGTGAAACGGCTGATGAAAAAAGGGCATAAGAAGATTGGTATGATCACAGGACCGGATAATGTGTATACAGCAAGGGAACGTCAACGAGGATATGAGCTTGCGATACAAGAATCATCCAAAGCTAGATCAGCACAACAATCAGATTTAAAAGGCAAAACAGAAAGAACAGATACAAAACTTCTGGCAGATGGTAACTACACGATTGCCGGCGGAGCGAAAGCGATGCGCAAGCTTTACGAAGACAATCCAGATATGACAGCAGTCTTTATCTCCAACTACGAGATGACAGTCGGAGCAATGATGGAGATCAATGACCTTGGTATCAAAGTTCCAGAACAGCTGTCTGTGATAGGATTTGATAACATGGATTTTGCAAGAGCTGTAGTACCAAGATTGACAATCGTGACACAGCCAACGGAAGAGATTGGACAAGCGGCAGCAAATCTGTTATTGAGTCATCTCGAAGATAAGGATGAAACATCAGATAAAACATCAGACAAAATAGAAACAACAGAGACAATCTGGCTGAAAACCGGATTCGTAGAAGGAGAATCAGTGGCGGACATTTCATAAAGAGGAGGAGACCATGGGAGAATATTTATTAGGAATAGATATCGGAACCAGTGCCTGCAAGATTGCAGTCTTTGCAAAAGACGGAACCGTCAAGGCAACCGGAACCGGTGATTATCAGGTTTATTACCCACATCCTGGATGGGCAGAACAGAATCCGGAAGAATGGTGGAAAGCAGTTTGCGATGCAATCCCAAGGGTACTCGTAAAAGGAAATATTTCCCCGGAAGAGATTAAAGGAATCGGAATTGATGGACAGAGCTGGTCTGCGATCGCAGTCGATAAAGATGGAAATGTACTTACGAACACCCCAATCTGGATGGACACAAGAGCCACAGATATCTGTGAAGAATTCAATGAAAAGATTGGGAAAGACAAGATCTTCGAGCTTTGCGGCAACTCTTTGCAGCCATCTTATACAACTGCAAAGATCATCTGGTATCAGAGAAATCTGCCGGAAGTCTATGCAAAGACTTATAAGATCCTTCAATCCAACAGTTATATTGCATACAAACTGACCGGTGTGATGACACAGGATCTTTCTCAGGGATATGGCCTTCACTGCTTCGATATGAGAACAGGAACCTGGAATAAAGAGATGTGTCAGGAATTTGGATTTTCTTCTGAACTATTGCCGGAAATTCATGCCTGTCATGAAGTGATCGGTGAGGTAAATGAGAAAGCTGCGAAAGAAAGCGGACTGGCGGAAGGAACACCGGTCGTGGCCGGAGGACTCGATGCAGCATGTGGAACTCTCGGCGCAGGAGTGATCCACAGCGGAGAGACACAGGAACAAGGTGGACAGGCAGGTGGAATGAGTATCTGTACCGACCAGTATCGTGCCGATGAGCGGTTGATTCTTGGATTTCATGTCGTGCCGGATTGCTGGCTCTTACAAGGCGGAACAACCGGAGGCGGCGGAGTGATGCGCTGGCTTGAGCGGGAGTTCGGAGCGTACGAAAGAGAAGAAGGAAAACGTCAGGGAAAAAGCTCACTGGATTTATTTAATGAAGAGGCGGCAGCAGTAGCACCGGGAAGTGACGGAGTGATCTTCCTCCCATATATGTCCGGTGAGAGAACTCCGATTTGGGATCCAAACGCAAAAGGTGTCTACTACGGATTAGATTTCAGTAAGACAAAAGGACATTTCATCCGTGCGGCAATGGAAGGAACAGCCTATGCATTGAAGCATAACCTTGATGTTGCGGAAGAAGCCGGAGCGAAAGTAGAAGTCCTGCGTGCGATGGGCGGATCAGCAAACTCCTTGTTGTGGACACAGATCAAGTCTGACATCACAGGAAAACCAATTGTTGTTCCATCCTCTGACACAGCAACAACACTCGGTGCAGTGATTCTTGCCGGAGTCGGAATCGGAATGTACAAAGACTTTGACGAGGCAGTGAAGCTTACTATTGAAGAGAAGCGTTCCCACGAACCGAATAATGAAAACAGAAAAGTTTACGATAAAAATTACGAAACATATATAGAACTTTATAAACAATTAAAGGAAACTATGGCGAAAAACCATGAATAAGAAATAAATTAACAAAAGATCAAAAAAGGAGGATCTTGAAAATGAAAGCAGCAGTTGTATGCGCCAACGAAGACGTACAGTATCTTGATTACGAAGAACCGACACCGGGACCGGGCGAAGTTAAGGTCAAAGTAAAATGTTCCGGTATCTGTGGATCTGATATTCCACGAGTACTTCATAACGGAGTTCATTTCTATCCAATCGTACTTGGACATGAGTTCTCAGGAGATGTTGTAGAAGTAGGTGAAGGTGTAACAAAGGTTAAGGTTGGAGATCACGTATCCGGTGCACCGTTGAAACCATGTATGAAATGTGATGACTGCCAGAACGGAAACTTCTCTCTGTGCAAACATTACAGCTTTATTGGTTCCAGAGAGCAGGGATCCAATGCGGACTATGTAGTGATCCCAGAGCAAAATGCAGTTGTATATGATCCAGGCATTCCGTATGAACAGGCGGCCATGTTTGAGCCTGCCACTGTAGCTATCCACGGTGTATTCCAGAATGATTATCAGGGCGGACAGTATGTTGCAGTACTCGGCGGCGGAACAATCGGAATGTTTACAATGCAGTGGTGCAAGATCTTCGGATCAAAGAAAGTTGTAGTATTCGACATCAGTGATGAGAGACTTGAACTTGCGAAACGTCTTGGAGCTGACGAAGTTGTCAACACAACGAAAGAGAATTTTATGGAAGAGGCAATGGCGATCACAGGCGGCAAAGGATACGGATTTGTATTCGAGACAGCCGGACAGGTTCCAACCATGCATATGGCATTTGAACTTGCAGGAAATAAATCCCATGTATGCTTTATCGGAACACCGCATGTCAATCTTGAGTTCACACCGGCAATGTGGGAGAACATGAACCGTAAAGAGTTCAAACTGACAGGATCCTGGATGTCCTACAGCGCACCGTTCCCAGGCAAAGAGTGGGATTTGACAGCACATTACTTTGCAACAGGACAGCTGAAATTCGACAAAGGATTTATTTACAAAATGGTTCCGATGAGCCAGGCACAGGAAGCATTCCAGATGTTTAAGACACCGGGACTTGTACAGGGAAAAGTAATGCTTGTAAACGAAGATTAATCAGAGAGGGGGACAAGAGCTTTGATGTGTCAAAGCTCTGTACCGAATATGATACTTACAGTAACATTAAATGCAGCAATCGACAAAAGATATGTTGTGGAAGGCTATCAGGTCGGTGAAGTCAACCGTGTGAAAGAATGTGCCTACACACCGGGAGGAAAAGGATTAAATGTATCCAAGCCGGCGTCTATCGCAGGAGCGGAAGTGGTCGCGACAGGATTTGTCGGAGGTCATGCAGGAAATTATATCGAAGATGCACTGAAACCATTTGGAATCAAGAGCGAATTCTATCATCTGGAAGAAGAGAGCCGATCCTGTATCAACATCTGGGATGAAGTCAATCACGTGCAGACAGAATTTCTTGAGCCTGGATTCACGGTATCTGAGGAAGAATTTAAGGGATTCGAAAAACATTTCACAGAACTGGTGAAGAAAGCAGATGTTGTTGCTATGTCAGGAAGTGTTCCAAAAGGACTTGACGGAACAGCTTATCAGCGTCTTGTAAGAATCTGCAAAGAGGCAGGAAAGAAAGTCATCCTTGATACAAGTGGAAAACTGCTTGAGATGGGAATCGAGGCAAAGCCGACGATGATCAAGCCAAACATTGATGAGATCCGTATGTTGACAGGAAAAAGCTGCGACAACTTCCAGGACATGGTAGATGCGGCAAAACAGATTCATGCAGATGGAGTCGAGATCGTAGCAGTGTCACTCGGTGGAGACGGTTCCTTTGTCGTATGTGACGACGGAATCTTTCGCGCACGTGTGCCGAAGATCGATGCGGTAAACACAGTAGGATGCGGAGATTCCATGATCGCCGGGTTCGCTCTTGGACTTAGCGAGGGACTTTCTGTTGAAGAGACATTGAAGAAAGCAAGCGCAATCTCTGCGGCAGCAGCGCTCAGAGAAGAAACAGGATTCTTCGTAAAAGAAGATATGGAAAAGATCTATCCACAGGTGGAGATTGAGAAGATCGGTTAGATTAGATAAAAGGAGAATTATCATGGGTGAATTTATTAATCCGGCAGATGTGCCAAAAGTAAAATTCTACACAGGTGATGAAGCACCATGTATCGGAATGGGAACCTTTGGTTCCGACAGATTTACAGCAGATCAGATTGCTGAAGCAGTAGACGGAGCAATCAAAAGCGGATACCGCATGTTTGATTGTGCCGCATGCTACGGAAATGAACCGGAGATCGGTAAAGTATTTAAAAATGCATTTGATGAGGGAATCGTAGAACGTAAAGATCTCTTTATTATGACAAAAGTATGGAACGATATGCACGAACATGTCGAAGAAGCTTGCAAGAAAAGTATCGCAGATCTCCAGTGTGATTATGTGGATATGTATTATATTCACTGGCCATTCCCGAATTACCATGCACCAAAATGCGATGTAGAGTCAAGAAATCCGGATTCTAAACCATTCAGTGTGGAAGAATTCATGAATACATACAGACAGTGTGAAAAACTTGTCGAAGACGGATTGACAAGATTCATCGGAATCTCCAATATGACGATTCCGAAACTCGAAGCAGTACTTCCATTGATGAAGATCAAACCGGTTGCCTGTGAGCTCGAGATCCATCCTTGCTTCCAGCAACAGGAACTTTACGATTACCTCGTAGCACACGATATCCAGCCGGTAGGTTACATGCCGATCGGTTCTCCGATGAGACCGGAGAGAGATATGTGTCCGGAAGATGTAGCAGATCTGCAGACTCCGGTTATGCAGGAGATTGCGAAGGCTCATAACTGTCACCCGGCGATCATTGCACTGAAATGGGCAAGACAGAGAGGCGAGATTGCAATTCCGTTCTCACTTCACAATTATGTAAGCAACTTAAAAGCAATGACAGAAGATCCGCTGACAGAAGAAGAGATGGCGAAGATCGCAACACTCGAAAAAGGAAACCGCCTTGTAAAAGGACAGGTGTTCTTGTGGCATGGAGCAAAAGACTGGCATGATCTCTGGGATGAAGATGGAGAAATCGTGACATTGTAAAAAATGAGATAAAATGATGTTGAGAGATACAGTTCTTGTAGGAAGTTGAGACTTTTACAGGAGCTGTATTTTAGTAGAAAAAAGGATCGGATTTTCCGCATGAAATAAAAAAGTTGACATGCACACATTTTTATGATAATATATCGCTCGTAACATTTTTGTAATAAATGTAATAAAAATGAAAATAATGCATAGTATTAATAAAGAATAGCAATTAAATGGTAAAAATTATGCAACAAAATTGTTAGGAGGGTATATGAAATTTAATAAAAATAAAAGGATGTTTCTGGCGATGTATACAGCAATGATGAGTGCGGTCATGCTGACGGGATTTGCAAGTTCCACGGAAGCACAGGAGCAGAGTGCTGTAGAAGCAGAAGTGTCAACGGAGCCATCGGATCAGGAAGAAACTTTAGATGACACGCAGTCTGCCGGGGATGTAGGTACTGATTGGTGTGTATCACAGGAAGTGATCGATGTGCAGTCAGGGATGATCGAGAATGTGAAGATCGCGGCAGTTGAAGCGAAGATTGCTTATGAAGCAAAGCTGGAAGAAGAGAGACGTGCGGCGGAAGAAGCAGAACGGATCGCCAGAGAGAAGGCGGAGGCAGAAGCGGCAGCAGCGGCACAGGCAGAAGCAGCGGCTGCACAGCAGGCAGCAGAAAAAGAATTGCTGGCATCCCTGATCTTCTGTGAAGCGGGAAACCAGCCGTATGAAGGACAGGTTGCGGTTGGAGCGGTTGTAATGAACCGTATCAAGAGTTCCTCTTATCCGGATACGATGGAAGAAGTAATCTACCAGTCCGGTCAGTTCTCACCGGCAATGTCTGGATGGCTTGACCGCGTAAGAGCAAACCAGGGCTATACAGAAGCTGCGATGCAGGCGGCAGAAGATGCACTTGCAGGAAGCAATCCGATTGGAGATTGTCTGTATTTCAGTGTAGGCGGTTACGGAACACAGATCGGAGATCACTTATTTCATTAGAATGCTCCACTCACAACATCTGATCAAACAGAGTTGATCAGATACTGTGGAATCCTTTTCCGATAATCTCACTTGTATTAGAGATTAGAATAAACGCCTTTGGATCAGTAATCTTGATGAAATTACGCAGGCGGACAGCCTGGGTACGGTTGAGCGCAGTCAGGACGATCGCTTTGTCCTGACCGGAATAAGCACCCGTTGCGTGAAAAACGCTGGCACTGCGGTTCAGCTCATGAACGATGAAATCACAGATCGGTTCTGGGTCGTCACATACAACATTAAAATATTTGGACAAATTGAAGTTCTCGATAAAGGTGTCTACCATGAAAGAACGAATCGTAAGTCCGAGCAAAGAATATAATCCAGTTTTGATATCGAAGATAAAGAATCCGGCAATAGTGATCAACAGATCAGAAAGCATAAGAGCCGGTCCGATATTGAAGCTGGAATATTTTTTTAAAATCATAGCAATAATATCTGTACCGCCACTGGAACTGCCAATGTTGAACAAAATGGCAGAGCCAAGAGCAGGAAGTGCGATTGCAAAACAAAGCTCCAGCATCGGCTGGTCTGTCAAAGGAGCTTTCATCGGGCAGACGCGCTCCAGAAAAGAAAGCGTTACCGAGAGCAGAATACTGCAATAAGCTGTCTTAGCTGCGAATTTCTTACCAAGAACAATCATTCCGATCACCAGAAGCGTCATACTGGCAACAAAGTTGAAATCACCGGCTGTCATAAGTCCTGTCTTTGCAATAAGAACAGCAAGACCGGTGATACCGCCAAAGGTAAAGTTATTCGTGAACTTGAAAAAGTAGGTACCGATCGCCATGATCAGTGTGCTGACCGTCAGTAAAAGAAAATGCTTCCCCTTGTCTAACATAAATAAATTCCTCCCCAAAAGAAAAATGATAGCTTTTGTGTGCAACATCCAATCTAAAAAGCTGTCACAAATGTTTGCACATATGATTGTAAGCGTTGAAAAGTGAAAAGTCAACGCATGAAGTTATTCCAAAAAGGAAATACTGAAATTAAGCAAAGTACGAAAAACAGCATACAAAAATAGAAAGAAAAGCAACGAAAAGGAGGTTTTGGAGTGTGGAACCAGAAGTTAGAAATAAGCTGGATCTTGCAATAGAAATCCGTGACGTTTATGCAAGAGAGATTCTTGATTTCGCCGGGAATCCGGCTATTGAAGTGGAAGTGCTGGCAGGAGGAGAAATCATAGGAAAAGCGTCTATGGCAGGGAAAAATTATAGTAAAAAAGAGCAGACAGAAAAACAGCAGGTGCACATCGAAGAAAAAATTGAACTGCTTAACAGTCAGATCGCACCGGAAATAATCGGTGAAAATGTATTTGAACAAAGAAAGATTGATACAATTCTGAAAGAAAACGGAAATGAACAGACATCCTTTGCAATATCACTTGCAGTGGCGCGAGCAGCAGCGGCTGCAGAAAAGGTTCCGCTTTACAGGTATCTTGGAGGCGTACGTGCGGTACATCCAAGTATGCCGCAGCTGATCAGAAAAGAAGAAATTGAGATAGAAAAGATAAAAGAAATTAAGATAGATGAGAGTACAGTTCTTACGAAACTGTTCGAAAGAATACTGAAAGAACAGAATGAAGGGAATAAAATGATTCTCAGTCAGGAAACAGCAGGAACAGAAGACAGCTTTCTGGTAGATCTTGCAGTTGCAGCGAATATTACGATGATCTTGGTTGAAAACAGAGAAAGCGCTTATTATACAGTACTGAACAATCGATTGTTACAACTGGAAGAGAAGATCAGTGGATGAGGCAATCTCAAGAGATCAGGGAGAAATAAATAATGGGAGCATAGCTCCCAATTATTTAGCAACTTTATTTTACACTCTCTAAATACATTTCTGTCAGTTCAACAGCATCTGCAATACACTGAGAACATGGGACAACTTTCCCCTTTCCAGAGACTCCCTTTAGGTCACGACAATAATAGGTTCCGTTCTTTTGGCGGAATTTTTCTGCAAATTCTTTTGTTTTCTTATAGGTATCTGCTTTTGTAGCTTTTCCATTTTCAAGATTTCCAATGCTGTTATCCATTCCAATAACCATCATCATACCGGTTACAGCTCCGCACATGTCCATCATGCCCATGCCAAATCCGAATCCCTCAGAGATTTTAAACATTGTTTCCTGGTCTATACCAAATTCCTCACAGAAAGAACAGGCTACAGCCTGTGCACAGTTATACCCTTTGTCATGTAGTTCTAATGCTTTTTCCACTTTTGTACTCATTTTTTTCT
The DNA here is from genome assembly GCF_020561005.1 of Mediterraneibacter sp. 210702-DFI.3.120. Taxonomy (NCBI): domain Bacteria; kingdom Bacillati; phylum Bacillota; class Clostridia; order Lachnospirales; family Lachnospiraceae; genus Mediterraneibacter; species Mediterraneibacter sp. 210702-DFI.3.120. Next base: position 101,113 of record NZ_JAJCNG010000001.1, on the reverse strand, counting down.
CCTTGTGTTTAGAAATTCCAACTTATTTCTTTGATTTCAAATTGTTTTTATTATAACGCCCTTTTCTATTTATGACAATTAGTATTATGGATTTCAACAGAGGAAGGTGATGCTTTGAATGATTTCTGGTTACTGTTCACACGATGTGCGACCAGCAACGCATCTCGCCATTTTAAATCGCCTTTGGCGATGGGCGAGATGCATTCAAGCCAAAACATACATCCTCCGTGTCAATCAGCGAAGTGATTGACACGGGAGTGAACAGTAACGATTTCTGAACATCTCCCTTCATATTATTGTGTAAAAAGCTTGTATTGGAAGGAAGATATGTGTATTTTTATATTATATGATGATACCAGGATTGTGGGAGTGCATTGCACGAAACAATCCGTAGGTATCATAGTTGGAGGCGTGTATGAGAATAGGAATTATAGAAGATGACAATTTGTTGAGAAAAGCATTGGATACATCCTTGAAAAATCAAGGTTATACAACGATTCTTGCTGGTTCGAGAAAAGAAGCAATTAAAAATATAGATAGTTCTGTAGATTTGTTGATCGTAGATATTGGATTACCGGATGGAGATGGAATAAATCTATATCAGGAACTTCAAAAAAACGGAAGAATTCCAGCTATTTTTTTGACTGCAAAAGATGACGAAAAAGATATGTTAAAAGCGTTTGATACAGGAGCAGATGATTATGTGGTTAAACCATTTTCAATAAAAGTATTGTTAAAGCGTATTGAAGTTGTGCTAAAGAGAAAATCAAATGAAAATATTTTTATGTGCGGACAGGTTATGTTATATTCCGATAGAAAACAGGTTTTTGTTGGAGAGACGGAAATATCTTTGACACTCAAAGAGTATCAGCTTTTAGAATATTTTATTATGAACCAGAACCAGGTTCTTACAAAAGAGATGATAATGGAAAATATATGGGGAATCGATAGTGAATTCATTGATCTCAACACAATTAGCGTTATGATCAGCAGATTGAAAAAGAAATTGAATGATTCATCGAATGTTATCAGTAATGTATTTGGAATGGGATATAGAATGGGAGAGTAGCATGGCTGTAGCAATTTTTACAGTACTTTTAATAGGTTTCATACTCGGAGGAAGCACTGTATATTTAGTTGAAAATCATTTGAGAACAAATGAAATGAATAAAATATATAAATTGACTGAATCCTTAATAAACGGCAATGAATTAGATGGTTCTGATATAGGGCAAGAAACGATCTATTCTAAAACGACCAATCAATTAATCCGTTTACAGGAAATATTGGAAGGAAGAAGGAAAGAGGCTGAAAAAAGTAAATATGAGATACAGAAATTAATTTCTGAGATTGCGCATCAACTAAGGACACCGCTGGCGAATATAAAAAATTATACAGAATTGCTGCAAGAGTCATTAAATGAAACTCAAGAAACATTGAATACAGAATACATAAAAGACTTGCGAACAAGTGAAGAACAATTATGTTTTTTGGTGGAGAGCTTTATAAAAACTGCCCGATTAGAGCAGGGAATCATACAAGTTCACACTCAAAAAGAAAATCTTGTTGAAACGATTCTAAATGCGTTGGGGCAAATACAGAAAAAGGCAGAAGAGAAAGATATCTATTTTCAAGTAGAATTGCCAGAGAAAATCATTTGCGAACATGATAAAAACTGGATGTGTGAGGCCCTTTATAATGTGTTTGATAATGCAGTCAAATATAGCAAAAGCAACAGCACGATCAATATCACAATGAAACAAACCGAAATGTTTTATAAGATTCAGATAAGAGATTATGGAATCGGGATAAGAGATGGAGAAGAAAATAAAATTTTTCAAAGATTTTATCGAGGTGAGCAGGCAAGAGGGCAGGAAGGGTGCGGAATTGGTTTATATCTTTCCAGAGAGATTGTTCTATTACAAAAAGGGATGATGAAAGCAAAACAAATGAAGCCAGGGCTGCTTATAGAAGTAAATCTTCCGGTATAGACAGTTCATATGCAGCGTGTAAGAAGTTTGTAAGATGTAACATGTAAAATAGATTATGGCTGAGTTGAAGGTAGCATTTACGAAAGGAGTTTACAGAAAAGATGGATATAATCAAAGCCATGAATCTAAAAAAATATTATACATCCGATACATATGAAGTGCGTGCCTTAGATGGTGTGTCATTAATGGTGGAAGAGGGCGAATTTATAGCGGTTGTTGGTACGTCCGGATGTGGAAAGACAACACTTATGAACATGTTAGGAGGTCTTGACATTCCGGATTTTGGAGGTGTCTGGATCAGAAATACAAGTTTAAAAGATCTTAACAAGGAAGAAAGAACAATATTCAGAAGAAGAAATATCGGATTTGTATTCCAACAATACAATTTAATTCCTTCGCTTAGTATACGCGAAAACATAGTTCTTCCGATGCGACTTGACGGTAAGGAAATCGATATAGATTTCTTTAATGAAATTGTAGAAATACTTGGATTAAAAGATAAATTAGAACGTTTTCCATCAACACTGTCCGGTGGACAGCAACAGAGAGTTTCTATAGCACGGGCATTGTTGACGAAACCGGCAATTGTCCTGGCGGATGTAAACTGAACCCCATGTGCTTACTGTACATAGCGTGTACACAGTAGAATTACATGACAATATAGGTACATGATACACAAGTAATGAGAAAAAATGTGTATGGAGTAGGAAGAAAGTAATGATATCTGGTATGAGGAAAGACATCCTTGTAGCAGGTTTTTTAAATTAAAGTTCTTGTTTATGATTTTTAATTTTGGATATGTTATCTCGGATTTCAGAAGTTATTAAGTACTTATGATTTAATGAAGTTTAAGGTATATTTTGAATGAGGATATTGGTTAGAAAGGTCAAGAATTTTTAGCAAATAGTTACTTGTAATAACAGTTAATTAGTAGTACAATATCATTAGCACTCGTCCTGGTTGAGTGCTAATAACGATGAAGACTGGGAGGACACATATATGAGTAAACAAGTATACATAAGTGCAGACTATTCTGAAAATGATGGAGATCGTGAAGTTGTGAAAGAATTAAATAAATGGGGACAGGATAATCTTCATAAAGTTGATTTTATTGATATGTCTCAAGTGGCATCTGGAAGTGTATCAAAAGATTCTGATTGTCGAATATGTGATTTGAAAAAAGAGTTTAATGCTCAAATTAATGCTTCATCAGCAGTTATATTTGTGGTTGGGGATAAAACAGCATTACGTACAGCGGGGAGTTCTTGTAGAAGGGTAAACAATAGTCAAAGTTTGTGTAGTTGTACACCTTATAAGCAGAATACAAATGGAACGAAGCCTTGTAAAGTAGCTTTTACATCTACTCCAGGTGAAAATGATGATGTAGGATGCATTAATTCATACTCATATTTGAAACATGAATTTAAACAAGCTGAAAAACGAAATAAAAAAATTATTATAGTTTATAATTCATCAAGGAAAGAATCGACCTGGCTTCCTTCTTATATGAAAGCGTATGAAAAAGAAGCGAGACCTTTTTGGACTAAAAATATTTTAGGGGACAAGGTAGGTGATTACTCGTATATAAAAGAGGTGCTTGGTTTTTGAGTAATTTATTTAAAAAGAGTGCAGCATATGCTTTTGCAATTATTTCAGCAGTTTTTACCTTTGTTCCAGAAGCTGTCTTTCAAAAGATTACGTTGATTCCAAAAGAATCTTTTGAACAATTTGCGTGGATTTATATAAATATTTCAGAAATTAATATTATCATAAATCGTATGTTGGCTTTTGCGCTTGTATGGGGGATTGTAGCAGTTATATATGGAATCTATCTATGTTTACGAAAAAAAGTTAGCATGAAGGGGGATAATTATCAGATTACAGTTGAATACGGTGATTTGCTTAAAATAAAAAAATGTAAGAAGGTAATTACCTTTGATGAATGTTTTTCAACAAAGGTAGGAGATGCGCCTGCTGATATAAAACCAACGTCTATTTGTGGACAATATTTAAAGAGCAACCCCAATTTAAATATTCAATCATTAATATCTGGTTCGCAACTAAATCCTATCAAGAGCAGATCGAAGTATCAAAATAAGGAAAGGTATGAGTCAGGCAGAATAGTGCCAAATGGAGATGACTTATTATTGGCATTTGCTAAATTAGATAAAAAGGGATTGGGGAGATTAACACGTGATGAATATTTGGAATGTCTGACGATATTGTGGGAGGAAATAGATACATATTATGGGCAGACAGATGTATGTATACCTATTTTAGGATCAGGATTAACTCGTTTTGATGGCGGATCGGGGGCATCAATTTCTCAACAGGAATTACTTAATATGATGATTTGGTCTTATAAGTTAAGTTCTCATAAAATAAAATTGCCGCATAAATTAAGGATAATCTGTAAAAAGAGTGGAGATTTTTCGCTAAATAAAATTGATTCTCAAATATAGTGTGATAAAAAGAACATTATTTGTTAAATTTCTTGAGTAAGGATATGATCAAGGATTTTCATTGAATATAGATTAAAAATTTGAGAGTTGGTTATTGTACAATTAATGAGTTAGTATAAAGAAGAGTCATAGTCTCTGGTCAAAGAGTGCTATGACTTTTCTTTTCCCTCGATGAGATACTCATAGGAAACATTAAAAATTTCAGTAAGCGCTTTTAATTCTACATCTGTGACGTAGCGCTTATTAGTCTCAATTCTGGTGATTACATTTTTATCCATATCATACCCATTCAGCTGAAGCTGGTAGGCTAAGAGCCTCTGTGACATATTATGCTGACGGCGGAGCTCAATGAGCCTTTGGCTGATCAGGTTTTTCTCCCCGGTGGATGTTTTCGGTTTCGGCATATTTCTAATCCCTCCTGCAAATAGTGTTGGCAGGGTTGTCTCACTTTTTGCACTTTTTCTATTGATTTTACATGGGATTAGGAATACAATCGGTTGTAAAAGTGAGACAAATATACCAAAATAAAATGAGAGAATTAGTTGGAGAAAAACGGAGAGAATAAGAAAAAAGTGATCGTACCAGAGAAAATTTAAGAAGTGACTGCTTTTCCGGTTTAGAGAAGTCCGGAAAAGAACGCATTGATATCGGTATGGAAGATTTTAGCAAGGGCAACAAGTTCCGATATCTTGATGTTCATGCGGTTGGTTTCCAGCTTGGCATAGGTGCTTTTGGACATAGAAATTCCCATCAGGTTCAATTTTGCAATGACCTGATCTTGAGTAAGTTTATTCGCATAACGGATGGATTGTATATTTTTGCCGATATCCATATCTGGTCTGATTTTCTGCATCATAAAGTCCTCACATTTTCATAATATTTCGCAATAAAGAAACTTTATATTGATTTTACTGGGTTCACTTTTTATAATGTTTCGTAATAAGGAATTATTTACAAGAAGGGTGATGGGTATGCACCAAAAGGATATGGAACGGTTTGCTTTCCTGTTTTTATGCGGGAAGCGTGACAGGGAAATCTTATTGGGAAAAGAAAAGATGACGTTTTCAGACTTGGACAGGCTGACGTATGTGACAGATTTTTTAGGGCTAAACTTGTATAACCTGGAAATCTGGAATGAGTATGCAGGACAGTTTGGCGAACAGTTTCGGCAGTTGGAATTGCTATATGATGAGACTTGTAGCATCATGTCTTGGGAGTCGACAGAAGCAGATGAGCATCTGCATGAGCGATGGATCCGGGAATTTTGCATCCAGGTACCGGATAAGGAAATTCGGAAACAGCTGGAACAAATTATAAAACAACAATATCAGGAACAAGGGATGGTAGATCCCACAGAGACAGACATCGTATAGGTGCCTGTCTTTTTTTCGCAGAAAATTAGGGAAAAGATTTCGAAGGGAGGTGATAGGAAACGTGAGTATCAGTATCCATGAGTTACTGGCAGTAGCCAGGGAATCGGAAGGTGTGAAGGCAGTGAAGGGTGATGCCATACTGTGTGAGAAACGCTTTGCACCGGATACCCGATATATGGTGGAGTTTTTGTTGTTGGAGCAAAAGGAATGGTTCGGGGAAAAGGGAGAGTATCATCGCTATTTCCTGACAAAGGAAGCGTACCGTGAACTGATCGATCTGCAGAATCAGGAAGTCCTGCGATTTCAAAAGCAGGCGCTTGTTTTAGAGGGAACGCTGCATTATCTTCCAGCCCAGGCATTTGTCCGGGACCAGGAGTAGGAAGCTTAACAGGCTGGAAAAGAAAACATCTTTGCCGGAGCATAGCTCCGAGTCCGGGAGCTCTTTCACCGGAAATTTCTATAGAGCGAGAAAGAAGGGAGTGGTAAGCAATGATCATTGGAATCGACCACGGATATTATGCCATTAAAACAAAACAGGTGTGTTTCCCAACGGGACTGATGCGGTACACCTATGAACCTTATACCATGCAGAATGTTCTCCAATACGGCGGTGCTTATTATGTGTGTGGGACGGGGCGGCAGACTTTAGTGAAGGACAAGACTGCCAATGATAATTATTATCTTTTGACGTTGGCTGCACTGGCACAGGAGATTCGGAAACGAAAAGGGGAGAAAACTGCCAAGGTTGTTCTTGCAGCCGGACTTCCCCTTGCCGGGTTTGGAAGGGAAAAACAGAAATTTAAGGAATATCTGTTTCGGAAGGAACAGCCTGTCCGCTTTTTCTACGAGGGGGAACGCTATGAAATCCAGATTGAGGATGTGAAACTGTTCCCCCAGGGGTACTCTGCACTAGCCCTTTATCCGGAATACTTAAAAGATGAACCCTCTGTTCTTCTTGTGGATATTGGAGGCTGGACAGTAGATTTGATGCGTCTTGATAATGCGGTTCCCAATGCGGCTACCTGCAGAAGCCTGGAACTGGGTGTTATCCGTTGCATGGATGAGATTTTAGAGCAGGTGCGCAGAAACACCGGGCTGTCCGTAACGGAGACACAGATCGAGCGTGTTCTGAATGGAAAGCCCTGCAGTATGCCTGCAGAAGTTGTGTCTTTGATTGAGAAACAGGGCAGGCTTTACATTGAAAAGATACTGTCTGCGATCACCGAGGCAGGCTTTGATCTGCGGGCAGTCCCTTCCGTTTTCATGGGAGGCGGTGCTGCTATTTTCCAGCACCGTGTAAGCACCCAGGACCTCCTGTGTCGCCCGATTTACCTCACAGACGTCCATGCCAACGCAGCCGGATATGAACGGATTGTGGGGCAGATGAGGACGCTGTGAGCCGCCCGGTCTTTTCCTTTCGCCCAAACCTTAAGAACCCGGAGCATGAAAAAGCGTGGCAGATTTTAATGGAAGTTCCAAAAGGACAGAGGAATCAGTATCTGGTGGATGTGATTTTGGAAAAAGAAGAGCGGGAAACTTTGCGGAAACTGATTCAGGAGACGGTTCGGGAAGAATTGAAAAGTGGCAGTATGGAACGATTGCCAGCATGTGAAAAGGAAGAAATTCCAGATCAGATGCTGGATTTTTTATTTCAGATGGAGCAGGAGTAAAGGGGGTGAGGCCTATGGGCAAGGAAAGTATGGCATTGTTGGATATGCTTGGGTTTTGCATACATTTGACATGGATTCTTTAGTGGGTATTGTGAATAGCTTTCTTTCAAATTTTGGAGTATGTTGTGTATAACAAAACGAAAGGGGAAAACGCTTATGGCAGAGATGAAGAACATATGCGGAAAGATCCCGGTGGAATTACATGAGAAGGTACGAGCCGAGATCGAAGAAAGGGAAACAAGTACACAGATCTTTATCCGGCAGGTGATCGAAGAACACTTTAACAGACTGGAGAACAAAGGAGAAGAAAGCATGGAAAAAAGAACATTAGCAGTACAGGTCACAGAGGAATTATTCCAGAGAGTCAAATGGGCAGTCACAAAGGAAGGCATCAAACAGAAAGATTTTATCATCCGCATCATCGAAAAAGCGGTGGAAGAGGTAGAAGCCAAATGGAAGGAACTGGAACAGCCGGAAGAAAACGCAGAAACAGATAGACTGGAAGAAGCAAAAGAAACTGCGGAAGATGTCTATGAAGAAGAGACTACCGAAGCGGAAACCGAAACAGTGGAAGCCGCAGAGGAAGAGGCGGATGCAGAAATTTCTGAGGATGCAGAGGAAGAAGAGATTCCGGAATCCGGGGAAGAAACCGAAGAGATCGCATAATGCCAAACAAATAGAACTATAAAACCAGCAGGCGGTGTGGGAGAAAAACCATGCCGCCTGTTTTTTTTATTCAGCAAAGGAGGTTGATAGCCGCAACCATTCGATTTTTTGATTTATTCAGCGGGATCGGGGGATTCCGGGAAGGGTTAAGACGTGCAGGCGGTTTTACCTGTGTGGGACACTGCGAGGTGGATGCTTATGCGGATAAGAACTACCGATTGCTGTTCGACACAGAAGGGGAGTGGTTTTGCAATGACGCAAGAACAATCGAAACTGAACGAATGCCGGACTTTGATCTTTTGTGTGCAGGATTTCCTTGCCAGGCATTCTCTATCGCCGGAAAGCGGGAAGGATTTGCAGATGCCAGAGGAACTCTGTTCTTCGAGATTGCCAGACTGGTTGCAGACAAGCGACCTGCGTATTTCATCCTTGAAAATGTTCCCGGACTGCTTTCGCATGACAAAGGCAGGACGTTTCACACCATCCTCAGTACGTTATCTGAGCTGGGGTACGGTGTGGAATGGAAAGTGCTTAACAGCAAGGATTTTGGAGTCCCCCAATCCAGAAAACGGGTGTATATTGTCGGATATCTTGATCGACGATGTGCCGGAAAAATATTACCTTTCCCAACAGCAAATGGAACGCCTCTTGTACAAATCCAGACAGGAAGGCAAGGGGAACGGATCTACAAAGCCGAAGGGTTAAGCTGTACCCTGACTTCCGGAGCCGGAGGTGTGGGTGGTAAGACAGGGTTGTATGAAGTGGGTGTTCCTATTAAGGAGAATACAAAGCAGGGATATAAGATGGCGTATCCAGGCGACAGCATTGACTTAGGATATGCAGGACTGAACACCAGAAGAGGGCGTGTGGGGCATCAGATCGCCCATACCCTTACCACAGGAATCCAGCAGGGAACGCTTCATTTTGTGGATCTGTCTCCGCCGCCTCTTGTCACAGAGCAGTGCAGGTGTCTGAATACCAGACAGTCCGGCATCCATAATCATAAAGGGGAATGCTCTGGTGTCTTAAAAGAGGAAGGCGCCAGGGCAGTGCTGACTCCGGGAAGAGAAGAAACTCGGCAGAATGGCCGGAGGATGAAGGAGCCGGAAGAGCCGATGTTCACCATTACTGCCACGGACCGGCATGGAGTTGCCTATCGGGGCAGAATCCGGAGGCTGGTGCCAAGGGAGTGTCTGCGGCTGCAGGGCTTTTATGACTGGCAGATTGACCGTATAGAACAGGAGACTTCGGACAGCCAGCTTTATAAACAGGCTGGAAATGGAGTGACCGTCAACGTGATCGAAGCCATCGGAACGCTTCTTCGGCAGGCAGATGCAGAAATCCGGGCAGAGGATGAAAAGACAAAGAGGTAAGGCAGTATGGCAATTGGAATTCAGGATCAATATTTCGGTACAGAGATTGAGATGACAGGAATCACCAGGCAGAGGGCTGCGGAGAAAGTAGCAGAACTGTTTGGAACAAGGGCAGTTTGCGACGGTGGATATTATGGGGTCTGGTCTGTGACAGATCAGGAAGGAAAGAAGTGGAAGTTCATGTATGATGGAAGCATCTATACGGAACGCAGAGAGCGTGGACGCATGGTTCGTGCCGGAAGTGAATACAGCACCGAAATGGTCAGTCCGAAACTGTCCTATGGAGAAATGGGAAAGCTGCAGGAAGTGGTGCGGTGTCTCAGACATCATGGGGCAAAGGTAAATGCATCCTGCGGGCAGCATGTGCATGTGGACGCTTCCAATCACACACCAAGAAGCCTCAAAAATGCTATGACCATTATGTATTCCAAAGAGGACATCCTGTTCAAGGCATTGAGGGTACAGACATCAAGGGAACAGGAGTATTGCCAGAAGGTGCGCCCCATTGTGTTGGAGAAGATCCGCCGGATGCCAAACAGCACCATTTCCATGGAAAAGTTGAAACGGGTATGGTATGGGGGCAGGGATGGAAGTCAGAATCATTATGACAGCACCCGGTACTATGCGTTGAACCTTCATGCAGTGTTTTCCAAAGGAACTTTGGAGTGGAGATGTTTTGAGAGTACCCTCCATGCAGGAAAAGTGCGGGCAAATATTACCCTGGCTCTTGCTATTTCCGCCCAGGCCATCAATCAGAAATGCACCCAGATGCGGAAAACGGAGATCACAGAGAATCCGGCATTTACCTTCCGTACCTTTTTATTGCGGCTGGGGCTCATTGGCCCGGAATATAAAAATGTCCGGGAACATCTGCTTGCCAATCTGGAGGGTGACAGAGCATGGAGATATGACCGCAGTACCTATGAATGTTTGAATCGAAATCATCGGGCAGAGGATGCCCGTTAGGAGGTAAGAGATGAAAGAAACCTATTATTTTGCCTATGGCAGCAACATGAACTTAGACCAGATGGCGTACCGCTGTCCGGCAGCTTCCGTAGTGGAGAATGTCAAGCTGGAGGGATACCGCCTGACCTTTTGTGGCAGGGGGAAAGGAAGCGGTGTTGCCACTATTTTGCCGGAAGAGGGCAGCCAGGTGGAAGGGGTGCTTTGGAAGATCACACCGGAGTGTGAAAAAAGCCTGGACTTTTATGAAGGGTATCCCCACCTGTATGGGAAGGAGCCTGTTCTTGTTCAGGGAAAGGATGGTGTGAAGCGGGAAGTCATGGCATATACCATGAATGCACCCTATAAGGATCAGCCTGCCATCCCCTCGGATCTTTATTTTATGGGAATCGTGGAAGGCTGCCATCAGAATGGGATTTCCAGCCGATCTATAACCGATGCGCTAAAGCGTACAAGACAGGAAGTGGGAAAGCAAAAAGCCAGTCACAAGAAAACAGAAGTCAGTAGATAACAAAGCCGCAGGGGAAAGCCTCTGCGGTATTTTTAACGAAAAAAGGAGAATGCAATGAAGAGCAGAAATATCAAAACAAGACTTGCAGCCTTTGGACTCGCACTGCTTATGGGGCTTAGTCCGCTTGGGAACTTAGCGGATGTCCATGCGGCAGAAACAAAAAATCCGTCAGAGCCAGTGACGGAGAGTGCAGAAATATCTGAAACGGAACAGACAGAGGAAGTTTCAGAAGCTGCGAAACATTTGGTAACAGCAGAAGACATCACGAAAGATATTTCCGACAAGGATTTTATGGCGGAGACTTGTATGGAAGGCATCCATTACAATCCAGAACAAGAGGATGTTACCTTGGAACGTATCGAAGCGGAAGATGGAGGGAGCTACCATCCTGACCAGGCAGGAACTTATATCGCAACCTACTGGGTTGTGCCAAAGGATGCGCGTGACAGCTATTCTGTGAGCAGAAAGATCATCCTGACAGATACGGAAGGGCAGGCTCATACAGAAGAAAATGGCGGTCAGAAACAGAAGGAGGATACGAATTCTGAAGAAGATTCGGAGATGCCTGTGCAGGAGATCCCGGATGTGGAAGTGACGGTATCTGGGGAAGATGCAGATGCACAGGCAGCAAGGGAACTGGAAGAAAAGATTGAGGATGGGGAAGTGACGATGCTTTCCGGTGCGGAAAACACTTTCCGAGCAAAGGAAACCGTACATCTGGAAAAAGGGGAGACCATCTACTATCCAAGTTATATTGGAAATTACTTAACCTGCTGGTTTACGGTCAATGGAAAGATCGCTTACTGTCTGGAATCCCATCGTTCCTCACCGCCGAGTGGTGACTATGTGGCACAGGTATTGGACAGCAATAAGAACTTGCAGAAGGTGCTGTATTATGGTTATGGCGGTGCCGGGGATATTACAGGCAGTTATCTGTCCGGGAAAAGTGCAGAAGAGAAATATGTATATACCCACATCGCAGCCAGTTATGCCTATGCAGGTGAGGCAGGATTTACAGGATGTAAGTATGAAGATCTGGTAAACGCAGGCGTGATCGCCTATATTGACCACCTGTTTGCTATGGAAGAGCCGCCGAAGGGGGAAATTTCTCTTTCCAAGACTTCTGTAAAAGCAGTCCGAAATGGAAATGTACAGAAAACACCGGATATCACATTGTCCGGGGATCACCGAAACTACATTTCAGTCCATGTACCAAAAGACATCACCATTTATAACAAGACAAAGGGAACTTCCGCAGAGAATGGTGCGCTGAAGATCTATGGCGGGGATACATTTTATCTGACTGCCCCAATGCTTCATACCGGAAAATATTCCTCCGGGGAGCTGCATGGTTCTGTAGGGGAAACCTGGAGAACACTGGTATTATCCACAGGAAACAGCAATCAGGACATTGGAGTCTTTGAATCGGAGAAAGCCAATCCGGTAAGTTTTACGGTAGACTGGCTGGAGATGACAAGGATCGAGCTTTTAAAACAGGATGCGGATACCAAGAATCCTTTAGACGGTGCAGTGTATGGCATTTATACAGACAGCAAGTGTGAGCATCTTTTGATGGAAATGCCAGTTACCGGGGAAGAGGGAAAAGCAGTCAGTGATTATTTTGAGGCAGCCATCAAAACAGTATATGTGAAGGAGATCAAGGCTCCAGACAAGTATGCACAGAGTGATGTGATCCATAAGGTGGATGTGGAAGCCGGAAAGACGGTCACCATCTCAGCAACCGATGAGAGGGTGAAAGGTGCTGTCCATATCCAAAAGATCGATAAGGAGACACAGACCTTTCTTCCCCAGGGGGATAGTTCCCTTGCCGGGGCTGTGTATGGTCTGTATGCTAGAGAGGATATCGTCCACCCGGATGGAAAGGCGGGGGTTCTGTTCAAAAAAGACAGCCTCATCGCACAGGGTGTGATCAAGGAGGATGGTACCTTAGATTTTTCCGAATTGTATCTGGGGAAAATGTATGTGAAAGAGATCACTCCGCCGGAAGGCTATACGGTAGATCCAACAGAGTATGAGGTGGACCTTGCTTACGAAGGACAGGAAGTGGCAGAGGTAACCAGGGACCTGACGGTACAGGAACAGGTGAAAAAGCAGGCGTTCCAGCTGATCAAGATCAGCGAAGATGGAGACCAGACAGAAACAGACCTTGTGGAAGGGGCAGGTTTTAAGGTGTATCTGGTCAGCAGCCTTTCCAAAGTAGAGAGTGGGGAATTACAGCCATCCAATGGGGATCAGTTTACTGCGGAAGATTTCCGAGGTTATGATTTCAGTAAGGAAGAGGTGGCAGTGACCTATGTGGATGGCAAGGCTGTCCCAGTACAGGAGCTTATTACAGATAAAAAAGGATATGCTCTCAGTCCGGAGCTTCCGTATGGTCTTTATGTGGTAGAGGAAAGCACCGTACCGGAGAACTTGAAAGCCATCGATCCGTTTTTGGTGAAGGTTGATGAGGACAGCAGAGAACCGATGGTATGGCGTGTGTTCGATGACCGTCCGTTTGAGTTTTTGTTAAAAATCGTGAAAAAGGATGCACAGACAGGCAATCCGGTTTTAAAAGCAGGAGCTTCCTATAAAATCTTTGACATGGAAAAAGAGGAATATGTAGAGCAGACGGTATTCTATCCGAAGAAAGAGACCATCAGCGTTTTTAAGACCAATGAGGAAGGCTATCTGGTAACACCGGAAGAATTGAAATGTTCTACTTACCGGATCGAAGAAGTGAAAGCACCGGAAGGGTTTGTAAGACAGGGATATGAGAGTTCCTTGTATGAAGGGGAAAAAGTAATTTCTCCATTGGAAGTGACCGGAAAAGGCAGTTACAAAGAGAACCCGAAAGAGGGAATCGTGATCACGGTTTCTTCCGATACCGCCCATCAGATCGATCCCGATACCGGGGCAGTCATCGTGGAAGTCGAGCAGCCAAACGATGAGCAGGTGGGAAGCCTGACACTGACCAAAACCGGGGAACAGCCAGTGGAAGTGAAGGGGGATTCCCTGCTTGCAAAGGCAAAGAGACTGGCAGGAAAGATCAAAGATGCAGTGACCGGAGAGGATACCGATACCGGAGTGTTCCATGATTTTGTCTATGAAGAATCCGGTGTGGAAGGGGCAGCCTTTGAACTGTATGCCAAGGACACCATTTATTCCCCGGACGGAGCAAAGGATGAGCAAGGCAATCCGGTCATCCGTTATGAAAAAGACGATCTGGTGGCAACTTTAGTGACCGATTCAGAAGGAAAGGCAGTGGTAAATAATCTTCCATTGGGTTCTTATTATCTGAAAGAAACGGTGGCAGGTGACCATTTCGTATTGAACCCGGAACAGAAAGAATTTACCCTGACCGTAGAGGATGATACTCAGGCAGTTGTTTATGAAGGGGTTGCTTATAAAAATGAGCGACAGAAGATTTCCATTTCTGTAGAAAAGAAGGATGCAGTCACAGAAGAGAAGCTGGAAGGCGTGATCTTTGGATTGTATGCCAAAGAAGATATCCTCTCCCAGCAGGGTGAGGTTCTTGTGGAAAAGGACACTCTGCTGGAGAAGAAAGCAACGGATGAGAAGGGACAGCTTACCTTTGACAGCGACCTCTATCATGGGAAATATTATGTAAAAGAGGAAGTGAGAAAACCGGGATATCTTCCAAATGAAGAAATCTGGGAGATGGATGCCTCTTACACAGACCAGAACCTTGCAGAAATCAAGCTGACAAAAGAAGTGGAAAACCAGCCGACTGAGAGCCAATTTACGAAAACCGATGCAACAACCGGGGAAGAACTGGAAGGCGCGAAGCTTCAGATCATCGATAAAGAGGGCAACATCGTAGAAGAGTGGATCAGTGCAAAAGAACCACACGTAGTTTATGGACTGCCAGAAGGAACGTATATCCTTCACGAAGAACTGCCGCCTTATGCAGAGGGCTATGTATCTGCAGAAGATATCGAGTTTGAAGTAAAAGAAGATGGCAGTGTGACCAAGGTGGAGATGAAGGATGATTATTCCAAAGTGGAAATTTCCAAGACGGATATTACCACAGGCGAGGAACTGGAAGGTGCCAAGCTGCAGATCTTAAATAAAGAGGGTGAGATTCTGGAAGAGTGGGTAACGGATGGAAAGCCTCATCTGGCAGAGAAACTTCCGGTAGGGGAAGAGCTGACTCTGCGTGAGATCACAGCGCCGGAAGGCTATGAGATTGCAGAAGATGTGAAATTCACATTGGAAGATACCATGGAAATCCAGAAGGTGGAAATGAAAGATGCAAGAACACCGGAAACACCGGGTGTACCGCAGACAGGGGATGACCACTGGAAACCAATCCTGCTGTTTGTTCTCCTGGGAGCATCAGCAGCCGGACTCATGGCAACCATGATTTATAAGAAGAAACATGGAAAGACAGAAAAAGCAGATGAAACGAAAAAAGAAGAGTAGGCTGTGGATTCTGCAGGTGATGTTGTGTGTCATCTGCATAATGAGTGCAGCGTTGCTTTATTATGATTTTGTTATCATCCCCCGGCAGAACCGGGAACTGGTGGAGGACTTAAAATCCCACTTCCCGGAGGAATTTCCTCCGGGCGGGGGCTCTCCAACACAAAAAGAAGAACAGGCTGGAAGAGAACTGGAAGTGCCTGCCGTTGACCTCCGCTTCCTACAGAGTCAGTATCCGGATGTTCGGGGCTGGCTTACGATCCAGGAGAGTGGCATCGATTATCCGGTACTGCAGAGCAGCCCGGAAGAACCGGAGTATTATCTGCCGAGGGATTACCGGGGAAACTACGACATCAATGGAAGTTTGTTCCTCCAGGCAGACTGTATTCTGGGAGAATCGGGAAATCTGACCATCTACGGTCACAACATGAACAGCGGGGCAATGTTCGGGAATCTGGATCAGTACGCCTCCTATGATTACTGGAAAGCACATCCCAGGGTGTTCTTTCAGACACCGGGAGGGATGGAGGAGTACCGGATAGCGGCAGTTTTGAAAGCCGATGTGTCCATGTTCGACTTCCAGAGGACATCTTTTCAGAGTCCACAGGAATTGGAGGCTTATGTAGCGCAGGCAAAAGCGCTGTCGTTGTTTGAAACAGGGGTAGATGGCATAGGTTGTGAGAAAACTCTGACGCTGGTGACCTGCTCTTATGAGTGGAAACAAGCCCGGAACATCCTTGTGGCAGTAAAAACAGGAGCTTAAAGGGGAAAAAGTGTTCAACAGTGGGAACTTTCTTCCGGTCTCTGGATATCTCCAGTACGCTTCGGAGTCAGTAATGTCAGAAAGTGTTCAAAAGTACCCCAAAAGTGCAGAATATGAGACAAGCTGCAGGTAAGAAGTGGCACTACGGAACAAAAAGTGTTCGAAGTTAATGGATGTGCAACGGATCGTGGCGGCTTGTGTAGTCTTGTAGTGTTGGGAAAGTGTTCGAAGATGGGCGCTTTTCCAGCTCTTTGGTGGCTTTTTGGAACTGAAGTTGCCGGGAAGTGTTTGAAAGCACCCGAAAAGTGCAGAATATGAGACAGGGCTGCATGAAAAGGACAGTACCATCATACACAAAAGTGTTCGAGGATGTAGGATGTACAACGAAATGTGGCGTGATGTAGTGTCAGAAAGTGTTTAAAGACTGGGACTTTTGCAGCTATCTGGATGTATCTGCCATCTATCTGGAATGTGTTTTTTAAGCGAAAATCTGAGAGTATAATGAAAATGTAAAATCGGATATAAAACTTAGAAAATGTGAGAAATAGTGCTTGAATTGTAACGACAAAAGCGTTACAATATAAGAAACAAGGAGGTGTGATCATGGAAAAAACAGCAACATTAAACTTAAGAGTAAACCCAACTGTCAAAGAGCGGGCAGAAAAAGTATTGTCTCAGTTAGGTGTTCCTATGTCAACAGCGATTGATATGTATTTGAATCAAATTTCTCTTACAGGTGGAATTCCATTTTCTGTTTCTTTACCAAAAGCACCAGTATCGATTCATGCAGATGCCATGACAACAGAAGAAATCCATCAGAAATTGGAAAAAGGTTACAATGATATAGCTGCAGGAAGAGTGCAAAATGCAGCAGAAGCGTTCGCAAAATTCAGGGAGAATCATTGATATGAAACACTATACGGTTGAGATTACAAATGAAGCATTGGCTGATATGGAGCAGTTATATAATCACATCGCTTATGTTCTTCAGGCACCAGAAAATGCGATGGATCAATACAACCGGATTGCAGACGCTATTTTAACATTGGATACTATGGCTGAGAGAATCCGTATTATGGAATCAGAGCCGGAACGAAGCAAAGAGATGAGAAGATTGTTGGTAGACAATTATTCGGTCTTTTTTGTAATCCAGGGAGATAAGGTGATTGTAACAGATGTACTGTATAGTGCATCAGATATTGAAAGCCGATTAAAAGGTTAAATGAGAAAATTAAACAATATATAAAACATCAGGCAGGATATGTTCCCGTAAAAAGGAAGGTGTCCTGCCTTTTTGCATGAAAGAGAGGGAATTCATATGAGAAAATTTTATACAGCAGAAGCAGTAACAGAAGGACACCCGGACAAATTGTGTGACCAGATTGCAGATGCAATCTTGGATGTGTGTCTGAAACAGGATGAACAGTCCAGAGTAGCATGTGAGGTGCTTGCTACGAAAGGAACGATCATTGTGGCAGGGGAAATCACCAGCACCTATGAACCGGATGTGTTTGCAGTTGTGCGAAAAGTACTGTCTGACGTGGGTTATTCCAGTGAAGGGATTGCAATGGACACTTTTGTCCATCGACAGAGTCCCGATATTGCAGGGGCAGTCGATACTTCAAAAGAACGAAGGGAAGGAGTGTCTGACAATCAGATAGACTGGTTCCAAGGGGCAGGGGATCAGGGTGTGATGATCGGATATGCCTGTGATGAAACGAAGCAGCTCATGCCTATGCCTGTGGTGCTGGCCAATCGGATTGTCCGGGAATTATCTGCCTGCAGACAAAGCTCTTATATTCAGGGGATCTTACCGGATGGGAAAGCCCAGGTGACCGTAGAATATGAAAATGGGAAGCCTGTCCGACTGGATAGTGTGGTAGTGTCCTGCCAGCATACGGAAGAAAAAGATTTGAAAAAGCTGGAAGCGGAGATCCGAAAGAAGGTGTTATTGCCGGCGCTTCGTCCCCTGCCACCGGATGAGGAAACCAAGATTTATATCAATCCATCGGGGCGTTTTGTCTGTGGAGGACTGGATGCAGATACGGGGCTGACTGGAAGGAAGCTGATGGTAGACAGTTATGGAAGCATGGTTCCCCATGGCGGTGGTGCATTTTCCGGAAAGGATTGTTCAAAAGTGGATCGTTCAGCAGCCTATATGGCTAGATATATCGCCAAGAATATCGTAGCTGCGGGGCTTGCCAGCAAGTGTCAAGTGTCTTTGGCTTATGCAATCGGAGTGGCACAGCCAGTTATGGTGCAGGTGGACACGTTTGGTACGGGAAACGTGTGTGCGGATGACTGTCTGGAGCTGGCAATCCCGCTGGTGTTTGGGCTGACTCCGAAGCAGATCGTGGATACCCTGCGCCTTACCCGTCCTATTTTCCGACAGACTGCAGCCTTCGGGCATTTCGGAAGAAAAGAGTTTCCGTGGGAGCGCACCGATAAGGTCGAGGCTCTTCGCAATGCAGTGATCTGATGGCTTGGGTTACTGAAGAAGAATATCAGGCAGCCAAGCAGGTGAGAGCCTACGAGTATCTGCAGACATACCAGCCGGGGAGATTGAAAAAAACACGGACAAGAAATGAATGGCAGCTTCAGGACCATGACAGTTTCAAAATCAATGAGATTACCAGCAAATGGCATTGGAAGTCCAGGGGTATTGGTGGAATGTCGGCTCTCCGGTTTTTGATGCAGGTAGATGGCATGGGATATACGGAAGCAGTAAAAATCTTGTGTGAGCAGACGCCTGTGTATGTTTCCAGAGCAGAACCAGCCCCCAGGAAGAAGCCCTTTTCCCTGCCTTTCCCCAACGACAGTTTTTACCGGGTACGGAGATATTTGAACCAAAGGGGAATCCGGGATGAGGTACTGGATTATTGTGTGCAGCTGGGAATCCTGTATGAGAGCGCCCCCTACCATAACGCTGTTTTTGTTGGCATGGATGAACAGGGAGAAGCAAAGTATGCGTTTCTGCGTGGGATTTATGACAGCCGGGGAAAGAGCTTTCGAATGGAACAGGAAGGAAGCAACAAACAGTATAGCTTTTGTGTTCCGCCTTTGGGGAAAAGCCATCGGGTAGCGGTGTATGAAGCCTGTATTGATGCCCTTGCCCATATGACGCTGGAAGATGGACGAACCGATAAGTATCGCCTGTCTCTGGGTGGAATCGCAGCGCCGAAAGAAGGCGCGGAACGAGCAACAAAAAAGATGAAGCGCCCGGATGCATTGGAATATTTTCTGAAAGAGCATCCGGAGGTAACAGAAATTGAGCTCTGCACCGATAACGATTTTGCCGGGCGATGGGCATGTGCGCAGTTAAAAGAGCAGTATGAGGAAAAATATACCGTAGTTTGTAACTTACCACAGATGGAAGGTGCAGACTATGGAGACCTGGCAAAACAGGCGGTGGAAAAACAGAAGAAACAGCAAAAGGAAAGAGGCAGGTGAGGCAAATGGAAGATACGATCAAAATAGAATTATTGACACCGCTGACAGGAACCTTTCTTCCCAATGAGATGGAACAAGATTGGGAAGAAGAGGATTACAATGACTTTGAAGAAGAGCAGGTATTTTTTGAAGGAGATGATTTAACGGAGTATGCTTCTGTGATTCAGGAAAAGATTGCAGAATACAACCGTGTCGGACATGACGATGATAGGACCGATAATCTGATGGATTATTTTGACGGAAGTGCTGCCATTAAAGAAAAAGTAGTGTCCGCAGTTCCATCGGTGAAAGAATCGGATGGTGTGTTATATGGCTGTACAACTTTAGAATTGAAAGAGTATCTGGAGGCGGAAGAATTATCGGAACTGTGTGAATATCTCACCGGACAATATAGTGATGGATGGGGAGAAGGCTTTGAACAGCAGGAGATTCCGGTAGAGGGTGGTGAACTGTGTATACACTTTTGGCGCCCCATAGATTTTGAATTTCAACAGGCAAAATCAGAAGTCTCAAAAGAAAAGTCGGAGAAACAAGAAAATCCGGTAAATGTTCCGAAACGCCTGAAAATGCAGCTTTTGGGAATGGATGGAAATGTGTTTGCGGTTATGGCCAGGGCAAGTAAACTGCTTCAGGAAAATGGGCAGGGACAAGAGGCAAAAGAAATGATTGCACGTGTCCAGAAATCAGAGAACTATTATCAGGCACTTCATATCATCAGTGAATATGTGGAAACAGAACTGAGTGCATCTTCTCAGAATGATACCAAGCCCCCAAAGAAACGTGGGAAGGAAGAATGCCGATGAAGTTATCTTTTGTCACATCAAAGGAGATGTGGGAAGAAAAAATAGCAGAAACAGATTGAAAAGAGAATAAACAGCCAGAACACTGACAAGGGAGGTCTTATGGAAAAAAGATTGCAATTATGGAGTCCTGTGTGGGGATGGCTTGCCACAAAAGAAGGGGAATCTGTAGATTTGAAGGGACAGGATCTTGTTCTTTATGAAACTGCCATCCAAGAGGCACTGGAGCAGGAAAAATTGTATTACAGAAAAAAGTCGGCACCATTCAATCTGATGGATTACTATGATGCGGATGATTCTGTAAAGGAGAAAGTGCAGAACCTCGATATCCAGGTGAAAAAAGAACAAGATGGTTTGTATGTTTGTGCCAGCCTTGCATTAATAGAGCCTCTTACACAGCAGGAACTGGAAGCGATCCAGAACTTTCTCAGCAGGCAGTACGAAGGGGGAATTTTTGATACCTCACGTATTCGTACCTATTCCGTAGAGGAAGGAGAAGTCGTTTTTGATTTTTCAGTAGATACAAAAGAAAAGTTCTCTCAAAAAGAAGTCCAATGCGAAACGCAGAAGAAATATGAAATCACTTCCATAGCCCATCCACAATTTCCATGGCTGCATAGAATCCGAGCATTGGTAGACGTAAATGAAGCGGTTCCCAAAGGAACCTTGGGTGGCTTTGTAGAATATGAGCAAAATCTTTCCCAGGAAGGATCATGCTGGATTTATGACCAGGCTATCTGCTGTGAACGTGCGGTAGTGGAAAGGAGTGCAGGACTGTTCCAAGAAGCGATTGCCAAGGGTGATGCCCTTCTTACGGGAACTGCAGTGATGTATCAAACGAGTATTGCAGAGGAATCCTGCCGTATTCTAGCTGGAGAGGTTTGGAATATGGCACACATTCGAGGATTTGCCAAGATTACTGCGGCAAAGGAAACAGGAGATGCACCTTTGATTCTCGGAAATAGCTTGGTTTTTGGAAATGTATGCGGGAAAGTATTGGTGAGAGGAAATGTTCTGCCAAGCCGGAGTGTGGAGAATCAGACACAGGAGCTGTTAGTTTTCAGGGGAGGTGATTCAATTCATAAAGTGAATGAAAGCAAGAAAAAAACAAAAAGTAAAAAACAGCCGGAGCGCTGATAAGAAAGGATGATGCCTATGGAAAATACCCTGCAGTTAGGGAACTTATTGAAAGAAGGAACATACCCGGAGGAATATACCGGAGGGAAAAACTGGACAATTTTACATGGAGATACGCTGAAACTGGTGAAAGCATTTCAGCCGGGGATCTTTGATGCAGTGATTACCGATCCGCCTTATGCGTCTGGGGGAACAAAACAGAATGAGCGAAACCGCACGACTAATCAGAAATACAGCAGTATGAAGGCAGAGAATGCACTGCCGGATTTTGATGGGGATAACAAGGATCAGCGTTCCTGGACCCATTGGATGGCAGAGTGGCTCTACGATGCGCGGAAAGCCTGTAAAGTTGGTGCGCCAATCTGCCTGTTTATTGACTGGAGACAATATCCCTCTATTACCGATGCACTCCAGTGGGCAGGCTGGATCTGGAGAGGAACTGCGGTTTGGGATAAGGGAAACTCTCGTCCGCAGAAAGGACGTTTTCGCCAGCAGGCTGAGTATATTGTGTGGGGCAGTAATGGCCCGATGCCAATCAACCGCCCGGTTTCCTGTCTTCCCGGTGTGTTCCGTTATGGAAATCCCCAGAACCGTATTCATGTGACAGAGAAACCGTTGCAGCTGATGAAAGATGTCATTCAGATTTGTGAGCCGGGTGGTAGAATCTTAGATCCCTTTGCCGGAGCAGGAACAACCATCCTTGCGGCGGTGGAAGAAGGCTATGAGACAGTAGGCATTGAAGTGACCGATGCTTATTATAAGCTGGGCAGTGACCGTGTAAAGTTTGCATTGGAAGCAAAGGAAAAAGAAGAGAGCGAGAAATAGCAAGGGCATCCACATGGATGTCCAACTTTGTTTCAGAAGAAGAAAAGTGCATCCACCTGGATGCAGGAAAGGGGTGAGGCGATGGAACAGGCGATGGCCTATGTGTGTTGTCCGGCAGAAGAAAGCAGAGTGAAGGTGCAGCGATATTGCCGGAAGATTTATGAGTTGGGATATGTTCCCATTTGTCCGAGGTTTGGATTTCTTCCTTTTCTGGATGAAGGGGAAGCTGAGGATTTGCAGGCATACAACCGGATGTCCCACTTGATCTTAAAGCGGTGTCGGATGGTGGTGGTCTGTGGAAAAGAAGTCACCGGAACGATGAACACAGATATTAGTACCGCAGACCGATTGCATATCATTTGTACCACATTAGATGGATTGATCAAGATCAAAGAAAAGGAAGCATAATCGATTCTGCATGGGGGAGTCGATGGAAATCGGTGGAACTGGTTTTGCAAGCATAGCGTTTGGATATCCAAACGCACTTTGGGGAGAACCCCAATCCCCCGGCAATCGAGAAAGGAGAGAAGTGAAATGTTTTTTGCAGGAATGGCCCTTGGGATAGTGGCAGGCGCAGCCTTTGGCATTGGGATCATGTGCTGTGTAGTCGCCGGAAAGCAGGAGGATCAGCGGATGGAGCAGATACGGATACGCAGACAGAAACAGGGAGAACCAAAACAGATCCAGTTCCGAGATATGGAAGGGATAGAGAGGTTCTCCCTTTTGGATGGGGAAAGCCTTTGCATGATGGCAGAGGACGGAACGAAAGAGATTGGGATCTGCCGCTTTGTGGATGAAAAGCAGGTAGATGTGAATGGGCAGGTCTGGGAAATCGGGGAATTCCTTTGGCAGATGGAACGCAGGGGAATTCAGGTGTATCCCTTAGAGACAGCAGAAAAGAAGAAAAGGTAGGTGGTCGGATGAGAAAACGAAACCATGTGGTTCCGGTACGGTTGAATGCAAAGGAACTTCGGCATCTGGACGGACAGGTAGCAAAGAGTGGGTTAAACAGGGAGGAGTTTTTACGTTCCCTGATCTTAGGCGCACAGTTGCAGACAAAGCCCTGTGAGCATCATGCAGAACTTCTTCGAAAGATTGCGGGACTTTGCAACAATGCCAACCAACTTGCCCATGTCGCCAATGGCACAGGAATGGCAGGGGAAGCCAGCGTACAGGAAATGATCCGGATTTCCAAAGAGACCTGGCGTCTGGTGAAAGAGGAATGGTAGATGGCATATACCAGCGTACTCCCCGTCCACCGCCTGGACCGTTCCATTGATTATGTGAAAGATCGGGCAAAGACCACCAAGAGTGCCGGCTCCCTGGAAGAAGCCATTGATTATGCGTTGAATCGGGAAAAGACGGAACAGACCATTTTTGAAGATGCCATGGGGTGTACTTGTGAAAATGCTTACGTGGACATGGTAAAGACCAAAGAGCGTTTTCATAAAAAAGAAGGGGTACAGGGATACCATCTGGTACAGAGTTTTGCAGAAGGGGAGGTATCCCCGGAACTGGCACATCTCATTGGGCAGGAACTGGCAGAGCAGTTATTGAAAGGGCAGTATGAGGTGGTGATCACGACCCATCTGAATACCAGTCATTACCACAACCATCTGGTATGGAATTCAGTGAGCATGGTAGATGGGAGAAAATACCACAGCAATGCTAAAAGTTATTTTACCGAGGTACGTCAGATTTCCGACCAATTATGCAGAAAATATGGTCTCTCGGTGATCCAGACGAATCAGGGAAAAGCCATGCATTATGCCCAGTGGAAAGCAGAAGCGGAAGGGAAGCCTACTTGGAGGACAGCCATCCGCCTGGATATCCGGGAGGCCATTGGTGTGAGTTTTTCCTGGAGTCAGTTTGTCAAAGAAATGGAGAAGCGGGGTTATACGTGGAAGCTGAACCGGAAGTATCCCTCCTTAAAGACACCGGGAATGGAGCGGTATATCCGCCTGCGTTCCTTGGGAAAAGGATATGGGGAGGCAGAAATCCGGGAGAAGATCCTGCGTCCCAAGATCCGGCAGGTGTATGGAACAACACAGATGCAGATTCCGAAGAGGAAACTTACTGGCTTACAGAAATTGTATTATTCCTATTTATATCAGATGGGGGTATTTCCAAAGAAGCCCAAGCGGATTCCTTATGCAGTACGTTCCGACATCCGGAGGCTGGACCAAAGGATTTGCCAGATGGAGTTTTTGCAAAAAGAAGAGATTATTACCAGGGAAGAGCTGGCAGCATACCGGAAACCCTTGGAAGAACAGGTACTTTCTTTGATGAAAGAGCGCAGAGAATTATACCGGAAAGAACCGGGCGGTATGCGCATTCAGGCAATCAATGGGGAATTAAAAGAACTTCGAAAGAAGATCCGCTTAAGTAGGCAGATTGAAAAACAGTCCCTGGAAATGGAAGAGCGGTTAAGGCAGGCAAAGGCACAGGAACAGGAAATGTCCGGGAAACAGCGAAGAGAGACAGAACGGAATCGGTAAGGAGGTGAGAGCGTATGAACTATGGCGGTGATGCAGCGGATCAGATTGTCCGGTATTCCATGGAAGGCATGGAACACACGTTACGGATCAGCGGGAGCATTGCAAAGAATCTGGCGGTGCTGATCGTAGCGGTGATGAAGGATCAGAAAAAGACCAGGGGAAAGACAAACCTGCTTCGGATGTTAAAGGAACAGCGGGCAATGAAGTTTTTCACCATTCCTCATGACAGGCTGCGGGAGTTTGCTGGGGAAGCCAAATCCAGGGGACTGTTGTATGTGGTCATCCGGGATAAAAAGAATCCTAAGTCTGCAGAGATCATGGTGTTTGCCGATGATGCAGCGAAGGTGAACCGGGTGCTGGATAAGATGAATCTGGACTTTGTCAAATCCGAAGCCGGAGAAGCGGTGGTGGAGCAAGCGCCAGTGCGGGAAGCAGAGCGTGTGATCGATGCAGAGTTTACCGAGAAAACCGAAGGAAAGGAGGAGCTTCCGGTCAAGACCGAAAAGGTGGTACTGCCGGAAGGAACCATTGAATTTGAATTAGACGAAGAAGAGCATCTGTTTGATGTGGGGGAAGTTACTCCTACAGGGGAAAATTTTACTCAGGCGGAGAAGGCAGGGAATCTGTCCGGACCTTCCTCGCACAACAGCGCTTCTTTTTCCGGGCAGGAAACTAGCCGGAAATGGGAGAAACCATCTGTCCGGCAGGAACTAAAGAAGATTGAAACCGAGCAGAGACAGCGCAGGCAGACACAGAAGAGCCGGAGAAAACCGAGAAACCAGCAGCGAAAAAAGAAAAAAGTGAAAGGCAGGTAAGGCGATATGGATTTAACGAATATGATCCCAGGTGGAGCAGGGGAAGAACAGGCTCCAGAACAGCGGCTGTCAAAAGAAGAGTATGCAGCTATGAAAAAACAGCAGAGGGAAGAAGTGTGGGCAGAGGTTGACGCTCAGGCGCAGGCAGTGTTCCAAAATGGGGAATCCTTAAAAGGATTTCTGGATTTTATGGCACAGTGCAACACCCAGAAAACACCCAACCTTTTGTTGATCTACGGACAGAATCCGCAGGCAACGGTGGTAAAATCCTATGATTACTGGAAAAAAGAACACCGTTCCCCAAAAGTCGGGGTGCATGGTTACACCTATATGGTCAGCACCGAATATGAAAAAGACGGGGAGCGGAGGACAGGCTATACCATCAGTAAGGGCTTTGACATCAGCCAGATGAGTGGGAAACCGCTGGAGGAACGTCCACAGCGTTCTATGGAAGAATTGATCCATGCAGTTTTAAAGGATCAGCCAGTGCAGATGCAGATCGCAGACAATCTGCCGGAGGGAATCCAGGCACAGTATATTCCAAAACAGCGCACCGTCTATGTGCAAAATGGAATGGAGGAGAATACAACATTCCATGCAGTGAACCGGGAACTGGCGTGTGCAGCATTAGATCAGCATGATGGGAATTATGTGAGAAAGAAAGTGAATGCACAAGCCTATTGTGCCGCCTATGTGATCGGCAAGCGGTATGGAGTAGAAGTGTCCGGTTTTCAGTTTGGAAAAATCGCAGAGATGCAGGCAAACGGGCAGAAAGATCCCCAGGAACTGCGTGGCTTTTTAAATGATGTACGTCAGGCAGCCTATACCATCCGCAACCATATGGAACGGAACTTCGGGGAACAGGAGCAGACCTTTTCCAAGGATGATTTTTCCTTTGAGGAACCGCCAAAGCAGACACCGAAGAAGGAGAAAAAAGAGAAACAGCCGGAGCGGTAAGTTCTTGAAAAAGTTCCGCTGTTGGGATAGCTATTGCGGGGTTCATGTGGTATGTTGGGTGTAACAAAGGAGGTGCCAAAGATGGCAGATTACTATTTGAAAACAGACAATATCATGAAAAATATGTTCACGGTGGCATTAAAAGACGAACTGGCAGCCCAAAGTCAGATGGGAAAGGTTCGTCCGGCTACAGAAGCCATGCTGCAGAAAGTCCGGGACTATGAACTTTCTGAGAAAAGGCTTCCCATCACCACAGGGGAACAGCGGGAACTTCGCAATGCCCTCAATCGGCTGCGGGACAAGTATCTGGCCATGGGCAGGTACAGCGATGGCATTGACAGTGTGATCTTAAAGGTCATGAAACCAAACACCAGCAGGCGCTTCTTCTGGTAGCAGAAGGGAGGGATGTCTATGAGGATGTATCATCAGAAACAAGTGGAACAATTACGAAAGCGGTATCCCGAAGGAACAAGGCTCTGCCTGGACTTTATGGATGAGGCAGGGATGCCGCCGGGATTACAGGGAACGGTAGCATTTATCGATGATGCCGGACAGATTCACATGCATTGGGAGAATGGGCGGAGTCTTGCCATTGTTCCCGGTGTGGATTCTTTTCATAGGGTAGACGGACCAGCAAAGGAAGTGCCAAAGAGTGAAAAAGCGAAGAAGGAGCGAAGTCTGCAGAGGTAGCATGGAAACGTTCTGACCTTTGGGTATGGCTGTTGTTTCTGCCCGTTGTCTGGTGGGCAGGCGCCATCACTGCCTGTGCCATCAAGCCGGATACCAATCTGTTACAAATCTTACAAGTGCTGACCGAAAAACTGGATCAGCCATTTTCTATCACTTATACACCGTACACGCTGCGGTGTGTGTTCACATTCACAATCGCCTATGTGTCAGGCATCGGTATTTATTACTCCCAGAAGAAAAATTATCGAAGAGGGGTGGAGCATGGCTCTGCCAAGTGGGGCGATGCAGCTTCCATCTGCAAGCGTTACCGGGACAAGCGGTACACCCAGAATCTCATTTTAACCCAAAACTTCCGCATGGGATTGGACTGCTATAAGCATAAACGAAATTTGAATGTCCTTGTGGTGGGCGGTTCCGGTGCAGGAAAAAGCCGGGCATATGCTGTAGTCAATATCATGCAGTGTAACTGTTCCATGGTGATCACCGATCCCAAAGGAGAGCTTCTGCGGAAAACCGGAGGCCTACTGGAGCGGGAAGGATATGAAGTGCGGGTGTTTGATCTCATCAATCCGGAAACGTCCTTTTGTTATAATCCCTTTGCTTATGTGCGGGATGACAAGGATGTGCTAAAACTCATCAACAACCTGATCCGCAATACCACCCCGAAGGGAGCGCAGAGTTCGGATCCGTTTTGGGAGAGTGCGACTTGTTCGTAGGCGGTAAAAAGTCTACGCACAATCGTAAAAATATGATTGTGAACTGATAATTTGATAAGTGGAATGATGGGGTAACGCCCTGAAACGCTTACACTTGGTGGGCATGCAGTTTCTGTAAAGGAGATTGTATGAAGCCCCACGACAAAGACTGAGAGTAACCGTAGCAGCTTGCCAATAAAGTTGCCGAAAGCAGTCCAGAGGTGGATTGTGTTACCTATAGGTCGAGTGTCTATAAAATATCTATGGTTAGAATGTCTGCTCTGGCGTGCAGACTGACGAATCTGCGAAGGTACGGTTCTAAAAGAAGACCATATAGAAATGTATGGGTGCGTTAAAGCGCAGTCAGTGTGGTTTAGTAGAAATTTTCCCTACGAACGACCATGATATGTTACAGGCATATCCAAGCTGACAGGACTATAGCAGAAACCTAAGGATATATATGCACAGATAGAATTGTCGGAACAAGGAAAGGTACCAGGTCTCTTTTCAGAGATTTTCTGACGAAGAATATAAGCAGATTTACTGGTGCTGAAAGGTGGAGATCGAACCGTTGAGAACTCCTGTAATGGGAGAAGGAGGAATGGTCTCCAGCCGATTGTGAAAAATCAGATATTATTCAGTCCAACATAAGGATTCGAGTAAGACCAAAAGGGTCACTTTCAAGGAGGTGATGCCTTATGCCAAAGAAAAGCAAAAGCCTATGTGTAGATGACCTTCGGCATGCAGAATATTATGATATGCAGACTACTTTTGATACATTATATCAAAAGAGCATGGACGGTGAAAAATTCGAGCATCTCATGGAGCTGATACTAAGCCGGGACAATATACTGCTTGCATATAGAAATATAAAAGCCAACAAGGGAAGCTATACAGCAGGAACAGACAATCAGAATATCACAGTAATCGGGAGAATGACACCCGATATGGTAGTGAAGAAAGTGAGGTTTATTGTCACAGAAAGTCAGCATGGTTACAGACCCAAACCTGTAAGGCGAAAAGATATCCCAAAGCCAAATGGAAAAACACGTCCATTAGGGATTCCCTGTATATGGGACAGGCTGGTACAGCAATGTGTGAAACAGATTTTAGAACCAATATGTGAAGCAAAGTTTTATAACAACATCTATGGGTTTAGACCTAATCGGTCTGTAGAACATGCAATATCAAAAACCTATACGATGTTACAGCGAATGAATTTACATTATGTCATTGAATTTGACATAAAAGGGTTCTTTGATAATGTGAATCACAGCAAGCTGATAAAGCAGATGTGGGCAATGGGAATACAGGATAAGCAGCTGCTATTTGTAATCCGGCGAATTCTGAGCGCACCTATACGAATGCAGGACGGTTCCACGATTATCCCTGACAAGGGAGCACCGCAGGGAGGAATTATTTCCCCTTTGCTGGCAAATATCGTACTGAATGAACTTGACTGGTGGGTAGCGAGCCAGTGGGAAGAAAATCCTCTGGCATTGCAGAAAGCGAAGTATCGGATTATCCGCACATCCCCAGTTCTGGACAAAGGCAGTGGATACAATATGATGCGCAAAACAAGATTAAAAGAAATGCACATCATTCGATATGCGGATGATTTTAGAATTTTCTGTAAAACCAAGGAAGATGCCGTAAAAACAAAAGAAGCTGTTACAAGGTGGATTGAAGAACGACTGAGGCTTGAAGTATCCCCAGAGAAAACAAGGATTGTAAACACCCGTAAAAGGTGGTCGGAGTTTTTGGGATTCAAGATAAGAGTTATTCAGAAAAACCACAGATATATCGTGAAGTCAGCAATTTGTGACAAAAAGGCTAAAATTGAAAAAGAGAAGTTAGTGGAACAGGCAAAACATATTGCCAAGCCAAGGGAGAAAATGACTTGTTTAAATGAGATAAGATTATACAACTCCATGGTGTTAGGCATACAGAATTATTATCAGATTGCAACCTGTATCAGTATTGATTGCAGGGGATTCCACAGACAGGTGATGACGGTACTGACCAATCGGATGAACACTGAAAAAGGAAGTATGCTGAAACGGGAAGGTGGGACAATGACAAAAAGCGAACAGGAAAGGTTTGGAAAATCGAAAATGGTTCGTTATGTTGCTGGAATTGACCAAATGATATACCCAATCGCATATGTGAAATATAAAGTGGCTATGCCGAAAAGAATCAAAGTATGCAATTATACAGCGGAGGGCAGAGAGCCAATCCATACAGAATTAAGCCTAAATAAGGCAGTTCTGTATGGATTGAAAACAAAGAAACCTCAAGAAGATAGCATAGAAGTTCTGGACAGCAGTCTGTCACTATTTTCTGCACAGAAAGGGAAATGTGCTATCAGCGGGGAAGAATTTACAACTGCCCAAAGCATTGCTTGTTGGTATAAAAAGCCAAAAGAGCAAGGTGGTTTGGAACGCTACAAAAATATGACTCTGATTCATGACAGATATTTACCGTTATTACAGAAAACATCTCTGGGACAATTAAAAGCCTTAGCCAAAACATTGAAAGTAACTACGAAAATGATGTCTAAGATAAACAGTCTGCGAAAGCTGTCTGGACTTCCTACAATAGGATAATGTGAAAATTTGGAAACTGATTAAATATCTGAGAAAAGCAATCGGTGGGGCGCCGGATGCGGTGAAAGTCGCATGTCCGGTGCTAGTCGGGGGAAAAGCTGGTGATTACATCAAAGGCTTACCTATCGACACAAAGTGAGACTGCCTTGCTGCAGGCGCTTATGCTGTATCTGTTACATGAAGCGCCGCCGGAAGAACAGAACTTCTCCATGATTATGGAAATGTTAGGCTCTGCCCAGGTAAAAGAGGACGATGAGGAATACCAGTCACCCTTGGATATTTTGTTTGAACGACTGGAGATGCGCAATCCGGAAAGTATTGCAGTCAAGCAGTATGCCATTTACAAACAGGCGGCTGGAAAAACTGCTAAGTCCATCCTGATTTCCGTAGGTGTCCGTCTGGCAGCGTTCAACTTAAAACAGATCGCCAATTTAACCTGCACCGATGAACTGGATCTTTACAGCATCGGGGAGAAAAAGGTGGCGCTGTTTTGCTGTATCCCGGATGCAGATACCAGTCTCAACTATCTGGTGGGTATGATCTACAGTAACCTGTTCCAGACCCTTTACTATGTGGCAGACCGGAAATACCATGGGAAACTGCCCATTCCGGTACACTGCATCATGGATGAGTGGCCCAACGTGGCATTGCCCGATGACTTTGATAAGTTGCTGGCAACCATGCGGTCGCGCGCAATTTCCTGCAGTATCATCATCCAGAACATTGCCCAGATGAAAGCCTTGTTTAAGGACAGCTGGGAAAGTCTGATAGGAAATTGCGATGAATTTTTATACTTGGGCGGCAATGAAAAAGAGGGGCATAAATATGTCTCAGAACTACTGGGAAAAGAAACACTGGATACCAATACCTATGGGCAGACCAAAGGAAGAAGCGGAAGTTATTCTGTGAATTTCCAACAGTCTGGAAGGGAACTTCTCACCCCGGATGAAGTGCGGCTTTTGGATAACCGGAAAGCGGTGCTGCTGGTGCGTGGGGAGCGTCCTATTTTGGATGAGAAATACGATCTGCACAAGCATGTGAATGTGAAATATACGGAGGATGGCGGTGCGCCTCCCTATGATTATGCGAAAGCACCGCTGTCTCATGAAGATGTAACCATTGATACCAGGAGACTGGATGATTATGAACTGCTCTCAGCTGAGGAAATCCTCGGAGGGGAGCAGTCTTTTTGATTGGAGGAATGCCATTGAAGAAAACAAATGAAATGCCAAAGAATCAAACAGGAAACCATACCACAGTACCGAAAGTTATGGGAAAAGGACCTAAATATCCCTTTGCCTTTTATGTGGCTCTGGTGTTGTCCATGACCGTAGGGGCAGCTCCGGTGCTTGCCGCCGGAGATCCGTTGGCGGTCATCAATAACCTGTCCACCTTTATCTTTTCCCTGATCCGGGCCATTGGTCTGATCTTATTGGGATTTGGTGTGGTGCAGGTGGGATTGAGCTTAAAAAGTCACGATCCCAGCCAGAGAGCCAATGGATTTTTGACTCTGGCAGGAGGCGTCATCATTACCTTTGCAAAAGAGATCCTGGACCTGATCGTTGGGTAGCAGGAAGAAATGGAAAGGGGTAGGGAGAGACTCTTCCTGCCCCGGCAAAGGAGGTGAAGCTGTTTGAGTGATAACTGGATCGTGCAGAACCTAAACTCTGCACTGAACACCTGGAATGAGAAACTGTCAGAAATCTGGACACTGCTTACCCAAAGCCCGGAATCTTTTAAGGGCGGGGATATTTGGAGCGTCATCACCGGGATTAACGGAGCGCTGACAGCCATTGGATATGGGTTGTTGGTCTTGTTTTTTGCTGCCGGGATTGTCAAGACCTGTGGCAGTTTTACGGACATGAAGAAGCCGGAGCATGCCCTGAAAGCCTTTATCCGCTTTGCCCTGGCGCAAGGCGCCATCATGTATGGCATGGAACTGATGACAGCGCTGTTTTCCATTGTTCAGGGGATTGTGTCTACCATCATGGCACAGTCAGGCATGACCAATGGTGGCGTGACAGAACTTCCAGCAGAGATCGTGGAGAAGATTGAAGCGGTGGGCATGCTGGAATCCATTCCTCTGTGGATTGTGACCTTGCTGGGAAGCCTTTTGATTACAGTGCTGTCCTTCATTATGATCCTTACGGTATATGGAAGGATGTTTAAGCTGTATATGTACACTGCCATTGCACCCATTCCCATTTCCACCTTTGCGGGTGAACCCTCCCAGTCGGTGGGAAAAAACTTTATCAAGTCTTATGCGGGAGTGTGTCTGGAAGGGGCGATCATTGCACTAGCTTGTATCATCTTTTCTGTCTATGCAGCCAGTCCGCCAGCAGTAGGGGATACCTCTTTGAGTGCGGTGACCATTGTGTGGAATTATGTAGGGGAACTGGTGTTTAATCTGCTGGTACTGGTGGGTGCGGTAAAAGCATCTGACCGGATTGTGAAAGAAATGATGGGATTATAGGAATAGAAAAATAAAAGAAAGAGAGCGAGAAAAATGGAAGTAAAAATGAATAAAGAAATCCGCAACTATCAGGAGTCTATGTTTATGGGACTGAACCTGCGACAGTGCATCTTTTCCCTGTTTGCCATTCTTGTGGCGGTAGGGATTTATTTTGGTCTGGGAGACTATGTAGGGCAGGAAATGACCGGGTGGCTGTGTATCTTAGGCGCTGCTCCGTTCGCAGCCTGTGGGTTCTTCCAGTACCATGGCATGAATGCGGAGCAGTTTGCCTGGGCGTATATCAAGTCCGAATTTTTATACCCCAAGCGATTGCTGTTTCAAAGCGAGGATCTGTACCATGCCTGTATGGAAGAGACGATGAGTCTTGGAGAAAAGACCAGGGGAGATGGCGCTGCCCTTTTGAAAAAGAGGGAACAGCGGGCAAGGAAAAAACAGATGAAGCAGAAAAAGAAGTCAGGAAGGAGTGGTGCGTTTGATTAAAACCTTACAGCAGGCATTAAAAATGGACCGGGAGAAGTTCAAAGTCCCAAGGTCTGTCCAGCAGGCGATTCCCATCCAGCGGATCTGGCCGGATGGAGTGTTCCAGTCCGGGACGAAATTTTCCAAATCCTTTCGGTTTTCGGATATCAACTATGCCATTGCAAGTAAAGAAGATAAAACGGAAATGTTCTTAGATTACAGTGAACTATTAAATGCGTTGGATTCCGGTGCATCTGCCAAGATTACCCTAAATAATAGAAGAATCAATAAGGAAGAGTTTGAAGCCTCCCTGCTGTTGCCGATGAAAGAGGACGGGTTGGATACATACCGGAAGGAATACAACGAAATGCTGTTATCCAAGGTCAGCGGCACCAACAACAGTATTTATCAGGAGCGGTATCTGACGGTCAGTGTCCATAAGAAGAACATTGATGAGGCAAGGACCTATTTTGCCCGTGTGGGAACGGATATCATCACCCATCTGAGCAAGCTGTCCTCCATTGGAGAAGAGCTGGATGCGGAACAGCGCCTGCAGATCTTCCGGGATTTTTTCAGGGCAGACCAGCCTCAGTGCTTCCCATTTGATATGAAGGCGTTTGCCAAACGGGGGAGCAGTTTTAAGGACTGGATCTGTCCCCAGTCCATGGAATTTTCCAAAGACTGTTTCAAGATCAACGAGCGATATGGACGGGTGCTGTATATGCAGGATTATGCCAGTTATGTCAAGGATGACATGATTTCGGAGTTATGTGATTTGAGCCGGGATCTGATGCTGTCCATTGACATTCTCCCGGTGCCAACAGACGAAGCAGTGCGTGAGATCCAGAACCGTCTGCTCGGTGTGGAGACGAACGTGACCAACTGGCAGAGACGCCAGAATGCCAACAATAACTTTTCCGCCATTGTACCCTATGATATGGAACTACAGAGGAAAGAGACCAAAGAAATGCTGGATGATTTGACGACCAGGGATCAGCGGATGATGTTCGGCATCCTTACCATGGTGCATATGGCAGACAGCAAGAAACAGTTGGATTCGGATACGGAGAGCATTTTATCCGTGGCAAGAAAACATTTGTGCCAGATGGCAACTTTGAAGTGGCAGCAAGTGGATGGACTCAATACGGTACTGCCTTATGGCATCCGAAAGATCAATGCCCTGCGTACCCTGACCACAGAGTCCACCGCAGTGCTGATTCCATTCCATACCCAGGAGATCATGCAGCCGGGTGGTATTTATTATGGGCAGAATGCGGTGAGCAAAAATATGCTGGTGGCAGACCGAAGGAAACTATTGAATGGAAACTCTTTCCGTCTTGGTGTCAGCGGTTCGGGAAAGAGTTTCTCGGCAAAAGAAGAGATTGTGGATCTGGCCTTGTCTACGGAAGATGACATTCTTATCTTAGATCCGGAGTCAGAATTCGGTTCGCTGGTGGAAGCGCTGAATGGAGAAGTGATCTCCATTTCTGCAACGTCCCATACTCATCTGAATGCACTGGATATGGATTCTGCCTATGGAAACGACAAGAATCCGCTCATTGAGAAGTCAGAGTTTATTTTGTCCCTGTTTGAACAGTTAGTGGGGGCTGGCAATCTGTCGGCAAAGGAAAAATCCATCCTGGACCGCTGTACCGCAGATGTGTACCGGGAATATATCCGAAGCGGTTATAAAAGCGAAGTGCCGACCTTGAAAGACTTGTACCGCCAGCTCATACTCCAGCCGGAAGAAGAGGCCAGAGGGCTTGCCTTGTCTTCGGAACTGTTTATCAATGGAAGTCTCAATACCTTTGCACAGAAAACCAATGTGGATACGAAGAACCGTATCATTGCCTATGATATCCGGGAACTGGGAGAGCAGCTCATGCCTCTTGGTATGCTGGTTACCTTGGACAGTATTTTCAACCGGGTAATCCAGAACTGGAAGAAAGGAAAAACTACCTGGATCTTTGCCGATGAGTTTTATCTCTTGTTCCGGTATCAGTACAGTGCTGACTTTTTCTACCGCCTCTACAAGAGGATTCGTAAATACCAGGGATTTGTGACAGGTTTAACGCAGAACGTGGAGGAACTTTTGAAATCGGATACTGCAAGACTGATGCTGGCAAACAGTGAATTTTTGATCCTTTTAAACCAGGCGACCACAGACCGGGATGAACTGGCTTCCCTTTTGAATATTTCCGAGAACCAGTTATCCTATATCACAAATGTAGGCGCAGGAAAGGGACTGATCCGGTGTTCCGGAAATCTGGTGCCATTTGAGAACAGCTTTCCGAAGAATACGAAGCTGTACCGCTTGATGACAACGAAACCGGGAGAGTGTTAGTCGAAAAGATATTTTTTAGGGTGCTGTTGGAATTTCTTTGGCAGCATCCTTTTGGGAAGGAGGGAATGTAAATGGAAGAAGGACAAACAGTGGAAATCCAGGAAACGAGAGAACCGCTTCGGGAGCAGGGCAGTATCCGGGTATTGCTGGAGCTGTTGGAACAACAGGGCATGAATCAGGAAAAAGGGGATGTGCTCCGTATGGCAGACTATATTGATTCCATGGAAATGCAACTGGGAACCGTCTTAAAAGAATTGGGAGAGGTGAAGAAGCAACTGGGTGTGATGCAGGAAAGTAAGGTCAAACTCTTTGCGGTGAATACAATCCAGAAAGCAGAACATCAGGTGAAAACACTTCGTTTTCAGGTGGGAGAATGGAAACGAAAGTTTGTGGAACGGGCAGAACAGGCAGTAGTTGATTTTAAAGAAAAGGGGAAAGATGCCCTTGCCTGTGCGGTAAAGGGAATGCACCTTACCCAAGGCTTGCAAAAAATCCAATCGTCTCTGCATACGGTGATGCTGTCGATGGATCAGAAGATTGACCGTCTGGGGAGCATGGCGGAAGAACTGCAAGTTGCCAAAGGGCATCTGAAAAACGCATTTTTGGAAATGAACGGAAAAGATACCGCAAAAATCACAGAGCGAAATCCGGAACAGGGAATGATCTTTCAAACTCAGAAGGTGTTATTCCAATCCATGCGGAGCATCCATCGGCTGGAACAGAAAACAGAACGATTGCAACAGCAGATTGGAAAACTGGAAGAAAGACAAAGGAAACCGACATCTTTGAAAGATACCCTGCAGGAACTGAGACAGGAATCACATCCTCTGAAGCCTGGCAAAGAAGAAAAAAAGAAGGCGGCAGTTCGATAAAGAGAAAATTTTCAGAGAGAGGTGAGAACTATGAAAGAAGAAACAACGATTACCTTTTTTGCATCTGAATGCGGGGAGTTTCATGGAATGGGAGAGTGTATTGAATGTACATCTTTAAAAGAAGCATTCCGGCATTACCAGAGATTTTGCAAACGTTTCCCTCACATGGTTCCGTCTTTGGAGTTTTCCCTCCACCATGCAGACGATCCACTGTATAACGAGGGAGAATATCCATTGGCGACCGGGGAGAAGGAAAAAGAGTTATTGTCCTATGTTCCCTATTATGCCAATCATCCGCTGGTGCAGGAAGCGGTAAAGGAACTGGAACAGCTGGAGAGCCAGCAGAAGAAATCAAAAAAGCGAGGAAGGGAACGTTAGAAAGTACAAAAGATGGGAGGTGTGTGATTGAAAGAGATCAAAGAAAAAGTGCGGGGGCAAAGTCCGAAGATCCGTAATCCTGCCTCCCGGCTTCCGAAGGAACTGGTGCGTTCTGCGATGCTGGAAGCAAAAGAAAAGTCCAGCATTATGGCAGATAAGATCGGAAGAGAAACGGGGGAGGAATCCCCGGTAGAATATGCCGGAAACCGCATCCAGCGTGTGGAACAGCGCATGGGAAGAGAAAGTGCTTCGGCAGCCTATCGTGGCGGTAAGAAGCTGGCGGTGAAAACCTATGAGAAGATAAAGGCGCAGAAACAAAAGCAGAGAGAAGCCGCGACACCCTCGTTGGGAGAGGAAAATACAAGAGGTAACACATTTACCCAGGCAGGACAGACAATGGCAAAGAAAGGGCGAACAGAAGCCACAAGAAGCATTAAGGTCAAGCCGGAAGCCGAGAAAACAATTAAGGAAGCTGGAAATCGGACGGTAAAAATAGCGCCCCGTGTGGTGAAAGCCTCTCCGGTTTCTTCCCAGAAAGTGAAAACCCAGGCAGTCTTACAGAAAAAGCAAGCACTGAAATCCATGAAAGCAGCCAGGGAAGCAAAACGGGCTGCCATGCACTCGGTTCAGACTGCCAAGCAAAGTGCAAAGGCAACTGGAAGAGGATTGAAAGCCATGGCAGAAGCTGCCGCTCATGCAGTGAAAGCTGCATTTGCGGCTCTGATGGCAGGCGGTGGTGCGGTTCTGGTTGTTCTGATTTTGATTGTAGGGATTATTGGCGGTGCAGCCTTTTTGGGAAATTCCCAGAGCAGTGAGGCGTTAAGTGCGGAAGTGTTGGCGCATACGCCCGCCATTCAAAAGTATGCCAGTGAATTTGGAATCCCGGAATATGTTCCGGCAATCCAAGCCATTATGATGCAGGAAAGCGGAGGCAGGGGAACCGATCCCATGCAGGCTAGTGAGTGTCCTTATAATACCCAGTATCCCAATACTCCCGGTGCGATTCAGGATGCAGACTATTCCATCAAGGTGGGGATACAGTATTATGCAGATTGCGTCCAGGAAGCCGGATGTGAAAGTCCCCAGGATATGGACAAGCTGAAACTCAGTTGGCAGGGATACAATTATGGCAATGGCTATATCTCATGGGCGTTGGAAAAATTTGGCGGTTACAGTGAAGCCAATGCGTTGCAGTTTTCCCAGGAACAGGCAGCCGCCCATGGCTGGTCTGGTTATGGCGATCCAGAGTATGTGCCTCATGTGATGCGGTATTATTCCGGTGGAGGTTGGTTTGCCGGCCTATTTGGAAACGGACAGCTTGTTACCATTGCGAAAAGCCAGCTTGGACATGAAGGCGGAGAGAAGTTCTGGTCATGGTGGGGATTTACAGAGAGACAAGAATGGTGTGCCTGCTTTGTCAGCTGGTGTGCGGATCAGGCAGGGCTCATTCAAAAGGAAGCAGTACCGAAGTTTTCTGTTTGTACGGATGGTGTAGCTTGGTTTCAGGCAAAGGGGAAATGGCAGAGTGGAGGAAGTGTTCCGACACCAGGGACTATCATCTTTTTTGATTGGGATCATGACGGAGCCAGTGACCATGTAGGAATCGTGGAAAGCTGCGATGGAACTACGGTACATACGATTGAGGGAAACAGCGGAGATGCAGTAAAGCAGAACAACTATACGGTGAATTCTCAGTCCATTTTGGGATATGGACTGGTTGCTTACTAAAAAATGAGAAAAAATCAAAGAACAGATTGCATTGTAGGAGCAAAGGAACAATGCTATAATAGGGAAGCAGGCAGGGCGCACGTCCTGCCTGGTGATAAATACGAAAAGTACAATCATGAGATTGATAAAATAGAGTCATTGGGGAGTGGAATATTTGAAACGGGAAGAAATTTTTGAATATGTAAAAAAACAATATGGAACAATTCCGGAATATCTTTGGAAGAGTTCTCCTAAGAGTGCAATACTCCGGCATAAAAATGGAAAGTGGTATGCAGCTATTCTGCGAGTTGAAAAATCAAAACTGGGTTTGAAGGAGGAAGGAACCGTAGATATCATCAATGTGAAGTGTGAACCGGATATGGTTGGACTTCTGACACAGACCTACGGTTTTCTGCCAGGGTATCACATGAATAAGAAGTATTGGATCACCATGTTGTTAGATGGAAGTGTAAGCGAGGCAAAAATCTTAGATTTTCTGGATATGAGTTATGATTTGATAGATGGGAAAAAGGATTGAGTTTAGAGGTTCTGTAACGAATTTGATATAGGAGGGATTCTATTATGGACAAGAGAGAACAGATGATCCGGTTATGGTTTTCTATGTGGCTGGAAAAGAAAGATTTGGGAATGGATGATATTTTTGCAGAGAACGTGAGTTATACAGAAAGCTGGGGACCATGTTATAGCAATCGTGAAACCGTAAAGCATTGGTTTCAGGAATGGAATATGAGGGGGAGTGTAATCGCTTGGGATATCAAACAGTTTTTTCATAAAGAAAATCAGACCATTGTTGAATGGTATTTTAAAAATGTGATGGATAATGGGGATATTGAAGAATTTGATGGAATTTCATTGATTGAATGGTCAGCAGAGGATCAAATTCAATCCTTGAAGGAATTCGGCTGTAATCTTCATAACTACGATCCGTATCAAAAGAGTGATACGCCCCAATTCAGAGAAGAAAAAATTCATTGGTTTTAAAGTCAGGCAAGAGGTATAAAGTGATTTTAGCAAGTGACGAGAAGGTGTGTGGTGACATGCATCTTCTTTTTGCGTTCCAAAAGATTTTTAAGATTACCAAAAGAAAATCATAAATTTTTCAATCTGTAACATTTCTAGGACATTTCTGTTGTAAAATAAGAATTGGAATGATAGCAAAATGATCGTAAAGGATGAAAAGGAATGAAACAGATTTTAATCGTAGAAGATGATGAACTTTTAAATAAAATGTTAGTTTACAACCTACAGTCAGAATCCTATGGGATTGTTTCGGTGGAAACGGTAAAAGAAGCCATGGAAGTATTAAAAAACCAACCGTTTGATCTGGTACTATTGGACATTAATCTTCCAGATGGAGATGGATATGCGATTGCAAAAACAATCCGGGAAAAATATAGTGATACCATTGTAATCTTTTTGACTGCAAATGACAGGGAAAGTGATGAGATCCGGGGATATGAACTTGGAGCAGTAGATTATATCACAAAACCTTTTTCCATCCATTCCCTGCAGAGAAAAGTAGAAAATGTACTGCGTATGATGCGGCATCATGTGTCCATGCAGGATGTCTTTGATGATGGCAGGCTGTTTTTAAATTTTGCAGAGCAGACAGCTATGCTGGGTGGAAAGCCATTGACCTTATCGACCTTGGAGTTTCGGATGCTGAACCTGTTCTGCCAGAACCGCAATCGTGTATTAACGAGAAAGCAGTTGTTGGAAAAAATATGGGACTGTACAGAAAATTATGTGGACGAGCATACGTTAACGACAACGTTAAGCCGCATCCGGGGAAAGATTGAGACAGATGGAACGGTATATATCAAAACCGTATATGGCATGGGATATAAATGGACCGGAGGTGAAACAGCATGATAGGAAAGAAAACCTCTGTAAAAAAGATGTTTTTTTGGCTGACTGGCGGCATGATACTCTCAATGACAGCGATCATATTGGTCTCCTTTTTTCTGACCAAAAATATTGCAGTGTTATGGGTTGGGCTGACATTAACAGTCTGCGCAGCACTGTGGATGCTTTTTATGGTACAACTGTTGGGAATGAGACTGTCAAATTTTACTTCTGAACTGTGCCAGATCCTGGATGACATGATGAACCGCAGTCAGGAACCTGAAAATGTATCCGACAGAGAGACGATTTTTGCCCGTATCCATCACCGCCTGGTGCGTCTGTATAATATTCTGCAGGAAAGCAACCGGAAGGTAGAAGCAGAGAGACAGGAATTACAGTCCCTGGTGTCAGATATTTCCCATCAGGTCAGGACTCCGGTGAGCAACATGAAAATGATTGTAGATACACTTTTGACAAAATCCCTGGAAGAACAGGAGCAAAATGAGTTCCTGAAAAGTGTAAGAGGACAGATCAATAAGCTGGATTTTTTAATACAGGCATTGGTGAAAACCTCCCGTTTGGAAACCGGGGTGATTCAATTAGAAAAAGAAGATCACTTTATATATGATACGTTAGCGCAGGCTATGAGCGGAATCGTATATTCCGCAGAGCAAAAAAAGATCCATGTATCTGTGGAATGTCCGGAGGATGTGCGTGTGTCCCATGACAGTAAGTGGACAGAAGAAGCGATTTTTAATCTGTTGGACAATGCGGTAAAATATACCCCGACAGGGGGAAGTGTCCAAGTGTCTGTAGCGCAATGGGAAATGTATGTGGAGATAAAAGTATCCGATACTGGAAAAGGAATTTCAGAGAGCAATCAGGCATCTATTTTCAAGAGGTTTTACCGGGAAGAAGAGATTCATAATCAGCCGGGTGTTGGAATCGGTCTTTATCTGACCAGGGAAATTGTGACACAGCAGGGCGGCTACGTTACGGTGGAATCACAGGTTGGAAAGGGGTCAGCATTTTCTATTTTTCTGCCGAGATAAAGAAATATATGGAGGATACTATGGCAGCTGTAAAATTAGTTTCACTTACAAAAGAATATCAAAATGGAGAAAATTATATAAGAGCCGTTGATGATGTATCCTTTTCCATAAAAGAGGGAGAGTTTATTGCAGTCATTGGTGCTTCCGGAAGCGGAAAGTCAACCCTGATAAATTTGATCAGCGGATTGGAAAAGCCAACCCATGGATGTGTTTATGTGCATGATGTAAATTTGACGCAATTATCTTTAGAAGAACAGATATCTTTTCGTAGATGGCACATTGGTGTTGTTTTTCAAAAATATAATCTGATTCCTGCTATGAATGTGTTTGAGAATATCGTGCTTCCGGCAAAATTACTGGAGAGGACAGTAGATGAAAAAGAGGTTTTCCATTTGGCAAAAACTCTGGGGATCGAAGAGAAGCTCTTTCAGATGCCGGATGAGTTATCGGGAGGACAACAACAAAGAGCTGCCATTGCCAGAGCTGTCTACGCCCATCCTACCATTCTGTTGGGGGATGAGTTGACGGGAAATCTGGATTCCAGAACCAGCGTCTCTGTTATGGAACTGTTAAAAAAGATCAGCAGGCAATATCAGCAGACCATGCTTGTGGTTACCCATGATGAAAAAATCGCTGCCATGGCAGATCGGATCATCCGCATGAAAGACGGAAGGGTGGTGGAAGATGAAAGACTATGATTATCACCGTCCGGCAGAAAAAGTGCTTTTGGATTCTTATCGAAAGCAGAACCGGAACAAAAACCGCCTTTTGTTTCTGGCAGTTGCACTTACCGTTGGAGTGATTTTCTGTATGATAAGTTTTGCCTATGGGAAGATCCAGGTGGACATCCAGAAACATATCCGGACAGATGGAATGACGGTGTCAACGTATCTTGAAAATGGTACAGAAGAAATGGCAGGACAGCTGCATACGCTTTCCTACATAGCAGAAACGGGAAAAGAAAAATTTGCCGGAAAACTATGCGATCAAACGATAAAATATTGCGACTGTGTTGTGGCAGATGAAACAGCATTTGAAACTATGCTCTGTCCGGCCTATACACAGATCATAGGAACGTATCCCAAACAGGAAAACGAAATCATGCTTTCCACCAAAACCTTAACGTATCTGGGAATTTCGGATCCAAAGGTGGGAATGGAATTAAAGCTGGATTTTTATTGGAATGATCTTTTCCAAACAAAAGGAACCGGACAACAGACGTTTCAGCTTTCCGGATATTTTACAGAATATCAGAATCAGGGGGCAAGTTTTTCCATTGCATTTTTATCCGAGAAGAAACTGAAAGAAAGCGGAGCTGGATGGAATCCCTGCAGGATACTGCTGAAACCGGAAAAGGATTCTGTCAGTGGCATACAGATGGAACAACAGTTGCAGGAAGATATCCGGTTGAAAGAAGGGCAGCGGATCGTCAGCATGGATTCGGCTGCATACCGGGCAGTGGAAGGAATGCTGGGAAGCTATGGATTTGCAGCCTTGTTCTCTTTCCTGATTCTGCTGTGTATGTTTTTGTTCATCTATAATATTTTGAATTTATCATTAGGAAAAGATTTACAGCAATATGGTCTGATGGAAGTAGTCGGGGTACAGCAGCATCAGATTATACAAGTGATATTTCGGCAGATGATGGAAGTTGTCTTGAAGGGAAGCCTTGCAGGCGTTGCCATAGGCAGTCTGGTGGTACTTGGAATCCTGCCCTCTGTCATTGGAAAACTGTATCTTGGACAGGCAGAAGAACTGGAGGGGATTTCTTTCTATCAGCCTGTGTTCTTTCTGATAGCCATTCTGCCAGTGGCAATGACTTTGGGTGTTGTGATACTTCTGGTAAAGCAAAAAATCAAAATCCTGAGTCCTCTGGAATGTATGAACTATGGAACTGGGAATGTTGCAGAGAAGAAACAAACAAAGAAAAAGAAAGCAGTTTTCCAAAGTTTTGGAAACAAGCCGGAAGTTTATCTGGCCAGAAGATATCTGTTTTACAATAAAAAGGCTTTTTTCATCACCATGATTTCTCTGACCATAGGTTGCGGCTTAGCGCTTGGATCTTCGGTGATTGTAAAGGGAGTAGATCTGCAAAACCAGTTTATGAAAGAACCTGATTTTCAAATCCGTATCACACAGGAAGCCTGCAGCACACTGATGGAAACTTCCCCGGATACAGAAAATATGGTCTTTTTCCCGAAAGAATTCTTGGAGAACATCAAGCAGACTGCCGGAAACAGCCTGCAGGATGAAACAAAGATCCAGGGATTTTACCCTATTATCGGGAAACAAGGTCGGGATAGCATCAAGTTATTAAATGACGGGGAAACCGTTCCGACTGTAATCCAAAAAATTTCTTCTTCTG
The DNA here is from genome assembly GCF_020561005.1 of Mediterraneibacter sp. 210702-DFI.3.120. Taxonomy (NCBI): domain Bacteria; kingdom Bacillati; phylum Bacillota; class Clostridia; order Lachnospirales; family Lachnospiraceae; genus Mediterraneibacter; species Mediterraneibacter sp. 210702-DFI.3.120. Next base: position 56,909 of record NZ_JAJCNG010000001.1, on the reverse strand, counting down.
AAAAAGAAAAACTGCAGGAATTTTTGAAAGAGCAGGAGATAACAGCAGACTGGGAAACATTTACACACGAAAACGGAACGATTCTTCTCCATGATCACAGAGTATCAGAATATGCAGAAGAGCAGGCATTGGAGCAGCTTGGAAATACAATAGAAGTGTATGATCTGGTTCCGGTGGGAACCGATATGTCCGATCTGCTTCCAGAGACACTGGTAAATTGCGGGTATCTGGATATTACAAAGGAAGGATTTCCGGAATTAGAGTTGTGCTGGGATGGCAGAAATACCAATCTTCTTCTTGTAACAGAGGAAACCTTTGAAAACCTGTCAGAGAATCTGACCCCACAGACCTTTGAAATGAGCTTTTCTGTAGAAAAGGAACAGGAATCCGGCTGCAAAAACAGGTTAAAGGGAATGATCCAAACAGAAAATATGGAATTTCAGTCTGAAAACGGATATGCGGAGCAATTAAATTTATTCCAGATGGAGAGTCGGTCAGACCTTTTATTAAAAGAACAGGAGTATATTCAGACCAGCAGGCTGTTGCTTCTGGTAATCAGCGGATGCCTGATCTTTATTGGGATTATGAATTTTTTAAATGTAAGGGTAACGGACATGTTACTTCGAAAAAAAGAATGTGCCATTATGAATCGTGTGGGAATGACCAGAAAGCAGTTGCAGCGGATGTTCCTTGCAGAAGGAATTTTTACCTGGCTGTTGCTGAGTGTTCTGATATTGACCGTTGGTACAATATTGATTTGCGGGATTGGATGGTATATGAAAACCGAGATATCTTATTTTGTTTTTTCTTATCCAATCAAAGAAATGGTTGCTCTACTGATGATTTTACTTGCAGGCAGTATTCTGGTACCAGAAATTTTATATAAAAAGTTTAAGAAAAATTTTCGATTTTTCGTTGGATAATTTTAAATTTTTGCTGTTATTCTTATGAAAGAAACGGACTGGCAAATATATGTAATGAGTTCATGTAAAGGAGTGAAAATATGTTACCAATTTCCGATATTCTTATTCGCTCAATAAGTGGGTATGTGTTTATAATTCCAGTTCTTATATTGTATTTTTTATATCTTAAAAAATCGGGACGCAAACAAAGCATTTTTCATATTACCGCTGTATTTGTGTTTTGTTATTATTTATTTGGAATTTTAACTGTAACAGGTATTGGTTATACAAGCACAATATCATTTCGTCCCCAAATTTCTATAATTCCATTTTGGGGTATGATAAGTGGACCAATAGATACCATACTTAATCTTGTTTTATTTGTGCCTTTGGGCTTTTTCTTACCATTACTGTATAAGAAGTATCGTCATATAAAGAATGTTGTACTAACTGGCTTTCTGTTTTCCTTATCTATTGAAATTGTTCAGATGTTTGGCTGGGGGGCAACAGATATAAATGACCTTATTATAAATACAGCAGGAGCATGTTTAGGATATTTGATATATTATCTGCTGTCAAAAATCTTACCCATTAATTTTAGAAAAAGGCTTCAGTCCGAAAATGTTAATGACATGGTCGAAATAATGTTATATGCAATTTATATATTTATAGTTATGATTACAGTTCAACCATGGGTAGTTCATAGTTTACTCAATATCGGATAAAAGTGAGTATTGATTATGCTTCAATCAATAAAATTGCAAAATGCAATTTTGCAAACTTAATATTACTACAAATAAAGCAGTTAGTCTTTAGGATGGACTGCTTTTTAGTGCTGTTTTGTTATCATATCAAGGCTCATTCAATCGTGGTAAAATGAATGGTTTTCTATACTTTAAAATACTTGAAAGTATAGTGTTTATGTGGATAATCTAAAATTAGATATAAAATTTTTGTTAAAAACGAATATTAAATAATGGAGGCAATTGAATGATGTATCAAACCGTATTAATAGAAAATATTACTACTGAAAATGTAACTGAAAAAATAAATGCTAAACTTATAGAAATGGAAAAACAAAGCTACAAACTTGTAACTATGTCATTTTGGGGAGCTGAAAAAGTTATCTTGGTTTTCAAGAAGGGATTGAAAGGCAGTTTGCTGTGATGTATTAAATAGAATTTTAGTCACAGATAAAATCAAGAACAGCAAAATATCATATTTGGTATCTTTTGTAATTTTTTTGAAATGTCCGAGATTTGTAACAATTCAGGCTGAAATTCCTTGAATTTTGTTCTTTTCTCGGACATTTCTGTGACATTTGTATTTTATAATAGAGTCATCATAAAGAAAGGCAGAAAGGAGCTTATAGAATATGAGTATTTTACAGACAATCGATTTAAAAAAATATTATGGTACAGAACCGAATATTACAAAGGCACTGGATGGTGTGAATTTTTCAGTGGAAGAAGGTGAATTTGTAGCGGTAGTAGGCACTTCAGGTTCCGGAAAATCCACGATGCTTCATATGATGGGAGGTCTGGACACGCCTACCAGCGGAAGAGTTATTGTACGGGGAGAAGAACTGGCAAAGAAAAACGATGAAGAACTGACGATTTTCAGGAGAAGAAATATTGGTTTCATTTTCCAAAATTATAATCTGGTTCCGATTTTGAATGTTTATGAGAATATTGTCCTTCCGGTAGAACTGGATGGAGATACGGTAGATCAGGGATTTATGGACGAGGTGGTTCATATGCTGGCTCTGGAAGATAAACTAAAGAATATGCCGAATAACCTCTCAGGAGGACAGCAGCAGAGAGTTGCGATTGCAAGGGCTTTAGTTGCAAAGCCTGCGATTGTGCTTGCCGATGAACCTACAGGGAACCTCGACTCGAAAACCAGTGCAGATGTTATGGGATTGATCAAACGAACCAGTTATGAGTTTCACCAGACAGTGGTAATGATTACACATAACAATGAGATTGCCCGACTTGCGGATCGGATTGTTCGGATTGAGGATGGAAAGATTGTAAGTTAGGGAGGCGATCATATGACATGGCCTTTTGAAAATAACACCAACGCTATTACGGAAAAAATTGCTAAAAATGACATAGATAAAAACCGAGTTAAAAAGGTTTTCTCGCTTACTACGATAGTCTTTGCAACAGCACTACTCATGATGTTGGTTATGTTTGAAAGCGGATATGAAACTACAAAAGATAGAATGGCAGAAGGGCAGCCACAAGTTGTTTTTTATGATCTTTCCCAGCAGCAAATTGAGTTGTTGTATTCAGAGGAAAATATCGAATCCATCAAAGTAACTGAAACAGAAAATGGATATGATGCTTCAATTACCATTGTTGATGCCACAAAAATGACGCAATATGGTTTTTCTTCTGCGGTCGATAATATATCTTCAAAATATGATATTCATCATGTAACAAGAAACGACTTATTCATGGATAGTTTGCCCAACGGAGGACTATTAAATCAGAAAAACATGGTTCTTATGGGTGTGGCAATCTTCATTATAATTGTGAGTGCTTTAGTAATTTACAATGTTTTCTATTTGTCTGTTGTAAATCAGGTGCGGCAATTTGGGCAGCTTCGTACTGTCGGAATGACACAGCAGCAAACAAAGAAAATCATCCGCTACGAAAGAAAATTTTTATGTAGAATTGGGGTTCCGATTGGTCTATTAATTGGTGACCTTGCTGGATATTTGTTGCAACCTGATGGTTGGGATTGGATCGCTGCGGTAGTCTGGGGGATAATCATTAGTGTTATCATCAATTTCGTTGTAAAAGTATCGTTAAATAGACCTACAAAAATAGCCCTCAGCATTTCCCCGATCCTTTCCAGCAAATATATGATGGAACGCTTTGATTGTAAGGTTACTAACAAAGAAAAACGAAAATTATCTTCTTTGGGGCTGGCAATCATAAGCATAACATCACACTGGAAAAGCATTTTAATTTCTGTGCTTTCTTTGGGCCTAAGCGGGCTTTTATTTGTCTTAGCTGCAACATATACCGCTTCCATTGATCCTGAATCTATTGTAAAAAAAGATGTCTACCAGTATGGACAATTTGTGATTGATACTACTGGTAAATACAGTGAGAAAGTTTCGGAAATTGAAAACTTCAAACAAAAGATAATGGAGCTTCCAAACATTAGCAATATAAAGCAAGTTGTTGAAACAGATATTAGTTGGGCAGGGAAAAATAGCACAGGCAAAGATCAACTTTCTATTATTACCGATAATGATTTTGCCTCTATTCAGCAATTCAGCGAATCAGGCGATTTGAATTATCAACAGCTTGTTCAATCTAACCAGATCGTTGCTGTAAATGGTGTAGAAGGTATTTCTAAAGGCGATACAGTAGAATTTACATTTGGGGATGGCACCCAAAAAACTTATACGGTGGGAGGCGTATTAGATGGTGATCTGTATTCAAATACAGCAATTTATGGAGGTTGGTTTTTAATGCCCACTGAATTGATAGCAGAAAATTCGGTTTCTTTTAATGTTTCTATTAGGTTGATTGTAAAGGCAAATGATACCGAATTGGAACACACCACAATATCTTTAGAGAAATTAGTGGATATGTCAGATGGATTAACGCTGACGACTATGCGAGAAGCAATTGCTTCAAAAGAAGCTACTATAAGGCAGGTAGGAATATCTATCATAGGCGTAACACTATTCTTGCTACTTTTTAGTATCATTACTTTCGCAAGTACAATTATTACAAATATAGCAACAAAAAAGCGGGAATACGCTATGTTTCAATCCATCGGTATGACTTGGAAACAAACAGAAAAAATGGCATTATGCGAAAGTTGTGTATTGGCTGTAGGGAGTTTGATACTTACTCTGATATTGGGAATTATTTTAGGGCAGATATTGATAAAAGGCTTGATAAGTGCAGGGGTTTTCTATTTGTCATATACATTTCCATTAGCATTGTTTACTGTATATTGCATTGTGGTAGTTCTGATTATTTTGACGATTACTATTTCAGCTTTTTACAGTTTACAAAAAACTCCGTTGGTTGAGAGATTACGGATTATAGACTAAGGAAGTAGACCCGACTAATATAAAAATGTCCGAACGTTGTAGCATTTTTTGCTGTACTACTCATGTTCGTGCAGGTACTTTACTCAATATATGCCATCCGTTATATGCGGAAACAATCTTTGGTAGAGCGAATTAAGATAACAGAATAAGGAGGTGGCAGGCTATGACTTGGCCTTTTGAAAATAATACAAACGGAATTATCAAGAATCTGGCGAAGAGAAATTTAAAAAGCGAAAAACGAAGAAATGTCATGGTAATAATATCAGTAGTTTTAGCTGCTTTTTTAATCAGTCTTTCCGGTTTGGCTGGAGTTTCACTGATGCAAACAGAAAAGAAGAAAGTGATAGATACTTATGAAGCAACTTATGTACAGGTAGATGAAGTGCATATAGAAGAGTTAAGAGAAGTGCCGGAATTTGCACGTGTGGGAGAATACTATATGTACGGGGAAGAAGTTTCTACACAGGGATTTAAAGGATTCTTTGCTTATACGGATAAAGAAACTCTGTATATGGCACGTTCCCAAATGAATTTGGCAGATGGAGACTTACCGAAAGAGAAAAATGAGATTGTGGTAAGTAAAGAATGGCTTTCAAAATTTTTCCCTGACTGTCATATCGGTGATCCAGTTACATTGGATACGGAAAGTTTTTCAGGTGAATATACTATTTCAGGCATCTTAGATACAACAGGGCAAGAAAAACAAAATATGTACTCTTTTCTGATCTCCAAAGAAATGCTAAAGCAGTGTACGAAGTATGAACCTGACGGATACTTTGCCTATGTACATCTGAATCATATAGATCAGTTAGACGGAGAACTTATTAAAGCTGACGTTCAGAAGATCAAAGAGGAGTTGCAGATACCTGGAGTTGGATTTCATGATGCGTACTTCCGTTATATTGACGGAGACATTTCCATGGAGAATGTTTTGCTACTTATGGCTTTTGCCGGTATCGTTTTGGTAGGTGGCTGCGTTGTAATTCAAAGTATTTTCCGTATTTCCATTATTGATAAAATAAAAAGTTATGGTCAGCTCCGAACTGTTGGTGCTAGCAAAAAGCAGATTATGCGTATTGTAAAAAAAGAGGGACACTCTTTAGGATGGAAGGGTATGTCTATCGGGATTTTACTTGGTTTAGGAGTGACACTTTTGTTATTTCCCAAAGGTTTTTCTCTTTCAGGATATCTTTTCGTGATGGGATGTACAGTATTGATCTGCTGGATCATGATTTGTCTGTCTATCCGAAAACCTGTGAAATTAGCCGCAAATATCTCACCAGTTGAAGCAGTTCGTTTTACTTCTCTTCAAAAGAAGATAAAGAATCGGGAGAAGAGAAAAAAGATTAGCCCTTGTTCTCTCGGAATGCTGAACTTTCGCAGGGATTGGAAGAAAACAGCCAGTATTGTGTTTTCTTTAAGTTTGGGCGGGATTCTGCTTTTGGCTGTTAGTTCTTTGCTGATTCTGCAATCGCCGGAAAAACTGGCAAGACAGTATTTTAAAAATGGGGATTACAAGATTTATATGGATTCGGATAAGGAACATATTGATCTTCTCAAACAGGGAAATCCATTGAATGAAGAATTGAAACAGGAAATCCTGGATATTGATGGAGTGGAAGAGATTCTGGTCACAAGGAAATCAGCAGGTTTTGAAGCCACTTCCCATGAAATTACTACGCGTGGTGTTTGCGATATGATTACCAAGAAAAATAGGAAACTTGTGGCACAAACTGTTGTAGAGGGAAGTATGCCTGATAACAATGGCATTTTATTGCCATACGATTATCGTGGTTTTGATGGGAAGGAAAAATTGGGTGAAACCATAGAACTTTCATTGGGAGAGAAAACAATTCCTGTAACCATATCAGGTTTTTATGATTTGGAAAAAACTATTTTTGCCAGTGGACATGGTCCAATCGGAGTGGATGGACCAATGATGTTTTTGTCGGAAGAACTGTTTCAGAAATTAATACCAGATGTAACTAATTTTGATTACTCCTGGGACATTGTCTGCAATCCGGAGAAATCCGAAAAAGTGGGAAAGGCTTTGGAGAATCTTGTTGTTTCGCATACCGATATTGGCTTAGATACCTTTGAGGATCGAGTAGATAGTTTTGGGTATATGAATGTAGCATATGGCATAATGCAGGTGATTTCATGGTTTATCTTTTTGTTTGGTGTGATCAACCTTATCAACACCACACTTTCCAATCAATATTCGCGCAGACAGGAAAATAGCGTGCTGCGTTCGATTGGGTTAGCGCCGAAACAATTAGCGCAAATGACAGTATGGGAAGGAATGGGATATGTGATTAGCAGTATTTTGCTTATGCTTGCCATTGGACTGCCAATTACGCTTCTGGTATGGAGAAAATTCAGTATCAGTGCTTACGCTGGACGAATCCTTCCTTACGAATTTCCATGGTTGCAGATGGGAGTATATGTAGTAGTACTTGTGACAGTAGAGCTTATTTTATCCGTTTGGACAATCCGCAGGCAGAAAAAACAATCCCTGATTGAACAAATGCGGTCAATGGAATAAGAGAAAAATGCTTTTGCTGAAAAGTGTGGATTTCGGCAAAAGCATTTTTTTATGGAAAACATTTTTTCCTGAAAGAAAATAGGATATAATCAATCTATGTTTTGGAATGATGAACATCAGAAAAACGGTATTTAGGACATTTCTGCAACATTTGAGGTTTAAAATAACGACAAGTTTAGAAGATGGGAAAGGAAGAAGCTGGATTGAGGAAAATTTTAATTGTAGAAGATGATAAAGTATTAAATAAAACGCTGGCTTATAATCTTACTGCAGATGGTTATGAAGTAACCTCTGCATACAGTTTTCAGAATGCAGTAGAACGATTGAAAAAGGGTGAATTTGATATTGCTCTGCTGGATATTAATCTGCCGGATGGAAACGGTCTGCATTTATGTGATGAGATCAGAGGAAGAGGGCAGCATACCTATATTATGTTTATCACAGCAAATGATAAAGAAGGCGATATGCTGAAAGGCTATGAAGCCGGATGTACAGATTATATTACAAAACCATTTTCAGTGATGGTTCTCTGCAAAAAAATAGCCGCTGTTTTTGCAAATATGGAATTGCGGACACCAAAGCATGATGTATTTGAAGATGAAGTTTTGAAAATTGACTTCTCCGAGCAGAGTGCAGTTTTGGAGGGCAAGGCGATAGAGTTTACACCAAAAGAATACCGTACCTTATTTTTATTTGTAAAAAATCCGCACATTATATTAACGAAACGGCAGCTGATTGAAAAATTGTGGGATATTGATGGGGATTTTATCGATGAGCATACGCTTACTACGATTATCAGCCGCATCCGCAAAAAGATTGAAACGGATGAGCGAAAATATATTAAAACTGCCTACGGAATGGGATATCAATGGATAGGCGGTGAATCACGATGAAATTACAGAATTTATCAACCAGAACTTTTCTGCGGCTGATCGTGGGAGGCGCTTCTCTGACCTCGATTCTTTTGTTGTTCCTCCTTTATGTCTTGACAAAAGATATAAGGATGATACTTGGCGGTTTCAGTGTAATGATTCTTCTATTTTTCTGGGGTGCAGTCTTTCTGCATTATTTTCAAAAGAAACTATCGGTATTTACAGATGGGCTATGCCGGACATTAGATGAAATGATGGATAGTACCGTTCGGCCGCAAATAAATTATGAAGCGGAAACGCTGTTAGCGCGCATCAGCCATCGCCTGGAAAGGCTATATCATGTGATGCAGGAAACCAGGCATAAAGTAGAAGAAGAAAAAGCAGAATTACAGTCTTTGGTATCGGATATTTCGCATCAGACCAAAACACCGATAGCAAATCTAAAAATGCTCAACGACACGATGCTAACCAGAAAGATTACTGAGGAGACGCGTGAGGAATTTTTACATGCTACTGCCAGTCAGTTAGATAAACTGGATTTTTTGATTCAGGGAATGGTGAAAACATCACGATTAGAAACGGGTGTGATCACCCTGGAAAAGAAAGAAACAGTTATTGCAGATACACTTGTCGATGCGATCAATGGGGTTCTTGCTCCTATGGAGAGAAAACACATTCATTTATCTGTAGATTGTCCTGAAAATTTAACAGTTTCACATGATAGTCGCTGGACTTCAGAGGCATTGTTTAATCTTTTAGATAATGCAGTAAAATATACACCGGAAGGCGGTAATATTCACGTAACGGTACAGGACTGGGAGATGTATCTGGAAATTGCCGTAACGGATACGGGAAGAGGCATTCCGGAAAGTGTCCAGGCAACTATTTTCAAACGATTTTATCGGGAAGAAGCTGTACATGATGTGGATGGGATTGGAATAGGATTATACCTGGCACGTGAGATTATCACTATGCAGGGTGGCTACATCACAGTTGAATCAGAAGTGGGAAAAGGATCAACGTTCTCTATATTTCTTCCCCAACGATAACAATCGGGCGGTCTGTTTATCAGGCTGCCTTTTTTAAAAAATATTTTAGAAAAAAAGAATTTTAGGACATTTCTGCAACATTTGACCTTTACTATATGCTCATCAACAAAGAAAGGAAGTAGTGATTATGACAATTTTACAGACAAAGGATTTAAAAAAATATTATGGTACAGAACCGAACATTACTCGTGCTTTAGATGGTGTAAATTTTTCTGTTGAGCAGGGAGAATTTGTAGCAGTGGTAGGAACTTCAGGTTCCGGAAAATCTACGATGCTTCACATGATGGGAGGATTGGATACTCCAACATCAGGAAGTGTAGTTGTAGCAGAAAAGGAACTGGCTAAAATGAATGATGAGCAACTCACTATTTTTCGCAGGAGGAATATCGGTTTTATCTTCCAAAATTACAATCTGGTTCCGATTTTAAATGTTTATGAAAACATTGTGCTTCCAGTAGAGTTAGATGGAGATACCGTAGATCAGAAATTTATGGATGAAGTGATTACTATGCTGGGATTGGAAGATAAGCTGAAAAGTATGCCGAATAATCTCTCAGGAGGACAGCAGCAGAGAGTCGCGATTGCAAGGGCTTTGGTTGCAAAGCCTGCGATTGTGCTTGCCGATGAACCTACGGGCAATCTTGACTCGAAAACCAGTGCAGATGTTTTGGGATTGCTGCAGAGAACCAGCAGGGAGTTTGATCAGACGTTGGTAATGATTACGCATAACAATGCTATTGCGCAGCTTGCTGACCGCATTGTGAGGATTGAAGATGGAAAAATAGTTGGATAGGAGTTGATTTGTATGACGTTACCTTTTGAAAATGATACAACAGAAATAATTCGTAAAATCGTTTTTGCACAATTAAAACATGATAAATTAAAAAAATATCTCTCTATTTTTGCAATTTCTCTTGCAACATTTTTAATGACAGCAGTATTATTGCTCGTTTCGGGAATCATAGAAGTGAATACAAATGGTGGAAACAGTATTACAGGTTCTTATCATGCCCTTGTTTCTGGTCTTACAAAGCAGCAGTATGAAAAATTATCTGCGGATGAACGAATAGAAAAATTAGGATTTAACGCATTAGTAAAAAGTGCTTCTTACGATGGCTTACAATTAAATATTTCTTGTTCCAATGAAGATAGTTTAGTGTTAAATGGATTATCTGTTTCTGAGGGGAACATGCCACAGAAGAAAAATGAAATTTTAGTTGAAAAAGACTATTTGTCAAAACAGGGTATTGATGCGAAAATTGGCGATAAAATTGTTTTGCCGGGAGAAAACAATCAAGAAGGACAAGAGTTTGTTATTTCCGGTTATATAAAAACTTCTGCGAAGGGAACAGATCGTTCTTTGTACGCTGCTATTGTTTCTATGGAATATTTTCTTGATATAGATGGCTGGAATACATTGTCACCAATGGCGATGTTCCGTTTAAAATCCCAATATGCTTCTGAAAGTGAACAGATTCAAAATGAGATTACGGAAATCTGTAAAGAAGCGGGTATTTTGCAGTCGCCATCTATCAATCATGCTTATTTGGAATTGAGCCAGCCATCTGTTTTATTGGTGATGGCAGGAATTGCCGGATTAGCAATTGTTATTATGGCAGGAGTTTTGGTTATTTACTGCATATTTTATATCTCGATTATCAATTCTATTCGTGAATATGGTCAGCTTCGTACCATAGGCATGACAGAAAAACAGATTAAGAGATTAGTGTACAAAGAAGGAACTTCTTTATCTTTAATAGCAATACCGATAGGTCTTATAATGGGAACATTTTTATCTTATTTTTTGGTTCCGCAGGGATTCCAATTTAAAAATTTACTTTGGGCGTATCCTATTGTTATATTGTTTTCTTATATGACAGTACGGTTATCTATTAGAAAACCAGCAGTTATTGCAGCAAGCGTATCTCCTATAGAGGCGTATCGATATGAGATGGGCCCAAATTATGGGTATAAGCATAAAGGGAAAAAGATAACTCCTATTTCATTGGCGAAAGAGCAGATTATACGAGATAAGAAAAAGAATGTTCTAACGATTACATCTCTGGTTTTAACAGGAGTATTGTTGTTTGGAGCCTCTTCGATACTTTCCTCGATTAACGCAAGGGATATGGCATTGTCTGGATTTTCATTAGGACAATTTTATATTCGAATACAGGATCAAGAATTAAGAGAAAATGCTTTAGAAACTGTTGAGAGCAATAGTCCATTTACAGAAGAATCATATAGCGCTCTCAGTCAAGTGAGTGGTGTAAAACAAATAACAACAATTACCAATCTTCCGGTGTCTAATGACTTAAATGCAAAAGAATCAAATGGGGCAATCGTTGGATTTGACGAAACCGATATGGATTTAATCAGAGAATGTAATTTAGGTAAATCTATTCCGAAATATCAAGAAATAGCATCTAAAAATCAGATTATTATTGGGCGCCAAGTGATTTCGAAGAATATTTTGGGATACAGCCGGAAGTTGGAAATTCTATAAAATTAAAAGTGTTTGACGGCACAGAGACAAAAGAGATGGAGTTCTCAATTGCCGCCGTATTGGATGAAAGTAAAATCGGAAATAATGGAGATAAAATTGATATGCTGTTACTTCCAAATGATTCTATGAAAAAAATCACCTCATCTAATATGACATATCAGTGGGTGATTCGCGTGGACGAAAAAATGGAGCAACAGGCAGAAAAAGAGATTAAACAGATTCTGGTGGCAAATCCACGATTGGCTGTTACTACATTATCTGGAGCTATTGCCCAAAATGAGAATTTCTTACAAGGAATGATTTTGGCACTTGCTGTAATTATTGGATTTATCAGTTGCTTTGCAATTATGAATTTACTAAACACTATTTTTACCGGTGTGATTGTTAGGCAAAAAGAATTTGCTCTCATGCGTTCCGTAGGAATGACACAAAAACAGCTTACAACCATGGTATGTTGTGAAGGGTTGCTTATTGTTTCTATCGGATTGATTTTGTCTTTGATTGTTGGTGGTTTTATCGGTTATCTTCTTTGCACTTTATTAAAAAATGGATTGATGACGTACTTAAATTATCAGTTTCCATTTAGTGTGACGTTGTTTTATTGTGCGCTAGTTGTGATTTGTTCTTTGTTGGTATCAGAGATTGCGTTAAGGCATCAAAAAAATATGTCTCTTATTGAACTTTTAAGGAGGTGACACATATGACGCTGCCTTTTGAAAATGATACAAAAACCATAATAAAGCGTATTTCAAGCAGGAATATATCAGCAAATCGAAAAAGAAATATCTTTATTATTATTACGATTACACTTGCGAGTACATTATTATCTGCAATTACCCTTTATGGATTTGGAATTACACAGAAAACAAAAAATCTAAATAAAAAAACAGCACAGATTGTATATCATGCAATTTCAGAAAAAGAGGGTTCGGAATTATACAAAGAAAAAGAGATCGCGTGGATTGGAGAATTTTTCAATGCATTTTCTGAAGAAATAAACCATTCAACCGTAAATTTTACTTACGCAAATGCAGATATGCTAAAATCTCAAAGTATGCCTTATTCGGGAAAGTTACCAACTGCGGAAGATGAAATTGTAGTACAGGAATCTTTTTTGGACAGCTTGGGGTATTCAACTGAATTAGGACAGACAATTAAAATACCATTTTCTGACGGGATGAATCATGATTTCAGGTTGACAGGAATCTTAAATGTTAAAACCGGAGATATTGGACGATATACAGCTATTATATCGAAAGAATTAGTGAAACAACAGTATGGAAATAATACAGTTATAGATTATTACCTTGGATTAAAAGACGCTCAAAACATGAGCGAAGAAGATGCTACGGAATATGCAGACACTCTTGCAAAACAATTACACATCCCCGATGATAATGTGATTGTTCGCTCCACTTATTTTAATGTGAAGAGCGAAAATTCTGGAAGTGAAATGCTATTTTATTTCGTGATTGGATTTGTAACCTTTATTGGCTCCGGCATTGTGATCTATTCCATTTTTTATATTTCCGTTGCAAGCAATATACGTAACTATGGGCAGCTTCGCACGATTGGAACAACGAAACGGCAGATTAAAAAAATGGTTTACCGAGAAGGAAAGTTACTTGCTGCTGTTGGGATTTCCATTGGTTTGATTATAGGTAATGTAATCGGATATTTTCTGATTCCGGAGGGCTGGTACTGGCTGACTTCTTTATGTGTGACGATTGGGTGTGGGTTCTTTGCTTTTACAATGGTAATGCTCTCTATTCATACTCCTGTAAAAAAAGCTGCCGCAGTATCTCCAATGGAGGCTCTTCGATATTCGGATTATAAAGGAAAGCCTAAAGAAAGTTCGGCGCTGTACCGAAAAATAACGCCTGCATCACTTGCTAAAATGAATCTGTCCAGGCAAAAAACAAAATCTATATTAACCATATTTTCACTCGCATTTGGAGGCGTGTTAGTTGTATTGATTTCAACGATATTAGTTTCCTATGATGGAGTTGCAGAAGCGCGTGGGAGGGATTTTTCAAAAGGCGAATTTAATATTAACCTTAATGCTAATCAATCCTTTGATACTGCAAAAGTTTCGTTGACTAAATTACAACAAAAAAATATGCTGAATGAAAATTTTGTAAAAACAATCAAAGCTATCGATGGTGTTACCGGAATCAAGCGGTGGTATTATACGGACGCAGAATATCGTGTAAATGGAATTTCTGGAGATTGGATTCAGGGATTTAGTCAAGATGAACAATCTGATTTAGAAAAAAATCTCATAAAAGGAACTGCTGATTATGATGAATTGATTGCGGACAAAGGAATTATCCTATTACAAGAACGTGCAGATCTCAATGGAATGGATGTTGCTTTAGGTGATACAGTAGAAGTTGATTACGAAAATGTATCCGGTGATATTATGACGAAAACTTATACTGTGAAAGGCATAGTAAGCGATTATAATTATACGGGATTCGATAAATGTTTTTCTCTCCCGGAACAACTTATAAATGAGGGAACCGGGATGGATTGCACAGGTACTATTTCCGTAATTACAGACAAAGATAAATTCGATACCATTGAAACTTCATTAAATCAGCTGATAGATAAAAACAGTGATTTGGTTATGGATACCATAGAAGAAAGCGTAAATTATTATAATAGAAATCAGCAACTACCTTTCGGTGCATTTCTGATAGTAGCTATCATTGTTGTGTGTTTTTCGCTGATCAATCTCGTAAATACAACCATTACAAATTTTTTGTCTCGGAAGCAGGAAATTGGAATGTTACAGGCGATTGGTTTAAGTAAAAAACAACTCATCCGAATGCTTTGCTATGAAGGCATGATTTATTCACTCTTTGCTGTGCTTGTAACATTGATTTTAGGAGTTGGACTTGGAAGTTTATGTATTCAGATCATGCGGTCATTAAATCCATATTTTTTCTATTCATTCCCATGGCCGGTTGTATTGATATATTCGGCTGTTCTGTTGGCTGTTCAGCTGATATTAATTGCATATACAACGGGAAATTTGAAAAAGCAATCTCTTGTTGACCAAATCAGAACAATGGAATAAAACGAATTGGAGCAGGGAAACTTGATCCAATTATATAATAAACTACAATATTTTTTGAAATTAGGACATTTCTGTGACATTTGTATTTTACAATATGACTATAGAAAGTAGGTGTCCTTTATGAATAAAAATAATATCATAGATAATGGCGAATACCATATTTCACGAAATAAGATTAAAGAAATGTGTATCATGCCCGCCTTTATTATGAAGGAAATAATAAAAGTGATAAAAGAAAACCAAACGACAGATATAGCAATACCACTTTGGAGGGTAGTGCCAGGAGAATATGAAGAATACGCATATCAGATATTAAATTCCAATGCAGATAAGGAAAGATTTGATTATCCATATATATCACACAGACCTTTCCGATACGGTGATGTTTATTGGATTATGGAACATCAATTACAGGAATTGGAAGTAAATGGGAATAGGTGCTTTGAAGAAGCTCATTTTATACCGGACGAAGCAATAATTCATGTGAAGTGCAGCGAGTATTTCTTCAGGTGTTGTAAAGAAGCAAAAAGGATTTTTTACGACTATGCAAAAAATTATGTGGAGGAACTGATATGCTAAATACATTGATCGGGGTGTGAAGAGAAACAGAATTATAGTAATTGTGGATGAAAACGAATTGACATGGGAAAGTCTGGGCTTTTTGAAGCAACAGGCAGAGATTTATCAAGCAACAGGAATCCAGGATGCTCTTTCACATCTTTCAGTTTGTTCTTATCACTTGATTTTGATTGCATTACAACAAGAACCGGAAGCAATATGTCAGTTTGTAGAAACAATCCGAAAGCTAGTGATAACCCCTATGATTGTCTTATTATCTGAACATGCTGAAATAAGAAGTAAAATCATTCACTTAGGGGCAGATGCGGTATTGATACAACCATGTGCAGCAGAAGAAATCGGTTTGCAGGTGTATGCATTGATTCGCCGTTACACAGAATGGAAGTCGGAAAGAAAAGAAGAAAATCCGATACTGGTTGGGAAACTGGAAATTTTTCCATTTCAAAGAAATGTGAAATGGGATCATAAAATAGTCCCGGTTGTAAAAAGAGAGTTTGATTTCCTTTATCTTTTAGCATCTACACCGGGAAGAGTATATACATATAGCCAGATTTATCAACTGGTATGGCAGGAGTACCCACATGGGGACATTACAAATATTATTTACTGCATGGTACATCGCCTGAAACAGAAATTGAAAAAAGTAGATGTAAATGCAGAATATATAATCAGTAGTGTAAAAGGGATAGGATATTGTTTAAAAGTATAGAAAGAATCATAAAAGGCAGGTTTCTAAAAATGGAACTTGCTTTTTATATGAGAAGATTTGGTTGTAACTGTATATAAAAGAGAAATGACAGAAAAACTGACAGTTACTTGACAGACAACTGACAGTCTGCTGACAGATTGATTTTGTATACTACTTCTTTATGAGAAAAATGGAACTCGTACCATGACATAAAGGAGCAGTGTATGTGCCAGCAAGAACTACAAAAGATAACGTAACTTCATATCGAGCGTTTGGTGGTGTCGCAATTCAAAACAGGATTGCGGCATCTTTCTTTTTGTGGGAGAAAATTCGGGCAGTACAGCCTGTTTCTTGTGTAAATGCAAGATCACCGCCACTCCGATTTGATTTCAAAAAAATCAGATCGGAGGTAAAGAAAGGTGATATTTCATAAAGCGAGTGAAGAACGGAAATGGAAACAATGGAAGGAACAGGAAGAACGGATTTTACGGGAATCCGGTGTAAGTGAGGGTGTGATTCAAAGACTTCGGGAACTGGATTGGCAGGATTTTAATACAGAACGAAGATATTGGGAACATTTTTCACCAAATCAGGAAGAGCTATATACCAAAGAGCTGGAAGAGCAATCTCCGGTGGCACTCACAATCCAACAGTTACTTGACAGCGTGGAAAATGAACAACTGCTGCAGATTCTTCTGGAATCAGATAAAAAAACCTTGCAGATTTTATTGCTGAAGATGTGGGGATTTTCTATCCGGGAGATTGCAGAGCAGACAGGTATCCCGGAAAAGACGATTTACACACGAATGGATCGTCTGAAGAAAAAAATTAAAAAATTTTTGAAAGGGTGAAGAAAAAAGGCGGTTTTCATCGGCTCTATATATGAAAGGGGTAATATGCCCTCGTTCCTTGACAACCGCATACCAGCATTACAGGTACGTTCCCAAAGATAGAAGCGTGACAGCATAAGCGCCAGGACGGATGGGGACAAGCACTGCAGGATTGTTATGACAAGGTCTGTACCAAGACTAGGGCAGATCATTTCGTGAGAAAACTGTCAGTGCCTGTTCGTATTCTGAGCGAGTCCTTATAGCTGTGAATGGACTTTCGCAGGTCTTTCGCCAGGATCATCTGCGGGGGATAATGATACGAATTTCTTCCCACAAGGAAGAGGATGGACTCCAAGTTGTAATCAGCAAGACTTTCAGAAAATCTGCGAGCGATGCGAAGCGAAGCATCCGCCTGTAATGTTCCCAGCCATAGATGTGGTGCGGCAGCCGGGGAGTCGAGGACAAATACGGTGCTAAAGAAAAAACGATAAGAAATCAAAAAAGAGTGTGTCGTTGATATCAGATATATGCGGCTGTGGGAGATCCTACAGCCGTATCCTTGTGGTATTAACGTCATGCGGAAAGAAGAAGCAATATGTTTTATAAAGTTGAATATCAAAAGAGGGCGCATCAGGAGGTGGAGAAAATCTTCCGGGTGCTGCTTCCAGAACAGGGGCTGGCAGTCAGGGAAGAACAGATCCGTTTGTGCCATGAAATGTTAGATACCTTGCTGGGAGAAAGAATTGCGTTGTGTGACGCAGGGGTAGGAATTGGCAAGACGTATGCCTATCTGGTAGCTTGTGTGTTGATGCGGAAATATTCCATACTAATGGAACGAAACAGCCTGCCAAAACAGCATCCGGTAGTAGTCTCCACTTCCAGCATTGCCTTGCAAAAAGCAATCTTGTCCGAATATGTTCCGTTTTTATCAAGAGTTTTGGTAGAACAGGGCATTATTCAGACACCACTTCGGGCAGTGGTACGGAAAGGAAAAGAACATTTTGTCTGTGATAACAGGCTGGAACAAAGAATCGAGGCTATCCGTCACAAGCAGAAGAACGCAGTCCAAAGAGAAGCACTGCTGTCTCTGCGGAAACATTATGATATGGATACCGTAAAGGATTTGAGTGGGTTTGACAGAAGGCTGGTGTGTGTGCCGAAGTTCTGTCCAAGGGAATGTCCGGGCAGGCAGATGTGCCGCTATCAGCGATACTTGGAAGAATCCAAAAAGCAGGATGTGTTCCTTCAGATTTGTAATCACAATTATTTACTGGCAGATGCATTCCACCGAAGGGAAGAGTATAAACCATTGCTGGCGGATTACCGGGCTTTGGTAGTGGATGAAGCACATAAACTTCCGGAGGCGGCCAGGCAGATGTTTGGGAAGAATTTATGTATGGATGATATCCGGGAGATCGCTTATTATCTGGAACGGGAACATCAAAATGTGGAAGCCAGAACTTTAAAAGCCGGGATGTATAGCATTTTCACGATTATCATGGAAAGCCACATATCTTCCCATGGCATAAAGGAAAATTTTCAGTTGACCGGAGAATGCGAATTTTGTTTATGGGAGGGAATCCAGATGATTGAAAGAATGATGGAACAGCTAAAGGGAGTAGTACCAAAGTGGGTGTTAAACAGACTTCAGGAGGCAAAAGAAGTACTAGAGTGTTTTTTACAGAAAAATTCTAAGTATGTACTCCATCTGCGTATGGATAAAGAAAAGATTCCGGTCTTATGCGCGGCCAGCCGGGAGATTCCGCAGCTTTTGCGGGAAATGCTATGGGATCGGGAACAGGCACTGTCTGCTATCTTAACTAGTGGAACTTTGAAAGCAGGAAAAGGATTTGCACGCACTTTGCAGATAACCGGACTGGAAGGGCGTACAGATGTACAGTCTTATGTGGCAGAATCCCCGTTTGCGTATGAAGAAAACTGTCTGTTATATCTTCCAAAAACTTTGCGGAAGTGTAAAAGAGGAAGCAGGGAAGAAGTTGAGATGGTGGCAGGACAGATCCATTCCCTGATCTGTTCTACTTACGGGCATACGCTGGTCTTGTTCACTTCCTATACATTGATGGGAAGCGTGTACCAGATATTAAGGGATGGGATTCCCTTTCCGATGGTAGAAGTATGGAGACATTCCCAGGAAGAGATCCTGCGGTTTAAGACGATGGAGAATGCGGTGCTGTTTGCAGCCGGCTCCTGTTGGGAAGGGGTGGACTTTCCGGGGGATATGGTATCTTCGCTGATTATCGTGAAGCTGCCTTTTGCAGTGCCAGATCCTATCAGCGAGGCGGAGAAAGAAACCTATGAATCATTGGAAGATTATATCCAGGCGATTATTGTGCCGGATATGCAGAAGAAACTGCGGCAAGGGTTTGGACGTGCCATCCGGACAGAAACAGATACCTGTGTGGTTTCTATTTTAGATTTTCGGGCTGTAAAAGGCGGAAAGTATCATGAAGATGTGATGTGTGCCCTTCCACCCTGTCAGATGGCTGAAGAATTGAGAGAGGTGCAGGATTTTATTCGCAGCCGGAAAGGTGTGGAATATTATTTGTAACAGGAAAAATCCCCTTTCCAGCCTTGTTGCTTGTGCTTCATTTTTGGACATTTTTACAGGAAAAGTTTAGTACAGTTTTTGAGGTGGTTTTGGAGGGATTGTTGGTATTGATGAATAGCTATTTTGGCATGAAGTGGATATACTGTGTATAGCGTTAGAGGAAAGGACGGTGAGCAAAATGGCACGATATGCAGTGGAACATATCTGGGAAGGGAAAAAGGAATATTTCTTGATCCGGGATCACCAGAGCTGGCAGATGGTGCTGCTCCCGTCAAAATATCTGACGCATTTGATCAGAGCAAACCGTTCCCCGAATACTGTTGGACGAAGGGCAAAATCCATTCGGTTTTACTTGGAATATCTGAATGAAACAGAGTTGGAACTGTCCCAAGTGGCGGAACAGGAATTCCAGGAACAATATGAACATTATGTGGGATTTCTCCACTGGCTGAAAGCTGGAAATCATTTGAATGACAAGAAAGAGAAACTGCCAAGCAATAAAACCTGTAATGCGTATTTAAAAGACGTGTTCAGGTTTTTCTGCTTTTTAGAACTGGAAGCAGATATGGAAAGACTGAAAGTGTTATATTATGACAGTTTTACCACCCATGATTCTATCGGCGTGAAAAGAAAACTGCGGTTCCGGTCATTCAATGGATATCTGAAAGAGGAAGAACGAAATGTCCGTCCGGCAGAGCATAATGAGATTTTAGAACTTTTGAAGCAGTGTACCAATTGCAGGGATCAGCTTCTTATCATGCTGCTGGCAGAGACAGGATACCGGATCGGTGAGATTCTAGGTGTGGATTATACCAGGGATATTGATTATGAGCGACATACTATCCGAGTATTTTTCCGGGATGACAATGAGAACAGGGCAAGGGCAAAGAATGCCGCTTACAGAAACGCTAAGATCAGTGATGCCACCTTTCAGTTTTTACTGTTTTATCTGTCAAAATACCGGGAACTTCTGCAGCATCAGCAGATGTTGTTTGTAAACATCGAAGGGGAGACGAAGGGGAAAGCATTACAGGTGGATGCGGTCTACCGGATGTTGGAACGGATGGAGAAAAAAACGGGTATCCATACGACACCCCATATGCTGCGGAGATATTTCGGGAATATGAGACGGGATGCCGGATGGCCGCTGGAAATGATCAGTGAGGCGTATGGACATAAACACACCGACACGACCATCAAATATCTGAACATTGTAGATGACCAGCTTATGGAAGCCAGCGACCAATATTATGCAAAATATTCCGTACTTTATGATGTGGAGAAACTCCTGTAGGAGGTGAAGGACATGCCTGCTTATCAATTATATGTATATGAAGAGCAGGAAAAGCGGGAAGCACTGGAACAAAGAATCAGTGAACAGGTGGATGCCTGTACAGAGGTAAATGGAACAATACGAAACCGGGTAAAGAAGTTCCTGATAGAAGCGGGAATTACTGATATTTCGGAGATGAATGCAGTCCTAAGAGTCCGGTATGAAGGGTATCTGGAAAGAAATGAAACCGTTCATGTACCGATTACTTGCCTTCGGGGATTCGACAGAATTTTTATCCATCGGATGAAGGAAGAACTAAAAACGCTGGCAGGACAGAGGAAATATACTACAGAGTATCGTGATCAGTGGATGTGCCTTACCCATTATCCGGAGATTGAGATAGCGGAATCCTTTCTGGCAAGCAAAGACGGAAAGGAACTGTTGTGGGATTTTACACTGGGGTGTCCGAGAAATTTGAAGATGCAGATTTTTACGGTATTGAAAGCGGTGATACATACCTACGAAGGAGAGACGCGAAAAGAAAAGCTGCTGGCACTGCGAAGGTTTTATCAATTTTGTGTGAACCATCAAGTGACGGATATTGAAACCATGACACTGTCTGAAGAACAGCAATTTGAACAGGAACTTGCGGAAGAGTTTAAAGGGAGAAAGAAACGTACTGTATTTGGCATCCTGCGGACGAGCAGAAAGATATTGTTTATACAGGCATCAGAAATTCATTGGCAAGCAAACGTGTGGTTTTTGGAACGCTTCCATTTTTCTAAAGAACGGATGAACCCCAGCAAACCTATAGAACTGGTGTCCTTTAAAGAAGTGACAAATTTGGAGAATCAAAAGATTTTGCAAAAATATTTGCGGTATCTGTTTGGAATCACAGATTTATGCATCAGCACCATCCGAATCAAGCTACTGGAACTTCGTACATTTCTGGTACATTTTAATGGAGAAAAAAAGCCGATCTATGAAATGGAAGCAGAGAAGATCCAGAAATATCTGGAGGGCATCCGTAATCAGAATACACGTGAAGCAACAGCCAATGGGCGGATTTTTATGATCCTGCAGTTTTACAATTTTCTCGTAGTCAAGAGGTACTTGAAAAAGATCCCCTTCCGGCATGAATATTATCTTCAAAAAGAAGTGCGTGTCCACAATGACCGCAGCGTACCAGAAGGAGTATATACGGAAATTTTGTCTAAGCTGGCAGAATTCCCAGAACATCTCCGACTGATGTTCCTTCATCTATGGTGTACCGGAATCCGGGGAAGCGAAGTGTGTACCCTGACAGGTGATGGTTATGAAGAAAAGGATGGAGATTACTGGCTGAAGGTCTATCAGGTAAAAATGAAAACTTATAAGCGGATTCCCATTCCGGAAGCATTGTACAAACTGGTACAGGTGTATAAAAAGAAATATCAGATTGGACCGGAAGAATATCTGTTTCAGAATCAGACAGGAGGCGCTTTCCGGTATGGAACCTTCCGGTATCAGATGCTGAAATACTGTGAGAAATATCAGATCGCAGATGGGGAATACCTTTTCAAATCCCATGATTACCGTCATAACTTGGCTACGCTGTATTATGATAGCGGGATTTCCCTCCAGGCAGTGCGGGATTATCTGGGGCATGAATATGAAGAAATGACTAGACAGTATGTGGATTATATGCCAAAGAAACTGGAAAAAGCCAGTGAAGCATACTTCCAGGAAGAAACCCACAGCTTTGCGGCGGAACTGATGAAAGGAGAGTTCCATGGATGAAAAATTATATCTAACAGATTTGAACTGCTATGCAAGAGCAGAAGAGAAGCAGAAAAAGAATGTAAAGGAATCTCATTGTTTTGATTTAGGACTGCTTCCAACAAAAGGACTTCAAAAAGAATTCTGTTCATTTATTGAGGAACGAAGTCAACAATGTGCTTTGACAACGATGATACAAGAACGAGCGACCTATCAGAGATTTTGCATGGTGTTGAAGGATAAGCATATCCGGGTAGAGAGTTTACAGGAACTTGAATGGGAGCAATGGCTGTTAAAAATCCGGAGCTGGCTTCTGGAACATGGACAGAAACTGACAGTACCGGGAGTCAGCGTATATGGGAAAGAAAAGACATTGCCATCGAGTCTCATCACGTATGTGCGTAAGGTATATCAATTTACAGAAAAGGAAGAGGAACGGGATGAGATTGAGAAAGATATCTGGAAATTAGAGAATCTGGACATTGCCTATAAAAAGAATCCGATTAAAAATGTGCAGACTTTGAATTTTACAACGATTATCCAGGATGACTTGCGGGAAGAAACAAAAAAGGCAGTTTATGAACATTTACATCATGAAGCGATTGCAACGATCATCAAAGAGCTGACAGCCATCCGGAGGTTATCCAAATATCTGAAAGAAACATATCCCCAAATCCATTCGGCAGAAGAACTAAATCGGGAGTTGCTGGAAGAATATCTGACGTACCTTGCAACAGAAGCAGAAGGTGTGAACAATTACCGAATGGATCTGACAAGACTCCGAGGGATACTGGAAACCATCGGGAAGTTATATGGATATTCGCATCTGGAAAGTATATTCCTGACCAGTGACCTTCCCAAACAAGTGCAGCCTAAATTGAAATCTTATTCAGACAGTGAGCTGATTCGTTTTAATGCAGCGCTTGCAGAACTGGATGAGCAGATTGAGCGACTCATGATCATTCACCAAATGTTGGGGACAAGAATCTCCGATACCTTAACTCTTCAGAGGGACTGCCTATATCGGCAGAATGGGCATCCTATGATTCAGATCAGGCAGATGAAAACACACACATTTATGAAACCCATTAGTGCAGAATTGGAACTACTGATTGAAAAAGCAATTGAGTACACCGAGAAAATGTATGGAGATACGATTTACATTTTTGTAGATGAGAAAAATACCCGGAAACCTTTGCAGTATAATACCGTTCAAAATAGAGTGATGGCCATCATTCAGAAAAAAGATCTGCGAGATGATAACGGCGAATTATTCGGCTTTGGAACACATATGTTCCGCCATGTATATGGCATCCGACTAACAGAGATGCATCTGGATGATTGGACCATCGCAAAACTACTGGGGCATACATCGGTAAAGAATGTGAAGTTTTATCGAAAGATGAGTCTTCAGATCATTGCAGATGAAACAAGAGAAATCAGAGCAGAGATGAGCCGGATGATCCGGGCGAACTTGGCAGGATGGGGGAAAGAGTATGAGCAAATATGACAAGATGCTGGAAATAAACCATAAGCAGAGCATGGAGAAGATTCAGAGGGCAAAATTGGCAATTCAGGAGATGATTGAAGAAGAGGATAAAGTAACAGTCCCCAAGTTGATGCAAAAGACCGGACTGTCCAGAGGATTTTTTTATAAGAACCCGGAAGTACGAAAAGCAGTAGATCATGCCTTGCAGCTACAAGCAGGTATGGTAGATAAAAGAAGAAAGATTTTAGATATGGCGATGGACAGTCGCATCCTGCAATTAGAACAGCAGGTAGCAAAACTAAAAAGAGAAAATGAGACATTACGGAAAGAAAATGAAGCAATGCGAAAAGCATTGAATAAAAGAGACTTGAATCTGATCAAGAATTTTTAATGAAGAAGAAAATAATCAGCGATTGGCAGGGGCGAGAAGAACGTGCCTGCTGGTAGTTGTTGAAATAAAAAGGTATTGTTGATGTTTAGATTGTGTGAGACAATAGAGATGTTAATTATATTCAGCCATAATTGGAGTTCATGATAAAGGAGAATACAATATATGAAGAAATATGTTCAGGAAGCAACGGATATAAATATCTGGACATCCATAAAGAACAATACTTTTGAGAGAAATAAAGATATAAAAGAGTTTATAGATGGGTTAGAACTTATAGATGAAAGTGCTTGCATTAGCTTGGATGCGAAATGGGGAGATGGAAAGACATTTTTTGTCCGACAGATTGAAGAAGTGCTAAAATTTGTGTTGGTAAATCAATGGGCAGATGAAGAAAATTCGATAGAGAAACTTCCGTCTTATAAATATTTGAAGGACAATGAGATGATAGCTAAAATGGAGTTGAAACATTCTTATTTGCCAATATATTATAATGCATGGATGTATGACAATCATAGTGATCCACTTATGTCACTGCTACTAGTAATGACAAAAACTTGCAAGGGTGTTTATGATACGAAAATAGATTCCGAAAAGATAAGTAAAAAACTAATAGAGGTAGTAGCAACATTACCTATATCACTAGGTGAGTTTAAAGCAAATCCATTCACCGCAATTGAAAAGTTGCAAGGGAAAAGTATGGATATTTTATCCCTTGTACAAACAGAGGAAGAAATCCGGGAACGAGTAAAAGGAATCTTCAATGACATTATTGTAGAAAGAGCGCAGAAACTGATTATATTTATTGATGAATTGGATCGCTGCAGACCATCTTTTGCCATAGAAATGTTGGAGAGAATCAAACACTATTTTGATGATGAGCGTGTGATTTTCGTGGTGTCTCTTAATAAGGAGCAGTTAATACATACCATAACAAATTATTATGGAAGTGGATTTGATGCAACCAGATATTTGAATAAGTTTTTTGATGTGAATATAAATCTTCCAGTAATGGATCGGTATCAAAAACAGTCTATAGAATTTTCTGAACAACGAACAGAGAGAAAATATTGGTTGCATCAACTAGCGGAAGAGTTGAGTGACTATTATCACTTATCTTTGCGAGATAAACTGATTTACAAGAGTCGAATTGAATCAGTACCAAGTTCTACAGGAACATACATAAGTTCAGAGTCATATTTTATATCACTATTTGTAGCATGTATTATATTACTTGATATTATTGATATTCCAGAAAAGAAAAATTTTTAGAGGGGAAAAGTGCTTTTGTTGCAAGCGTATTACCAGAGTTAAAAGCTTACCAGAGATTTGTAAATAGATTGATTGGAGATGGAAATAGTACAGTTGAAGAAAGTCAATTTCAAAGTAATTGCGAAGAAGTTGTGAAAGTATATAAATATGCATTTGAAACAGAATCAGATGAATATTATGAAAGGTTTGAAATAAGCCGAGAATTAAAACAAAAATGTATTGCAGCAAGCAATGGACATAAGTATTATTAATATATAAAAGCAAGTGGGGACTTCTGGAAAGAAAAGATCTGCTTGCTTTTAACGTATAAAGAAAATGTACACAGTACACAAATGTACATACCGTTAAAGCCCCTATTTTCAAGGCATAAGGGGATAGGGGTACAGTTTACGGATGAACCGACCGGAAATCTGGATTCTGTTACAAGTATGGAAGTCGTAGGATTACTAAAATCCTGTGCTGCAAGATTTCATCAGACAACATTGATCGTGACGCATCAAGAAGAGGTCGCACAAATGGCAGACAGAGTAATACGTATGTCTGATGGAAAAATCTATACAAGAGATTGTAACGATTGTTAGGAGGGATTACTATGATTCACAAGAACATTCCAAATAACAATAAAGACATAATCCGATTTCTGGCTAAAAATTTTGCAGGCACAAAAAAGGTGAGAAATACGATTCTATTTTGCTCGATCGTAATCGGTATTGTTGCTATTACCATGGTATTCGGAATCTCCTTTGGAAAAATACAGGCAGAAGAAATAAGATTAATCAGAGAAAATGGAACTGCTTCTTCGGGGAGAATAGAAGATGGAACAGAAGAACAATATGCAAAATTAAAACAACTGGATTATATAAAACAAGTTGGAAAAAGTATTTTTGTAGGTGAAGCTACAGAAGTTTCGGAGAACAATGCAAAAACGATATGTGATATAGTCTGGGCTGACTCAGAAAGCTGGAATGATTTTTTGAGACCGGCATATACCAATGTGATTGGAAGCTACCCACAGAAAAAGGATGAAATTCTATTATCTGAGCGGGCATTGAAAAAACTTGGTATCTCTGAACCGGAACAGGGAATGGAAATAAACTTAGATGTATACAAAGGTGTGTTCGAACATTCAAAAGAAAAATTCGAATTGTGTGGCTGGTATACAGACTCTGGAAATGAATTAGCAATCGGATATATTTCACATGACAAAATTAAAGAGTTGAAACTGGAAAAGGGTCCTTATACTTTACTTTTCAGTCAGAGTGATCATTTAAACAGGAGTAAAACAGAGGAAAAATTATATCAGACATTGCCGATGAAGAGTGCAGATCAGAAGATATACGTTTCTGATACAGCACAATATACTGCTGTTTCTAAATTCGCAGGTGGATATGAGATGGTGATATTAGGAACAATAGGAATTTTGTGTGGAATATATTTCCTTGTACGCAATGTCCTTTGGATATCCATGAGCGAAGATGTTCAAAATCTCGGACTGCTCCACACAATCGGAGCCACAGAAAGACAGATTACAAAAATATACCGGAAACAAATGAGGTCACTCATGTTAAAAGGTTCTGTCTTGGGAAGTTTGATCTCTGCACTGATTTTAGTCTTATTAATACCGGAACTATTAGGTTTCCATTTTTATCAGGAAATGGGAGGGAATACAATACTTTCCTTTTTCAGACCGTGGATTCTTTTGCTTTCTGTTGTATTTGTAAATGGAATTTTGTGGATAGCATCGGAAGGCGTTATTAGAAAAATAACGAAGCTGTCTTGTATTGAGAGTGCTGCTTATAACGAAAATACAGTTGCCAGAAAAACAAAACACTCTGGGAAAATAGTGCACAGACGTTCTGAAACAGGAGAAATGCTTTATATTGCATGGGGAAATATAACACGGCATAAAGCACGATTTATCATTACAAGTCTTTCCATATTTTTAGGAGTCCTATCCTTTGTTCTAATGAATGTACTTACAAATGGATGTGATTATAAGCATCTTCTTGAGAAACGTCCTGATTTTTTGCTGGCAGGAGAGTTTAGCGAATTTGGGAAAAGCCAGGGGTGTGGGGAAGAATATAAAACAAGAGAAATCGATGTGGATCCTTTGCTGACGCAGGGAGATGGTGTGGAACTGTTGTATGATAACGATTATGATGAATTTTCACCAATCTCTCAAGAGTTGGAGAAAAAATTACACAAGATAGATGGTATCGATTGGGAGAATTCTAATCTGATCGAAGGAGCTTATGTAACTACAGTTATGTCCAGAAAGGGCATCCGTCCTTATGATGAAGGGCTTTCGAATCTTACAAATGACAATATGGTGGAAGTATTCTGGTGGGATACGGTGCAGATTTTAAATGAAAATCAAATCTTGTCGCTTAAGAAATACGTTCAGGATAATCAACTCAATATTGATTTGAAATCTTTGGAAGAAGGAAATGGTGTGCTGATCATACATGATCATATGCTGTCCCCGGAACAGCAAAAACTTGCAGATGAAGCAATTGGCGAACCGGTATACTTTAAAACTTTGCTTTCAAGAGAAGATGCGATTCGTAGAAAAGAACAAAGTAATTCTGAGAATAAAGAGAAACAACAGGAAGACGAATTCCCTCAAAAAGAATCTGAAACATTTACTCTATGTGGTTATTTGGATCGGCAAAACGATGATTTCCCGGAAATAAATCAATCCTGGCATGGAGAAGGCAGCTTATACTATTTTATCAGTGAGAAAGGCTTTCAAAAGATACCAACTGAGAAAAAGATATTAACAATGGAATTAACTGCCAATCCGGAAAAAGAACCTTATGTGAAAACACAGATCAGCGAGCTGGTCTCCGAGGAAAATAAAAAACGATCCGAAATGACAGAAGTATCAATGGATGAAGGAACCGGCGAAGCAGGAGTTTTTGTTATCTGTAAATCAGACCTGATGCAGCAAAAAGAAACATATATGCGAGGAAATCGAATTCTCTTAGGTGCTGTAAGTATCATATTATTCATTGCTGGATTGACCAATTATTGTAACGTTGTATTCACTGGGATGTACGCTCGACGAAAAGAGTTTGATGTAATGAAAAGTATTGGAATGACCGATAAGCAAATGAAATTAATGCTCTTTGGAGAAGGAAGTTATTATTTTATGTGTGTGGTGGGATTGTTATTTACTGTAGGAATGGCAGCTTTGGTTGGGGTAAAGATTTATATGGAAAATAAATTGTCATATTTCACATTCCGTTGGCCGATTCTTATTATCGCAGGAATAATGCTATCACTTTTAGTGGTTAATGTTCTGGTTACCCATTTTGTTGTTGGTTTTTGCGGTGAAGAAAAGGATTCGCATTGATACGATGTCTAGACACTGTGTTTTGCCTTCACTTTTTCATCTTCGGAGCAATAAGCAGCACTACTGTCACAAGAAAATATACACCATACAGTAACCAAGTAATTGTATTGTTCCAAGGGAAACTCTTTTCTGGATGGTTCAATGCAAACATTATAAATACAATAGCTATAATTAACATTATCACACCGATAATCCTTGATATACTCTTTTTCATGAAAAGCACCTCCTCATCAAACTGGAATTTTCTTATGCTCCTGTTCTATTTTACAACCACAGTGTGGACAATATTCTTCACTATTTATAGGTACAACCCTTAATGATTTGCCACAGAATGGGCAGTGATTTTTGATTACAATTATGATTAACCTATTATAAGTTATGCCACTTCAATTTTTGCAAATATCATCCAATCTGCAATACATGAAATTTAAATAACTATTCCTAAAAATGCCGGTACTCCTGCAAATTGTTCTAAATGATTTGAATGAATTCAATATTATGCTTTTTTCTCCTTAAATGACTTCAGAAAGATCACCCATCCAAAGATCAGCAGATTCATTACCAGTGCCACAGGAATATCTCCCCAGTGGATTTGCTGATTCTGAAGTACATCCGCAGAGTACGTTCCTGAAAAAACTACCACCATATTATTGTTCAGAAAATGAATAATTATCGGAACCCAGATATTCTGGGTTTTCATATAAGTATATGCCATAAAAATCCCCAGTGAAATACAGGTAATAAACTGGCTTGCCAGAGCCGCCAGCCCCATATCCGGCGTAGTGTAATAGAAGAAGTCTATTGGCAGATGCCATACAGCCCACACACAGCCCAAAAGGATTACGCCGCCTTTTAGTCCAAATTTTTTCTGAAGAAGAGGCTGAAGATAATATCTCCATCCGTATTCTTCTCCAAAGAATGCCACTACTGACAGGAAAAAGTTTACCAAAACAGTAAAAAATATGATCCAGGTAGTAGGATTTGCCATTATTTTGCCAAATTCAGAAAGCTGGCCGCTCAGAGCACAGGCAATCACAAATCTGAGAAGATATAATCCAATAAACAACAGGATCATACGAATAGATATATTCCAATGTTCGCTGTTCAGTCCATAGGATCTGCGCTTTTCTTTACCGGATTGCAGAAGAAGAATCCAGAAAATAACGCTGCCACCTATTATAACGTACTCCATGATCGGTGCCCACTGAGAATATGGCATGCTCATCAGATCTCTATTTTGGGGAGCCAGAACAGAAGCCGCCGTGCAGACAACCAGCACCGCCGTGAGAGCTACAAAGAATATGTAAAAAGCCGTTGGAAGATTTTTATCTCCTTTTTTGGTAATTAAATAAGCCATCATCACACCTGCTGCTGGATACAGCATCTGCGCATTTGGAAAAGCGCTGAGATCAAGACCTTTTCCATAGCCATACCACATCAGAAGTCCCATTACATATGTGATACCGTATGCTATAATCACATAGATCAAAAGCTGTTTTTTCTCTGTTTGCATAAATTTCATAATTCCTTCCTTGTAACTTCTAATTTGTTACTTACATGATATCATACTTTAGACACTTAGGCACAGGTTATTCTCCAAATTGGAGAAAACTTAAAACATTGATTTACTGCAAAGCATAACGAATCTTTTATTAAACAAGGGCAAGATGCGCCCTTGAGTAACTCTAATTTCCTTTTGGAAATCAGGATACCTGGCAATCTTGATGGGGATTTCGCTCCCCATTCCCTCGAACTTGTATCAATCAACAGATTTTTAATGGCTTACTACTTGAGTAGACGCAGCTTTCCGTTATATCTGCAGAGTAGTCATGACGGAAAGGGGAATATTATTTTGAAAAGAGAACGACATCAAAAAGCAGGAAAAAGAACTAACGGTACTATGACCATTAAAGGTTGTTCTTAGGAATATTTTTCTTTACATTCATTAATAGTATGTTATACTAGAATAAATCTGATAAATTTGAAACACTTACTATAGTTATTAGAAATGGAGTTTTCTATGGATTTACAAATGATACTATTTATTGCTTTAATCATTATTTTTTTTATAATTCCGTTACTAGTATTTATTATTAAATCTGCAGTAAAGCAAGGAATTTTGGAAGCTTACAAGATTATTAAAAATGATAAAGATAATAATATTTTATAACTCTAATCTAAAATCTAGCATGTTCAATAAAAATCCTCTTTTTTAAAGAGTTGGATATTCTTCAATTATTTCTTGTTATTAGTTGTATAAGACTCATATAAGGTATCTACTTAATAGAGGAAAAGAGAATTATAGATGTTTTGAGGGAAAGTGGCTATTTTTAAGAATAGATCAATCAACTTTGTTTTATTGTATTTTGATACCCTTGTGTTAATATCTGGATAAAAAAGAAATGCCCTAACAGTATTCTTCATGTTTATGTGAATATGAATTAATCTGCTAAGGCATTTCTTTTTATTTGTATCTTTAAAATATCATTTAAAATAATTAAATTTTTAGCAAAGTAGGTCTTTTTGGTACCATATGAGACGCATTTGTGCAAGATTTCCTCCTTCTTCAGATGTTTCGAACATGCGGTTGATTACCTTTTTGATTACCTTTGCTTTTTGGAAAAAAAGAAAAAGCCTTAAAACAGCGATTTTACGCGGTTTCTAAGGCTTTTTAATACAGGGGATGAGAGAATCGAACTCCCACCAAAGGTTTTGGAGACCCCTATCATACCATTTGACCAATCCCCTATTCAGTTGTCGCTTAACTCAAGCGACTTGTTAAGTATACCTTATGGAGTGATGAATGTCAAGAAAAAAATAAAGAAAATTCAAGAAATGTTTCAAGGATGGTTCTCTAATTCTGAATCAAATTATAACGCATTTATCAAAGCGATGCTTTGGGGGAATGTGAAAGAGATGAATACTTATATGAATGAAGTTGCACTAGCTACATTCAGCAGTTTTGATACAGGAAGACATACGTCAGGAAAAAGTCAGCCGGAGCGTTTCTATCATGGATTCGTTCTGGGACTTTTGGTAGAATTAAGAGATCGTTATGAAGTAAAGTCCAACAGAGAAAGCGGTTACGGGCGATATGATGTGATGTTAATACCAAGAGAAACGCCGGATCAGGCAATTATAAAAAAGGAAGAAGCGACCTCAAAATCACTTCTTCCTTTCTTTGTTCTCTTACAGAATTCCAAGATCCATCATTGCTTTTTTCAGAACTTCTTTATGTGCATCTTCCATCTCTGTCAGAGGTGCTCTAAGAGTTCCAACTTCTTTTCCCATCATGTTAAGAGCAGCCTTAACCGGGATCGGGTTCACTTCACAGAAGAGAGCATCAACCAGTGGAAGTGCATCTAACTGCATCTTGCGGCTACCTGCGATATCTCCTGAGAAGAATTTGTAGCACATGTCATGCACGTAAGCCGGAGCTACGTTGGAGAGAACGGAGATAACTCCGATTCCGCCAAGTGCGAGAAGCGGTACAACCTGATCATCATTTCCTGAGTAAAGATCAACGTTGCCATCACAAAGATGCATGATCTGTGCAACTGTGCTGATATTTCCAGATGCTTCTTTAATACCTACGATGTTCTCAACATCTTTCACAAGTGTTGCAACTGTCTGTGGCTGAAGTCCACATCCTGTACGGCTTGGTACATTGTACAGAATCGCCGGAATATTTACTTCATTACAAATAGCTGTGTAATGAGCAATCAGTCCGTTCTGTGTTGCTTTATTATAATATGGTGTAACGAGCAGAAGTCCGTCAGCTCCATCTTCCTGAGCTTCTTTGGACAACTGGATCGCTGTTCTTGTACAATTAGAACCTGTTCCGGCGATGACCGGGATACGGTGGTTCACACGCTCAATTGCAAAACGGGTTGTTGCTGCATGTTCTTCCTCTGTCATAGTAGCGGATTCACCTGTTGTTCCACAGATGACGATCGCATCTGTTCCGCCTGCAATCTGCTCCTCTAACATCTCATCTAATTTGTCATAATTGACCTCAAGATTCTCTTTCATCGGAGTAACGATCGCTACACCTGCGCCTTTAAAAATTGCCATTCTTTTTATCCTCCTTCAACATGGTGAAACAAAGTATTACTGGTCATAGCAGGTTATTGCGCATAAGTTCCTTGTGAACGATAATTATAATAGCCATGAGCAGTAACTGTTTAATATACATCTATGCAAGAATGCGTAAACTGTAAATAAACATAAAAGAAACGGCAAGATGCGCCGTCCCCAAATATACATTATGTATAATTCAGATAGCTCTCCATCTTGCGATGACAGTCATGCCGCTATTCACGTCATGCCCAAGAACAAGAACTCAGGATTCTTACCCTTTCGGCATCTTTCCCTTTCCGATGAGTTCTTCTGTTCCTGACACATCCGTCACCTTACTTATGAAAAATGCAACCTCTATCTACGTTTCCGTGTTTAAGCAAATAATAACACCGAGGGTACAATGATGTCAACATGGTTTCTGGATTTCTTTCTTATTTATAGTACCCGGGTTATAAGTACACCTTATAAAAATTGATTATAATAAAGTATAACCGATTTTTTGACTTTTTTCTTATATATATGATATCATTAATTCGCTAGATGTGTGAATGACAAAGCTGTTTCATTTGCACTTTTTTTATGCTTGTATGTTTGTTTTTTGAAAAACAATCGCAAGAAACGACATAAGATAACAAGAGAAAATTGCGAGGATGAGAACCGCGATTCTTGGAAAAGGTATGTGGATAGGAAGGAGACCTACTGTGTTAACAATCGGTAATTACGTGAAAGTTAAGACACTGGAGGAGGCTTACGAGCTGAATCAGGCAAGAAACAGTCGTATCATGGGCGGCATGATGTGGATGAGATTAGGAAATGCAAGAGTGAAGACAATCATTGATATGTCGGAACTTGGTTTGAATGAGATTGAGGAGACAGACCATGTATTCCGCATTGGAGCAATGTGTACACTGCGCCAGCTGGAAGAGCATGAGGGGCTGAGAAAATTCTATGGGGACGGAATTGCAGAAAGCCTTCGTCATATTGTTGGAGTTCAGTTTAGAAATCAGGCAACAGTTGGAGGCAGTATCTATGGAAGATACGGATTTTCTGATGTGCTGACTGCATTACTGGCACTGGATACATTTGTGGAATTATATAATGGAGGAACTGTTCGACTTTCTGAGTTTGTAAACAGAAAAGCAGATAAGGATATTCTTGTATCTGTGATTGTCAGAAAGAGCAAGAGAAAATTCCGTTACGAATCAATTCGTCAGACAAAGACAGATTTCCCGGTACTGACATGTTCTGTCGTAACAGGAATTTACAGAGGTCAGGAGTCCTGGTTCTTTTCGGTAGGAGCAAGACCGATGAAAGCGGCATTGCTTGAAAAGCAGTGGGAGATCCCGAAAGATGCTACAGACGAGCAGCTCACAGAGTATGCAAAACGTGTGGCAGCAGAATTTACTTATGGAAGCAACATGCGCGGAAGTGCGGAGTACAGACAGCACCTTGCGGAGGTTCTGCTTCGCAGAGAGATGCGCTCAATTTTAGATGAATATAATGCGGAGGAGAAATAGGATGGAAGTACAGTTTACCCTGAATGGAAAGAAAGTAAGTACAGAGATCGCTGCAGATACAGTCCTGTTGAATCTTCTGCGTGATCTTGGATGTAAGAGTGTGAAATGTGGATGCGAGACAACAAACTGTGGTTTGTGTACAGTATGGATCGACGGAAAATCCCGCCTGTCATGTTCTGTTCTTGCAGCAAGCATTGACGGACATGAAGTGACAACACTTGAGGGTGTGGAGAAAGAAGCAGCAGAATTCGGCTCATTTCTTGCACAGGAAGGTGCAGAGCAGTGTGGATTCTGTTCCCCTGGATTCATTATGAACGTGCTCGCAATGTTCCGTGAATTGAAGAGCCCTTCTATAGAAGAAATTAAAGAATATCTGGCAGGAAATCTGTGCCGCTGTACAGGATACATGGGACAGCTTCGTGCAATCCAGAAATATATGGAAGTCAGAAATACAGCAGTTAACATTACAGTAAAGAAAATGGGCGGGGAGGAGTAAGAATGGAAAGAATAGATAAAGTTCAGAATCTGATTCCTGAGAAACCGGAATTTGTCCACAGCAATCAGGAAAAAGGAGAAGCTATAGAATCCCTGAAGATTGTAAACCGTCCTGTCGTAAAGAAAGATGCTGCTGCACTTGTTACAGGAAAAAGTGTTTATACAAATGACCTTGCACCGTCAGACTGTCTGATTGTTAAAGTGATCAGAAGTCCATATGCACACGCATTAATTAAGGATATTAACACAGCACGTGCTGAGGCTGTACCTGGAATCGAATGTGTTCTTACATATAAAGATTGTCCGGATAAGAGATTTACAATGGCTGGTCAGACCTATCCGGAACCAAGTCCGTATGACCGTCTGATCCTTGACCAGAGAGTACGTTTCGTTGGAGATGCAGCTGCAATCGTGGCAGGAACTTCAGAGGAAGCAGTTAAGAAAGCGATGAAGCTTGTGAAGATCCAGTATGAGGTTCTTGAACCGGTACTTGATTTCCGTACAGCAAAGGATAATCCAATCCTTGTGCATCCGGAAGATAACTGGAGAAGCCTCTGCCCGGTTGGCGCAGACAACAAGAGAAATCTCTGTGCACATGATGTATGTGGAGATGGAGACGTAGAAGCAGTTCTTGCAAAATGTGATCACGTGATCGATCGCGTTTATCATACAAAGGCGAACCAGCAGGCGATGATGGAGACTTTCCGTACTTATACATATTTAGATGCATACGGAAGATTAAATGTCGTTTCATCTACACAGGTTCCGTTCCATGCAAGAAGAATCCTTGCTCATGCACTCGATATTCCGAAGAGCAAAGTACGTGTGATCAAGCCGAGAATCGGTGGAGGATTCGGTGCGAAGCAGACTGTAGTTTCCGAAGTTTATCCGGCACTTGTCACATGGAAGACAGGAAAACCGGCGAAGATCATTTACACAAGAGAAGAGTCTTTGATCGCTTCTTCACCGCGTCATGAGATGGAACTTCATGTACGTCTGGGAGCGGATAAAGAAGGAAATATTAAAGCAATCGATCTCTATACACTTTCCAACACTGGAGCATTTGGTGAGCACGGACCGACAACCGTAGGTCTTTCCGGTCACAAATCCATTCCACTTTATGGAAAGACAGAAGCATTTCGCTTTACATATGATGTCGTTTATACAAATGTTATGTCAGCAGGAGCTTACCGTGGATACGGAGCAACACAGGGACAGTTCGCTGTAGAATCAGCTGTAAATGAACTTGCAGAAGTTCTCGGAATGGACCCGACAGTGCTTCGTGAGAAGAACATGGTACGCCAGGGCGATAAGATGCCGGCTTATTATGGCGAAGTTACAAACAGCTGTACACTCGACAGATGTCTTGCCAGAGCAAAAGAAATGATCAACTGGGATGAAAAGTATCCATACCGTGATATGGGAAATGGAAAAGTACGCAGCGTCGGAGTTGCAATGTCCATGCAGGGATCTGGAATCTCAGCAGTAGATACAGGTGCGGTTGAAATCAAAGTAAATGATGACGGATTCTACAGTCTGATCATTGGAGCTACTGATATGGGAACAGGATGCGATACGATCCTTGCCCAGATGGCAGCAGAGTGTCTTGAATGTAAACCGGAAGAAGTTGTTGTATTCGGAGTAGATACAGATATCTCTCCATACGACTGTGGTTCATACGCATCCAGTACAACTTATGTAACAGGACAGGCAGTTGTTAAGACTTGTGAATCCCTTCGCAAGAAAATCTGCGAGCGTGGAGCAGAGTATCTCGGATGCAAGCCGGAAGATGTAGATTTCGATGGAGAATATGTAACAGAGCTGGCAACAGGAAAGCAGATTTCAAGAAGTCAGATTGGAAATAATGTAATGTGTTTCAGTAACGCACCACTTTCCGCAAGTGAAGCATTTTCCTCACCGGTATCTCCACCGCCATTCATGGTTGGTATGGCAGAAGTTGAGATCGACAAAGAGACAGGTGTACTTGAACTGATCGATTACGTAGCAGTCGTAGACTGCGGAACAGTTATAAATCCGAACCTTGCGCGTGTACAGGTGGAAGGCGGAATCGCACAGGGAATCGGTATGGCACTGTATGAAGATGTTGTATATAACGAAAAGGGAAAGAACTTCAGCAATTCCCTGATGCAGTATAAGATCCCGACTCGTCTTGATGTCGGAACAATCCGTGTTGAGTTCGAGAGCAGCTACGAGCCGACAGGACCGTTCGGAGCGAAGTCTATCGGAGAAATCGTAATCAATACACCGTCACCGGCAATCAGCAATGCAATCCAGAACGCGACAGGAGTGATCATTAGAGAACTGCCGATGACAGCGGAGAAAATTTACAGAGGAATTTCTGGGCGTTAGACTTGGAGTCGGGGAAGAATGAAGTGAAATAAGGAAGCTATCAACTACGATAACAACGAATGGAGTTGAATATCGTCGTTGATAGCTTTTTTACGTTGACATTGTTATTTTATTCTGCTATAGTAAATCCACATCAAAATCTCAGACGTATATTTTCTATATTTCATTTGTCTGAATGTGTTATCGAAAGGATAACTTTATCTCATATTCAAGGCTGTATCAGCAGGAGATTCCATTTTGATGAGTTACAAAATAACAAAAGAATAAGAAACCAGGAGGAAGCGTCTATGGGAAAAGCAGATGTTAATGTGAATATCTGGCTAAGTGAGAAGAAAAGATTTGCGAATTTATTTAATGGTGTGATTTATGGTGGAAGGCAGGTGATATTGCCAGAGGATTTGGAAGAAGTGAATCCTGTTTCATCTGTTAGTGTGAAAAATCGGACCGGGAAAACAAAAAACATGAAAAAATACCGCGATATCATTATGAAATGGCGAAATCAGGCTACACTTGTGTTACTTGCAAATGAATCACAGGATAAGGTTCATTATGCAATGCCGCACAAGGTAATGCTTTATGATGGAATGGATTACGAAACACAGATTCGGAATAATTGGAAAAACTTTAATGACCGACGAAAGCAGAATAAAAAAGCAGGTCAGTCGTTAGAGCATCTTACCGCAGGAGAATATCTGTCGCGATTTCGAAAAAAAGATCGATTGATACCGATTATTTCATTAGTCTTTTATTATGGTTCAGAACCGTGGGATGGACCTGTTGATCTGTATGATATGTTTCGGTTGGAAGGAACGAAAGAAGAGAAAGAAATTTTGGAGAAATATCTTCCCAATTATAAAATCAATCTTGTAGACGCAGAACGATTGGAAGATGTTGAAAAATTTTCGGATGATTTACAAGTGATATTAACTATGCTAAGATATAGGGACAGTAAGGAAGAACTGAAACACTATATTGATGAAAATAAAAAGTTTTTTCAGAATGTTGATTATGAAACAAGTCAGGCGATGAAAGCATTTTTGAACATGAAACAAATACCAAGTGAAACAGAGCAGAAGGAGGAGATGGTAGATATGTGTAAGGCAATACAGGAAATGTATGATGATGGAGTGAAAGATGGAATTCAGCAAGGAATAGCAGCAACTATTAGAACGTGTCAAAATTTGAATGCTTCTAGAATAGAGACGTTTAATAATGTTCGGAAAGAGTATAAATTAACAGAGGAGCAAACAGAGGAATACTTAAACACATATTGGAAGTGAGGCTGAAACAAATACCACGAAAAACAGAGCAGAATGAGGAGAAAGAGATGAACGCAGTAGAAGCTTTAGATGAATTACAGCGCAAAGCAAGACATGATGATAAATTAAGAGAACAGTTCATAAAGACAAGGGATGCAGAAGATCCTCTTGGAGGATTCTGCTCTGTATGTCGTGAGACGGGTTATGAACTTTATCCGATGGATATTGTGCAGGCGGGAGATGAATTTTATGCCGCAATGAAGCGCAGTACGAATGGTGGCGGAGAGAATTCACCGGTGCTTACAGGAGAGGATGACCCTTATGAATTGTTTTTTGCAGGACTACAAGAACTGTAAAAATAATTTTAGTGTATAAGCATTAGACATAAATGAACAGAAGTGATTACAAAATAGGAAGATTTATTGATGATAAAGATAATTCGCGTTGGAAGAGAGCGCTTACGAGAAGCGTACGAAATTGTGAATAAGGTAGACCAGGGGATGAACGTTCCGGAATGGTTTGTTGCAGAAACGTATGAAGAATTTGATTTCTGGATGAAGAAGGAACGAGGTCTTTTATATCTTGCTGTTGATGAAGAGGGCAAGGCGGGAGCTATGTTTTTCGTAATTTTACCGGGCGCTCACCCGGATAATCTGGGATATGATCTTGGAATGGAGGAAGAGAAACTGAAGCTTTGTGCTATGATGGATACGGCGGCTGTATTACCAGAGTTTCGAGGGCACTATTTACAATATAAAATGATGCAGCACGCGGAAGGTGATTTGAGACAGATGGGATATCGCTACCTGCTTTGTACGGTGCATCCGGAAAATGTTTTCAGCAGATCAAATGTCATGAAACAGGGGTATCAGAAGATGCTTACGAAGGAAAAATATGGCGGATTCTTAAGAGATATCTGGATGAAAAATATTATAGAATAAGAAAACAAACATCGGAATAAACATCTGATGTTTGTTTTCACAGAAATGCACTAATACGTTAATACGTGAAAAAGATAAAGCAAAATACTGATATAATATAGAAAAAAGAAAAGGTGTGTGGTATACTCTCGACATAGCCTCTGGCAGGATTGCAGAAATGCCGAGGCATTCCTGAATGGAAACTGATAGAGATATTTAACGGCAGGCTGATGAAAGGAGCAATAAAATGGAGACATATATGCAGATGCTTGGAAGACTTGCAAAGAGTGCATCCCGTGAGGCAGCAAAGCTTGGAACGAAGGCAAAGAACAGAGGGCTTCTCGCAGTAGCGAATGAACTTGTAGAAGAGAGAGAATTGATTTTACAGGAGAATGCAAAGGATATTGAAGCTGCGAAAGCGAAAGGCGTGAAGCAGTCTTTGATTGATCGATTGGCACTGACGGAACAGCGAATTGAAGACATGGCAGAAGGTCTGCGTCAGATTGCAGCACTTGATGATCCCATCGGAGAAGTGCTTGGCATGAAGACAAGACCGAACGGGCTTCGTATCGGAAAGAAACGCGTACCGCTTGGCGTTGTCGGAATTATCTATGAATCCAGACCGAATGTGACAGCAGATGCATTCGGACTTTGCTTCAAGACTGGAAATGCGGTAATTCTTCGCGGAGGAAGTGATGCGATCCATTCCAATCGGGCAATTACCCGTGTAATCAAGGAAGGACTCCGCAAAGAGAAGTTATCTCAGGATCTCATCCTTCTTGTGGAAGATACAAGCAGAGAAGTTGTAAATGAGATGATGAAGATGCATGGCTGGATCGACGTCCTGATCCCAAGAGGCGGAGCGGGACTCATTGCAAATGTTGTCGCAAACAGTACGGTTCCGGTAATTGAGACAGGAACCGGAAATTGTCATGTATATGTTGATGAGACAGCAGACATTAAGATGGCAACAGATATTATTGAAAATGCAAAGACACAGCGCCTTGGTGTGTGTAATGCATGTGAATCACTTGTGATTCATTCCAAGATAGCAGATGCAGCTTTGCCGAAGATTGTAACAAGACTGAAGGAACATGGTGTAGAGATACGTGGAGATGAGAGAGCACAGGCAATCAGTTCAGAGATTATTCCGGCAACAGAAGAAGACTGGGGAACAGAGTACCTGGATGCAATTATTTCTGTAAAGATTGTTGATTCCATCGATGAGGCAATCACACATATCAATACATACAATACAGGACATTCTGAATCCATTATTACAAAGGATTACGACAATGCATTGAGATTCCAGGATGAGATCGATGCGGCAGCGGTTTATGTAAATGCATCAACAAGATTTACAGATGGATTCGAATTCGGATTCGGTGCAGAGATCGGAATCAGCACACAGAAGCTTCATGCAAGAGGCCCGATGGGACTCGAAGCATTGACAACAACAAAGTATATTATCTTCGGAAACGGACAGATCAGGGGATAGTATAGATAGCAGGTTTTAAAATCCAGGTCAATTAGTGTAAGTTAAATAAACTTGTCTTTGACCTGGATTTTATGTATCATAATTCAAGTCAACTTATGATTTGGCTATAAGCTTGCCTGGAATTCACAAAATTACAATCCAAGTCAACAATATTTCTATAAAATCACATTTCCTCCCCCAAAAAGCATCCTATTAATAAAATAAGAAGAAAATAAAAAACTTATAAAAATAACAATCAGTGTTGACAAACAGAAATCGAGGTGCTATCTTAGTATCTGTAAGGTGTTAGCACTCAAAAACAAAGAGTGCTAATAACAAACAAAGATGAACAGAAAGGGGAACACAGAGATGTCTGTAGAAGCTGAATTAAGTGAAAGAAAACTTACGATATTGAAAGCCATCATACAGAATTATCTGGAGACTGGCGAACCGGTCGGATCACGAACCCTTTCAAAATACACAGATTTGAAATTAAGTTCCGCAACGATAAGGAATGAGATGGCAGATCTGGAAGATCTTGGTTACATCTTCCAGCCACACACATCGGCAGGAAGAATTCCATCAGATAAGGGATATCGCTTTTATGTAGATCTTCTGATGGAGAATAAGGAGCAGGAGATTAGCAAACGAGAGGATGCACTTCTTGAGAAGACCGATAAGGTCGAGAAGGTACTCCAGCAGGCAGCAAAGGTTCTTGCTTCGAACACCAATTATGCAACGATGGTTTCCGCACCGGTCAACAGCCGGAACACATTGAAGTTCATTCAGCTATCACAGGTGGATGAAGAACAGATCGTAGCAGTCATCGTACTTGGTGGTAATGTGATCAAGAATAAGATCATTGAAGTTGGAGAAACCTTAAGTAACGAGAATCTGTTGAAGCTGAATATGCTTCTGAACACGACACTGAATGGATTATCCATTGATCAGATTACATTAGGTCTGATTGCCAGATTGAAAGAACAGGCTGGTATCCACAGCGAGGTTGTCGGCCATGTACTGGATGCAGTGGCAGAGATCATTCATGTAGATAATGACATGGAGATCTACACAAGCGGCGCAACGAATATTTTCAAATATCCGGAGCTTAGTGATAAGCAGAGCGCACAGGAGATCATCAGTGCATTTGAAGAGAAACAGCAGCTGGCAGATCTGGTGACAGAGACACTGGCAAGTGAGGAGAACAACGGCATACAGGTTTACATCGGAGATGAAACTCCGGTTAAGACCATGAAAGACTGCAGTGTTGTTACCGCCACATATGAGCTGGGAGAAGGTATGAAAGGAACGATTGGAATCATCGGTCCGAAGAGAATGGATTATGAACATGTCATGAAGACGCTGAAAACGCTGCAAAGTGAGTTGGATGCGATTTATAATAAAGAACCCAAAGAGTAATAATAGGAAGGTAGAAAGCTGGTGACAGAGAACATG
This sequence comes from Mediterraneibacter sp. 210702-DFI.3.120, assembly GCF_020561005.1. Classification (NCBI taxonomy): domain Bacteria; kingdom Bacillati; phylum Bacillota; class Clostridia; order Lachnospirales; family Lachnospiraceae; genus Mediterraneibacter; species Mediterraneibacter sp. 210702-DFI.3.120. The sequence goes on along the minus strand of NZ_JAJCNG010000001.1, from coordinate 14,095 downwards.
AGCAAAGAAGATATGGTAAAAGAAGCTGTTGAAGAGGCAAAAGCAAAGGCTGCAAAAGAGCAGGCAGAAGCTGAAGAGACAGTAGAAACAGAAGATGCCCAGGGAGTTGAGGCTGAAGCGAAAGAAGCAACAGAGGAAGCAACTGAGACTGAAGGAGATTCAGAAGCAGCATCAGAAGGTAAGAAAAAGTTCTTCGGAAAGAAAGAGAAGAAGGACAAGAAAGACGAGAAGATCGAGGAACTCACAGACCGCGTTACTCGTCAGATGGCAGAGTTTGATAACTTCCGCAAGAGATCTGAGAAGGAGAAATCCCAGATGTACGAGATCGGAGCGAAAGATATCATAGAAAAGATTCTTCCGGTTGTAGACAACTTCGAGCGTGGACTTGGTTCCGTACCGGAGGAGGAGAAGAATGCTCCGTTCGTAGAAGGAATGGAGAAGATCTACAAACAGCTTATGACTACACTGGAATCCGTTGGAGTAAAACCAATCGAGGCAGTTGGTCAGGAATTCAATCCGGATTTCCACAACGCAGTGATGCATGTAGAAGATGAGGGGCTCGGTGAGAACATCATCGCAGAAGAATTCCAGAAAGGTTACATGTACCGTGAAAGTGTTGTAAGACACAGCATGGTAAAAGTAGCAAACTAATTTGATTTTTAACAAGATTCAGAGATTAGATAGAGGAGGAAATTTATCATGGGAAAAATTATTGGTATTGACCTTGGTACAACAAACAGCTGTGTAGCCGTTATGGAAGGTGGACAGCCAACAGTTATCGCGAATACAGAAGGTGCAAGAACAACACCGTCTGTTGTAGCATTTACAAAGACAGGAGAGCGTCTTGTAGGTGAGCCTGCAAAACGTCAGGCTGTAACAAACGCAGCAAGAACAATCTCATCCATCAAAAGAGAGATGGGAACAGATTATAAAGTAGATATTGACGACAAGAAATATTCTCCACAGGAGATTTCTGCAATGATCCTTCAAAAACTGAAAGCAGATGCAGAAGGATACCTTGGTGAGAAAGTAACAGAAGCTGTTATCACAGTTCCGGCTTACTTCAACGATGCTCAGCGTCAGGCTACAAAAGATGCAGGTAAGATCGCAGGACTTGATGTAAAACGTATCATCAACGAGCCTACAGCAGCTGCACTTGCTTATGGTCTTGACAACGAGAAAGAGCAGAAGATCATGGTTTACGACCTTGGTGGTGGTACATTCGACGTATCCGTTATCGAGATCGGTGATGGAGTTATCGAAGTACTTTCAACAGCCGGTAACAACAGACTTGGTGGAGATGACTTCGACCAGAAGATCACAGATTACATGCTTGCAGACTTCAAGGCAAAAGAAGGCGTAGATCTTTCAGCAGATAAGATGGCTCTTCAGAGATTAAGAGAAGCTGCAGAGAAAGCAAAGAAAGAGCTTTCAAGTGCAACAACAACAAATATCAACCTTCCGTTCATCACAGCAACAGCTGAAGGACCGAAGCATTTCGATATGAACCTTACAAGAGCTAAATTCGACGAGCTGACAAGAGACCTCGTAGAAAAGACTCAGGAACCGGTAAGACGTGCACTTTCTGACGCAGGAATCACAGCTTCCGAGCTTGGACAGGTACTTCTCGTTGGTGGATCAACACGTATTCCGGCTGTTCAGGAAGAAGTTAAGAGACTGACAGGCAAAGAGCCTAGCAAATCCCTTAACCCAGATGAGTGTGTAGCACTTGGTGCTTCCGTACAGGGTGGTAAACTTGCAGGAGATGCAGGCGCAGGAGACATCCTTCTTCTTGATGTAACTCCACTGTCACTGTCTATCGAGACAATGGGTGGTGTAGCTACAAGACTGATTGAGAGAAATACAACAATCCCGACAAAGAAGAGCCAGATCTTCTCAACAGCAGCAGATAACCAGACAGCTGTAGACATCAACGTTGTACAGGGTGAGAGACAGTTCGCAAGAGACAACAAGTCCCTCGGACAGTTCAGACTTGATGGAATCCCGCCGGCTCCACGTGGAATCCCGCAGATCGAAGTTACATTCGATATCGATGCAAATGGTATCGTAAATGTATCTGCTAAGGATCTTGGAACAGGTAAAGAGCAGCATATTACAATCACAGCAGGTTCTAATATGTCTGATGACGATATCGATAAAGCTGTAAAAGAAGCAGCTGAATTCGAGGCTCAGGATAAGAAACGTAAAGAAGCAATCGATACAAGAAACGAAGCAGACGCTATGGTATTCCAGACAGAGAAGGCAATCAAAGAGGTTGGCGACAAAGTCGATGCTACAGAGAAGGCAGCTGTAGAGGCTGACGTTCAGGCACTGAAAGATATCCTTGCAAAATCTGCTCCGGAGAACACAACAGAAGAGCAGGTAGCAGAGATCAAAGCTGCGAAGGAAAAACTGATGGAGAGCGCACAGAAACTGTTCACAAAGATGTATGAGCAGGCAGGTGCTGCAGCAGGTGCAGGTGCACAGGCTGGTCCTACACCAGAAGCTGGTCCGGCTCCGGATGGTTTCCAGGGTGATGATGTTGTAGACGGAGATTACAAAGAAGTCTAAAATATAGAAAAGATGCCGGTAAGACAGAAGAGAAACAGGCAGCAGGGCATCAGATAAATGAAGCATGAAGAGAAATTCTACGGAGCTTTGTAGCTTCGTAGAATTTCTTGAGGTTAAGAAAGAGATACAGAAAGGTTAGTATTTGTGTTATGGCAGAGGCAAAGAGAGATTATTATGAGGTGCTCGGCGTAAGCAAAGATGCAGATGATGCTACAATCAAGAAAGCATACCGCCAGCTTGCGAAGAAGTACCATCCAGATATGAATCCAGGGGATAAAGAAGCAGAAATAAAGTTTAAAGAGGCTTCCGAAGCCTATGCCGTTCTGAGTGACGCTGACAAACGTCGTCAGTATGATCAGTTCGGCCACGCTGCATTTGATGGCGGTGCCGGCGGCGGAGCAGGTGGATTCGGTGGCGGATTTAACTTCAATGGAGCAGATTTCAGCGACATTTTCGGAGATATCTTCGGAGATATGTTCGGTGGCTCCAGAAGAGGCGGCGCAAGCAATGGTCCTATGAAAGGGGCTAATATCAGAAAGAGCATCCGCATCACATTCGAGGAAGCTGTCTTCGGATGTGAGAAAGAACTGGATCTTGTGCTGAAAGATCCTTGCGAAGACTGTCACGGCACAGGTGCAAAGCCTGGAACATCACCGGAGACATGTCCAAAGTGCGGTGGTAAAGGTCAGGTCGTATATACATCCCAGTCCTTCTTTGGAACCGTACAGAATGTACAAACATGTCCGAACTGTGGTGGTTCCGGTAAGATCGTGAAAGAGAAATGTCCGAAATGTGCAGGTACAGGATATACATCCAGCAGAAAGAAGATCAAAGTTACGATTCCGGCAGGTATTGATAACGGACAGAGCGTACGCATCCGTGAAAAAGGAGAACCGGGAGTTAATGGAGGACCGAGAGGAGATCTCCTCGTTGAGGTTAACGTATCCAGACACCCAATCTTCCAGAGACAGGATATGCATATCTTCTCAACCGTTGCGATTTCCTTCGCAGTGGCTACACTCGGTGGCGATGTGAAGATTCCAACTGTAGACGGAGACGTTCTCTACACAGTAAAACCGGGAACAAAGACAGATACAAAAGTACGTCTGAAAGGAAAGGGAGTTCCATCCCTTAGAAATACTCAGGTAAGAGGAGATCATTATGTAACATTAGTGATCCAAACACCGGAGAGATTAAGCGCAGAGGCGAAAGAGGCTCTGAGAAAATTCGATGAGCTTAGTGGAAATACACTTCATCAGCATGATGACCTTGCTACAAAATCTGAGAAATCAGAGAAAAAAGGCAAGAAAAAAGGATTCATGGATAAGATGAAAGAGGCCTTTGAGGATAAAGAATAAAAAGAGAATGATGAGAGCGGCAGCTGCTGACTGAGAGGTTGGTGGCTGCCGCTTTTTAGCATATCTAGCGATGTAAGTCGCTAATACGCTGAAGAATATGATATGGGAATAATTGAAAAGCAGATTCAGGGAATCAAGGTTAAATAGATGATTTATAGCAAGTTTCTCTTGGTCTGGTTTTCCAAAATCTTAACATGTGTCAAACATCCAGCAAAACTCATATCCAAAAAAATCCCTCCTAGAACATCTCCTTGTATTTACACGCGAAATCGGATATATTAGAAGATATTGGAAATGCGTTGCACGAAGCATCCGCAGGCATCGTAGTTGTGGGTTTTGTCTCCAACATCTTTACAAATATAGCAGAAAGAAGGTGACTTTCATCGTGAATCAGATCGTTTTGACAGGAATGGTGCTTTCTGTCGCACCGGTGGGCGAGTACGACCGCAGAGTTGTCATACTTACAAAAGAACAGGGGAAGATCTCAGCCTTTGCAAAGGGATCAAGAAGACCAAACAGTCCTCTAGTGGGAGCGGTGAATCCATTTACTTTCGGTGAATTCATCATGTATGAAGGTCGTTCTTCTTACACAATTCAGTCTGTAAATGTATCAAATTATTTTTCAGAATTGAGAGCAGATGTGGTAGGTGCATATTATGGCTTTTATTTCCTTGAGGTTGCGAATTACTATGCGAGGGAACGAAATGATGAGCGGGAACTTTTAAAATTACTTTATCAGACGATGCGTGCGCTGACAAATCCACATCTTCCGAATCAGTTGATCCGTTACATTTTCGAGTTGAAAGTGCTGACAATCAACGGACAGGGACCGCAGGTGTTCCAGTGTGTACAGTGTGGCGACCGGACGAGGCCGGCAGTGTTCAGCGCGGCGAAGGGCGGACTTGTGTGTAATGAATGTGACGGAGAAGTGAGAGATGGAATGTTTCTTGACGGTTCTACGCTGTATACGATGCAGTATATTGAATCCAGTACAATTGAGAAATTATATACATTTAACGTGAAGCCGGAAGTGCTGGAGAAGTTTGGACGTGTGATGGGACGGTTGATGAAGATGTATGTAGATAAGGAGTTCAAGTCTCTGGAGATACTGCAGACATTGCTGTGATATTTGGGGTATTATTTAAAAATTCTCAACAACATTTAAGACATTATGCAATTGTTGAATCATGAAAAAAATCATGCTATACTACGGTTATATCACCTGTTACATGACAGTGTGAAACGAGTGCATTTTGTTGTAAATGTAATAGTAGCAGAGGAAAGAAAAGAGAAAAATGATGGACGAGAACATTTTTATGAAGGAGAAGAAACCGATTTCTTTCGAAGACTACCTTGAATATGATGAGAACAGCAGGGGGAATCTTGGAGGAGAACTCCCTGTGATTGTATATCGGCTATTGGAATATTCTATAAAAGACGAGCTTGCGGTACGTTACGGAAGAGCAGAACAGGTTGAGATTTTCCGAAATGCGGGAAGGAAAGCGGGAGAATTTTTTGCACGTAAGATGCTGAATCTGAATCAGCCGCTGGATCAGTTTGTGGGTGAACTCCAGAAGAAGATGGCAGAAATGAAGATTGGAGTACTCCGTATTGAATCAGTAGACGAGGAGAGCGGGCAGATCATTCTGACCGTCTCGGAAGATGCGGACTGTTCGGGGCTTCCGGTGCTTGGTGAGACTGTCTGCAATTATGATGAAGGATTTATTTCCGGAATTTTATCTTTATACTCTGGAAAGGAATATGTAGCAGTGGAAACGGACTGCTGGGCTACAGGAGGCCGTGTCTGCCGTTTCCAGGCAGATGTAAGAGAAGGTGACAGTTAGTTATGGAAGAGAAAAACTGTGAGATATTATTTGAATATCTGAGGGATATTATATATGATTCCGAGAATGCAAAGTTGGATCTTGAACAGCTGGACGAACCTTTTTGGAAACTTGGAAAAGGTCTTCAATATCTGGATAAAGCGGTGAAAGAAGTGAAGCATTATTCAGCGGAGATTTCAAAGGGAAATCTGTCAATTGAAGCGCCGGGGCGAGATAATTTCCTCTGTGAGAATCTGAAGAATATCCATGCGAATCTGAACCATCTCACCTGGCAGGCAAAGCAGGTGGCGAAAGGGGATTATTCTCAGAGTGTTTCTTATCTGGGAGAATTTTCAGAAGCATTTAATACAATGACAAAGCAGTTGAAAGAACGAGAAGAGGAACTTGAAGAAGAGGCTTACAGAGACAAACTTACAGGGATTGGAAATCGTCATCTGTTCCATGAACGGGCGGAGACGATGCTTGCTACAGGAAAGAAGATTGTCTTTTGTTATTGTGATCTTGATCATTTGAAATATGTGAATGACTATTTTGGACATCAGGAAGGAGATCAGTATCTGAAACATTTTGTCGATATAGTGAAAGCAAACATTCGGCCGGGAGATCTCTTTGTGCGTCTTGGCGGTGATGAATTCTGTATTGTGCTCCTGAATTGTTCGAAAGAAATTATGAAGAAGAAATTTGAGCATGTGTATGAAGTATTCTGTAAGGAGGAAGACAATGACTATCCGAAGAGCTTCAGTTACGGTATTACAGAACTCCCTGAAAGACATGATATAGTTTCTACCGAAGAGATTCTGCAAAGAGCGGATGAAGTTATGTATGAATATAAGCGGAAACATAAAGAGAAGTACTTAAAACAGCTTGAAAAATAAGGCATTAGTAGTTATAATAAGTAACATTGATGTGCAAGGTGAATATTTTCTTAAGAAAATGTGGATAACTTCTCTGAAAATACTGACCAAAGTGCATAAGGTATATAAATAATGTAAATGATAAAAAAGAATGTGAGGAACATACAATGGTTGAAAAGACAATGGACAAGATCGTAGCACTCGCAAAGTCAAGAGGATTCGTATATCCGGGTTCTGAGATCTACGGCGGACTTGCCAACACATGGGATTATGGTAATCTTGGTGTTGAACTTAAGAATAATGTGAAGAGAGCATGGTGGAAGAAGTTCATTCAGGAGAATCCATACAACGTTGGAGTTGACTGTGCAATCCTTATGAACCCACAGACATGGGTTGCTTCCGGACATCTTGGAGGATTCAGTGATCCGCTGATGGACTGTAAACAGTGTCATGAGCGTTTCCGTGCAGATAAGATTATTGAAGATTATGCAGCAGAGAATGGAATCGAGCTTGAGAGCTCTGTAGACGGATGGACACAGGAGCAGATGGCAGCATTTATCGAGGATAATAACATTCCATGTCCGACTTGTGGAAAGCATGATTTTACAGATATCCGTCAGTTCAACCTGATGTTCAAGACATTCCAGGGTGTTACAGAGGATGCGAAGAACACAGTATACCTTCGTCCTGAGACAGCACAGGGTATCTTTGTAAACTTCAAGAATGTACAGCGTACATCCAGAAAGAAACTTCCATTCGGTATCGGACAGATCGGTAAGTCTTTCCGTAACGAGATCACACCGGGTAACTTTACATTCCGTACAAGAGAGTTCGAGCAGATGGAGCTTGAGTTCTTCTGCAAACCAGACACAGACCTTGAGTGGTTTGATTACTGGAAGAGCTTCTGCCTGAACTGGCTGTCATCTCTTGGACTGAAAGATGAGGAAGTACGTTACCGTGACCATGATCAGGAAGAGCTTTCCTTCTACAGTAAGGCTACTACAGACGTTGAGTTCCTTTTCCCATTCGGATGGGGTGAGCTGTGGGGAATCGCTGACCGTACGGATTATGACCTGACTCAGCATCAGAATGTATCCGGACAGGATATGACATACTTTGATGATGAGACAAAGGAGAAATACATTCCATACGTTATCGAGCCATCACTTGGTGCTGACCGTGTTGTACTTGCATTCCTTTGCAGTGCATATGATGAGGAGAATATCGGAACAGAAGAGAAACCGGATATGAGAACTGTACTTCATTTCCATCCGGCACTGGCTCCGGTTAAGATCGGTGTGCTCCCACTTTCCAAGAAACTGAACGAAGGCGCAGAGAAAGTATTTGCAGAGTTATCCAAGTACTACAACTGTGAGTTCGATGATCGTGGAAATATCGGAAAACGTTACCGTCGTCAGGACGAGATCGGTACTCCATTCTGTGTAACATATGACTTCGATTCTGAGGAAGACGGAGCTGTTACAGTACGTGACCGTGATACAATGGAACAGGAAAGAGTTAAGATTGAAGATCTGAAAGCATACTTCGAGAAGAAATTCGAGTGGTAAGATAAATAAGAAAAGCCCGGACTGTAGTTCACAGGTAAGCTTGTGGATTCAGTTTGGGCTGTTTCTTTATAACTTTAAAATAGCATGGAAGATAGAACAGGAGGAGAATGACATGGACAGAAAAAATGCATGGACAACTTACAGTAAGGAAGAGCTGGACAGATTAGAACAGGTGAATACAGAATACAAGAACTGCCTTGATGCCGGCAAGACAGAGCGCGAGTGTGTTGCACTGGCAGTTGAAAAGGCAAAAGCAGAGGGATATAAGGATATCAGAGATATCATTAAAAATGGAGAAGAAGTGAAAGCCGGAGATAAACTGTATGCCGTGTGTATGAACAAAACAATTGCGCTGTTTCATATGGGTACAAAACCGCTGACAGAAGGTATGAATATTCTTGGAGCTCATATCGATTCCCCGCGCATTGACGTAAAGCAGAATCCTTTGTATGAAAATGAAGAGTTTGCTTATCTTGATACACATTATTATGGTGGAATCAAGAAATATCAGTGGGTGACACTTCCACTTGCCCTTCATGGAGTGATTGCAAAGAAAGATGGCACAACAGTTCAGGTAAGTATCGGTGAAAAAGAAGATGATCCGGTCTTTGTTATCACGGATCTGCTGATCCATCTCGCGTCGAAACAGATGGAGAAAAAGGCTGCAACGGTTGTAGAAGGAGAGAAGCTTGATCTTCTGATCGGAAGCCGCCCGATTGAGCAGGATGAAACATTAGAAGAAAAGGAAAAAGAGGCTGTAAAAGCAAATGTAATCAATCTTCTGAAACAATATTATGACATGGAGGAAGAGGATTTCCTCTCCGCAGAGCTTGAAATTGTTCCGGCAGGAAAGGCTCGTGACTGTGGATTGGATCGCAGTATGGTGCTTGCTTACGGACAAGATGATCGTGTGTGTGCATTCACATCCCTCTTTGCAATGCTCGATGTGGAAGAAGTAGAGCACACAGCATGCTGTATTCTTGTAGATAAAGAGGAAATCGGAAGTGTTGGCGCGACCGGAATGCATTCTCGTTTCTTTGAAAATACAGTTGCAGAACTTGTGGCACTGACAGAAGGGGAGTCTGACCTGAAAGTCAGAAGAGCGCTGATGAATTCCAGAATGCTTTCTTCTGATGTGAGCGCAGCTTATGATCCGATGTATGCTGAAGTATTCGAAAAACGCAGTTCTGCATTCTTTGGAAAAGGACTTGTATTCAACAAGTTTACAGGTGCTCGCGGAAAGAGCGGTTCTAATGACGCAAATGCAGAATATCTTGCAAAGATCAGAAATGCAATGGATGCGCAGAGTGTTGCATACCAGTTCGCTGAACTTGGAAAAGTAGATGCCGGCGGTGGTGGAACAATCGCTTACATTATGGCAAATTATGGCATGGAAGTCATCGACAGCGGTGTCGCAGTGTTGAGTATGCATGCGCCGTGGGAAGTGACAAGCAAGGCAGATGTGTATGAAGCTTATAAGGGATATAAGGCATTTATTGAAGAAATGAGATAAAGATTACGTACTTGTTGATTTTGAGGAAAATTGCATGATGTTGGTGGCGGGAACACCATAGCAATGATATGTGTAAATTGTATATTAATCACAAAAAAATAGTTGTTTCCAAGTTCTTATAAAGCATGGACAACTATTTTTTTGTGCATGTTGCACATTGTATGGGGATTAATGCAAATATGCAAAATGACAGCCTGATGGACGATGTGTTTACAATTTGTGAAAGATAGGTTAACCAATATGAAAAGTATACAAAAAGCATTTGTAAAAATTGTATATAATTACGGACAAAAGACTTGACTCATAAGTATAAAACCATTAAAATATTATATGCGAAATAAAATTATTTTATTTGTAAAAATTATTTTAGGAGGTCATTGATCATGGCAAAATGGGTTTATATGTTCACTGAAGGTAACGCAGATATGAGAAACCTTCTCGGTGGAAAAGGCGCAAACCTGGCAGAGATGACAAATCTGGGTCTTCCTGTACCACAGGGATTCACAGTAACAACAGAGGCTTGTACACAGTACTATGAGGATGGCAGACAGATCAACGATGAGATTATGGCTCAGATCATGGAAGCTATCGATAAGATGGAAGGAATTACAGGTAAGAAATTCGGAGATAAAGAGAACCCGCTTCTCGTTTCCGTACGTTCAGGAGCTAGAGCTTCTATGCCTGGTATGATGGATACAATTCTTAACCTTGGACTTAACGAAGAGGTTGTTGAGACACTGGCAAAAGCTTCAGGCAACCCACGTTGGGCTTGGGACTGCTACAGAAGATTCATCCAGATGTTCTCCGATGTAGTTATGGAAGTTGGTAAGAAATACTTCGAGGAACTGATCGACAAGATGAAAGAAGAGAAAGGTGTTAAACAGGATGTAGATCTTGACGCTGATGATCTTAAGAAACTTGCAGAGCAGTTCAAGGCTGAGTACAAAGAGAAGATCGGTGAGGACTTCCCGACAGATCCTAAGGTACAGCTTATGGAAGCTGTTAAGGCTGTATTCCGTTCATGGGATAACCCAAGAGCTAACGTATACCGCCGTGACAATGACATCCCTTATTCATGGGGAACAGCTGTCAACGTACAGATGATGGCATTTGGTAATATGGGAGATGACTGTGGTACAGGTGTTGCTTTCACACGTGACCCTGCTACAGGAGAGAATGGTCTGTTCGGAGAGTTCCTGACAAACGCTCAGGGAGAGGACGTTGTTGCCGGTGTTCGTACACCTATGCACATTTCCGAGATGGAGCAGAAGTTCCCAGAAGCATTCGCACAGTTCAAAGATGTATGCAAGACTCTGGAGACTCACTACAGAGATATGCAGGACATGGAATTCACTGTAGAGCACGGTAAACTGTACATGCTTCAGACACGTAATGGTAAGAGAACAGCTCAGGCAGCTCTTAAGATTGCCTGCGACCTTGTAGATGAAGGAATGAGAACAGAGGAAGAGGCTGTTGCAATGATCGACCCTCGTAACCTTGATTCCCTGCTTCACCCACAGTTCGATGCGAAAGCTTTGAAAGCTGCTACACCAATGGCAAAAGCACTTGGAGCATCACCAGGAGCTGCTTGTGGTAAGATCGTATTCACAGCTGATGACGCTGTAGAGTGGGCTGCAAGAGGAGAGAAAGTTATCCTTGTTCGTCTTGAAACATCACCAGAAGATATCACAGGTATGAAGTCTGCTCAGGGTATCCTGACAGTTCGTGGTGGTATGACATCTCACGCAGCTGTAGTTGCTCGTGGAATGGGAACATGCTGCGTATCTGGTTGTGGTGACATCACAATGGACGAAGCTAATAAGAAATTTACACTTGGTGGAAAAGAATTCCACGAGGGAGATGCAATCTCACTTGATGGATCCACAGGTGCTATCTATGACGGAATCATCCCGACTGTAGACGCTACAATCGCTGGTGAGTTCGGAAGAATCATGGGATGGGCTGACAAGTACAGAACTATGAAGGTTCGTACAAACGCTGATACACCGGCTGACGCTAAGAAAGCTCGTGAGCTTGGTGCAGAAGGTATCGGACTTTGCCGTACAGAGCATATGTTCTTCGAAGGCAACAGAATCGACGCATTCCGTGAGATGATCTGTGCAGAGACAGTAGAAGAAAGAGAAGCAGCACTTGCTAAGATTCTTCCAGAGCAGCAGGGAGACTTCGAGAAACTTTACGAAGCTCTTGAAGGTAACCCGGTTACAATTCGTTTCCTTGACCCACCGCTTCATGAGTTCGTTCCTACAGAGGAAGAGGACATCAAGAAACTGGCTGATGCTCAGGGCAAAACAGTTGACCAGATCAAAGCTATTATCGACAGCCTGCACGAGTTCAACCCAATGATGGGACACCGTGGATGCCGTCTTGCAGTTACATACCCAGAGATTGCTAAGATGCAGACAAGCGCTGTTATCCGTGCAGCAATCAATGTAAAGAAAGCTCATCCGGATTGGAACGTAAAACCTGAGATCATGATCCCACTCGTTGGAGATATCAAAGAGCTCAAATACGTTAAGAAATTCGTTGTAGAGACAGCTGACGCTGAGATCGCAGCAGCTGGAAGCGACCTTGAGTACGAGGTTGGTACAATGATCGAGATCCCAAGAGCTGCTCTTACAGCTGACGATATCGCAAAAGAAGCTGACTTCTTCTGCTTCGGAACAAACGACCTTACACAGATGACATACGGATTCTCCCGTGATGACGCTGGTAAGTTCCTTGATGCTTACTATGATGCTAAGATCTTCGAGAACGATCCATTTGCAAAACTGGATCAGGTTGGTGTTGGCAAGCTCATGAAGATGGCTATTGAACTCGGAAAACCGGTTAATCCAAGCCTGCATGTAGGTATCTGTGGAGAGCACGGTGGAGATCCAAGCTCCGTAGAGTTCTGCGACAGCATCGGACTTGACTATGTATCTTGCTCACCATTCCGTGTACCGATCGCTCGTCTTGCAGCAGCACAGGCAGCAATTGCCAAGAAGAACGCTTAAATATAGTTGTTAGTAGATTATACATAGAAGCTTCTTTGGAAGTACACTGAAAAGTGAATCATAAAAAATAGAATCTCCCCTCATATCTGATGGAATCAATTAGATTTCATTTGGTGTGAGGGGAGATTTTTTTGACTTTATATTGGGAAAGTGTTATTTAGGGGAGGATTTGGAAGCGGTTCAATGACTTGATTAGCAGAAATTCTATTTTGGTCAACGAAAGCGGGGGAAACGTTCCCCAAGAACTGTAAAAATACAAAGGTGGTCAAAATAATCATGTTACGCATAAGATTAATTCCAAATAAAGATTATGCAGTAAATCAGCGAGTATGATAGAAAAAACAGTGAAAATGCATAAAAAATAAGGAAATATACTGTAAAAAATATTGAAAATATAAAAAATATTGACGCAGAAAGTTTTATTTGTTATATTTGAAATAAATGAACCGGTTCACTTTTATAGAACAGCTATTAATAGAGGCGATATAGGGATGATTCATTGTGGAATTAGTTTATCAGACGGAAGAAATGGGCATACGATGGCAGTTGAGGGATATGCCCAAATTATTGTAAATAATACAACATTTAATACAGCAATGGTTTCGGATGGTTGGGATAATGGAGTGTATTATCTTAATTTAGATACATCACAATATTCAGATCTTAAAGGAACAGTTTTTAAGCTGTAGAGAAAATGAAAGTCTTGAAGAAAATTTGTTGATCTATGGTTTATATTTTAGGTTCGTGACTATAGAAAATAGTTTGTTATGTATCAGGATGTGGAAGAGAAAGTATTTTCTCTTCCATTTTAAAAATAAACGTGTGGTGAAACTTAATGAAGAAAAAAATAATATATGTCTTATGCATTTTAGGTGTGCTTTTGGCATTATTAGGACTAAAAAAAAGAAATGACACAATGTATTCTTCGGGGGTATACCATCTTAACAGAAGCGGGATTGTAGAATCTATAGAGAATAATAATATAGTTGTTCGTTTGGATAAATTGAATGAACAAGATGAGGATTTAAAAAATGTCGATACACTGCAGTTAGATTGTAGAAATTGTGGTTATGAATTAGAAAATCTAAAGGAAGGTAAAAAAATTATATTTTACTATTTCCCATATAATGCAGACGTTCGACCACTTAAAGTCGAGAATATCTATGTGATAAATGAAAAAGAGTCTAATATTGATTTGATGAAGAAAGCCGGACAATTATTGGATCCCTATCGAGATAAAACAGATGAGTCTATTTATGCAAGAGGTAAATCCGGTGGTGTTATTACTACAAAGGATATTGAACAAGCTACTGAATTTTACATTTTAGCAGGGTATGAACAGTCAGACGCTGAAGATAAGGCAGTAGAATATA